>JBDHZW010000045.1:0-25319 GCA_039812105.1 Nakamurella sp.
GGTCCGGCAGCCGTTGCCTGCCCAAAGCACTCCCGATGCGGCGTCGTCCCAAGCCTCTCCGAAAAAGGTCGCGACGGTACCCGGTCTTCGGGCCTCGGCCCTGAGTCGGCAACGTCTGGATGACCATGACGGTCACCGATGTCTCCGACGGGGACAGCGGCGTCAGACGATCGTCTCCGTCCCGATGCAGCGCCGCGCCAGGATCATCCGCCCGATCGGTCGGGATCGGTGTCAGGGAGCCGGCCACGATGGTTGCGGCGCCGGAAGTTGAGGTCTGCACCTGATCGAGACGTCCGCAGCTGGTGATCAACACCAGGCTGGTGACCACGACGATGAGTCGGATGATTTTCACGGGTCCTTCCAATTGCGGTGAGCCTGATCGAAGCCCCCTGGATACTCTCCCAACTGTCCAACTAGTTGACCAGGTTTCTAGCTAACTAGTGGATTGGTTCGCTATCTGCTCGGGCAAGCCCGGTTCAGGAGGCAGGTCGGTGATGCGACATCGACGCAGGTCAACGGCCATAGCGGTCACGATGCCTGGCCAATCGGTCCCCGCCCCGCTCCGGTGTAGGAGGCAGCGGAATGTTCATCCAGGTCATCCAGGGCAAGGTCGCCGACGCCGAGGGCCTGCGGGCAGCAATGGACCGGTGGGGGACGGACCTCCAGCCCGGAGCGACGGGCTGGCTCGGCACTACCGGTGGGATCACCGACGACGGCACGTTCGTCGCGACGGTGCGGTTCGACACCGCGGACGCCGCCCGACGCAACAGTGAGCGTCCCGAACAGGGCGCCTGGTGGGCTGAAACGGAGAAGTGCTTCGACGGCGCGGTGACGTTCTTCGATTGCCCGCAGGTCGACGTCTGGATGCAGGGTGGTTCGGACGACGCCGGCTTCGTGCAGGTGATGGAAGGCCACACCGCCGACGCCGACCGGATGCGGGAACTCATGCGGAGGTACACCGACGAAATGCACAAGCTCCGCCCCGAGATCATCGGCGCGACCATCGCGTTGCACGGCGAGGGCGCGTTCGTCGAGACGGTCTACTTCACCTCGGAAGCCGAAGCCCGGCAACGAGAAAGCCTGGCTCCTCCACCGGAAATGGCGCAGGCCATGCAGGACGGGCAGTTGATGGACAGCCTGTCCTTCCTCGACCTGCATCAACCCTGGCTGGTATCCCCCGCGCGCTGAGCATCACCCCTTCCGCCGGCTGGGCCGACAGTCTCGGTCCAGCCACGGCGACCGGCCACCTCCGATCCCGAGCGGCGGCCCGGACCAGAATGAAGCGGTGAACACAGTCGAACTCGGGTGGGCACTGGGCGTCCTGCTCATCGTTCTGGCCGCCCTCGCCGGCATCGCCACCTGGCTCGCCGGCATCGGCCGAATGCGCGATCCGCTGCTCGCCGCGGGGCGCGCGGTCGCCCAATTGGCCGGGGTGTCCGCCATTATCGGCACCGTTCTGCACTCGCTCGGATGGACGATCCTGTTCCTCGTCGGGATGGTCGTCGTGGCCGCCGGAACCAGTGCGCGACGCACCGCCGGCGGACGGGGCCTGCGTCTGAGCAGGTGGTGGACGCTCGCCCCGATCACCGCCGGCGTCGTGCCCACGATGTCGCTGGTCCTGCTGAGCGGGGTCGTTCCCGTCGACCCCAGGGCGATCCTGCCCATCGCCGGCATCCTCATCGGCGGCGCCATGACCGCGACCACCCTGGCGTCGCGGCGAATGGGCGAAGAACTGACGAGCCAGCGCGGCGCGTTCGAGGCGGCCTTGTCGCTGGGCCTGCCGCGCCGTAACAGCGCCGTCCTGATCGCTCGGGATGCGGCCGCGCTCGCTCTGGTACCCGGCCTCGATCAGACCCGAACCGTCGGATTGGTGACGCTGCCCGGTGCCTTCGTCGGGGTCCTGCTGGCCGGGGCGAGCCCATGGCAGGCGGCGGCCGCGCAGATCCTGGTGTTGATCACGCTGTTGCTGGTTCAGGCCGTCGCGGTGGCGGTCACCATCCTGGTGGTCGGCGGGGGCCTGCTACCGGTGACCGAGGTACCGCTTCCTGCCTGAACTCCGGGCGGCCCGGTCGCCGACAATGATCGGCGAGGACTCCAGGAACTGCGAACGGGATGGTGGACCGCCGGATGAGCCGAGTACTGGTGGCCTGCACGCTCACGATGGTGCTGCTGGTTCTCGACTCGAGCATCATCGGCGTGATGCTGCCGAGCATCGGCCAGGACCTCGACCTCTCGTCGGCCGACGTGGCCTGGGTGGTGTCCAGCTACCTGCTCGCCCTCGCGGTCCTGCTACCGATCGGTGGCCGCGTCACCGACGCCGTCGGACCGGTCACCGCGTTCACCGTGGGGATGGCCGGCTTCGCCGTCGCCTCCGCCGGAATCGCCTTTTCCGGCAGCGCTCTCGCGCTGATCACGTGGCGAGCACTGGCCGGGGCCGCGGCGGCACTGCTGATGCCGGCCACCTTGTCGATCATCCTCGGCGAGTTCACCGACGACGCCCGGGCCCGGGCGTTGGCCGTGTACGCCGGCGTCGGGCAGGCCTTCGCCACCGTCGGCCCGGCGATCGGGGGCCTGTGCGCCGAGTTCATCGGCTGGCGGTGGGGGTTCCTGATCAACATCCCGGTCGGCGCCGCCGGTATCGGGTTGATCCTGACCGCACGCCCGGCCAACCGGCGCACCGCGGGCGCCGGGTTCGACCTACCGGGCGCGGCGCTGCTGATCATCGGCGCGACATCCATGGTGACCGCGCTGATCCAGCTACCCGACTGGGGGCTGCTCGCCTGGCCGACGCTGGCCTGCGCCGCCGTCGGCGCCGTCGCGCTGGCGGTCTTCGTCCGACACTGCCGCCGGGCCGCGGACCCGGTGCTGAACCTGCGAATGTTCGCCGGCCGACCGTTCACCGGCGGCACGCTGGTACTGGCCGCCCTCGGTTTCGGCATGACGGTAGCGACCATCTACGGCGCGATCACCCTGCAGCAGACCCTCGACCTGAGCCCGGCCGCCGGCGGCCTGGCCCTGCTGCCCATGGTCGTCCCGCTGCTGATCGCGACCCGGTGGGTGGCCACCGCCTACACCCGGGTCGGCGCGCGGCGCATCGGCGTGGTCGGCACCACCGCGCTCACCACCGGCCTGCTCGTCATCGCGGCCGGGGTCGCACTCGACTCGGTCTGGGTCGTGGGCATCGGCCTGGTGCCGGTCGGGATGGGCATCGGCCTGCTGCTCAGCCCGATGACGAACGCCTCGCTCAGCACGGTCGCCGACACGCAGCGGGGTCAGGCGTCCGGGATCGTCTCCACCGCAAGGCAACTCGGTGGGGTGATCGGCGTGGGGGTGATGAGTGGGTGCATCGCGCTCGTCCCCGGCGGCGGACACACCGGGACGGTGATCGGCTTCGCCGTCACCGCCGCGGTGACCCTGGGGGCCGTGTTCGTCGCCGCCCGCATGCTCCCCCGGCCCCGGCGATCCGTGGCCTGAACTGCCGCGGGAGCACCGGCGGCGGGTAGGGGGACTGGGTACGGCACGTCACCCGGTTTGCGCCGATGACGCGGGCACGGCCCGGGCTCCCACCACGGATCGCGCGCCCGGGCAACGGCGAAACCCCGGTACCGGTGTTGGCTAATCTACGTACCTCCCACCCATGCGCCGGACCACCACCGCGGGGTTGCCTGAAGGCGTCCGCGGCGGCGCGAGTGGCGAGGTGGTCAGACAGATGGTGTGGAAATCGGCGTTCCGGCTGACCCGGGCGGACGACCTGCTCGTGCTGGACGTCAATGTGTCCGGGCCGGAACCGAAGAAGGTCACGGTGCCGGAGCCGGGTGGACCGGCCTACGTCTTCGCGCCGGCCGCCCGGGAGATCCGGGTGCAGTTCGGGCCGCAGCAGATCGTGGAGAACGCCAAACCCGAACTCGACGAGCGCAAGGTCCAATTGCTCCCGCTGTTCACGCGGCGGGCCGACCTGATCTTCCTGGTGCAGGTCTCGGACGGGCCGATTCCGGCCACCCTGGAGGGCCTGTTGGCGGCGATCCGACGGCTTCCGCTCAAGGTCAACGGCAGTGATCCGCAGGTGGCCGCCGTACCGGCCCGGCGCCGCTCCGACCTGGACCCGCACGCCCTGGTGGCCGCGGCCACTCCCCGGATCGGCCCGGATCGCCGCGACGAGGCCACCCGTGCGCGGCACGCAGCGGCGGCCCGCGCCCGGTCCGCCGACGACCTGGCTCGGCGCACCGGGCCCCACCTGGCCCCGGCCCATGGTGTGCCGACGACGAGCGCACCCTCCGGATCGGCCGAGCCTGCAGAGCCTGCTTCGCAGGCCGGCGGGACGGAGTTCACCGGACCGATCGACCCGCAGCCGAGCACCAGTCAGGTCCCCCTGCCCCGTCAACTGGCCATCCGCCCGCCTCGGGGCCCGGTCCGGATGAGCCACTCGGCCGTCCCGGCCACCCGGGACGGCCGAACCGAGCTGTGGCACACCCGGTTGGCCGTCGCCACCGACGACCCCGCCGGGCAACCGGTCGAGGTGTCGGTGCCGGTCGACTTCGACGCCCTGCCCGGCCTTCCGCAGGCCGGTCCACCGCGGGACGACAACACCCTGCACCACGCGGTCGTCGGCAAGGATTACGACGATGCCGCCGCCCAGGTGGCGCCGCCGTACCTCAAGGACAACGGCGAACCCAGCCCGACCGCCGCCGCCCGCCTCGACCGCTTGTGGCTGTCGGCGCTGGGCGGTTGGCTCCGGCTGTCGGGCCGCTGGCCGGCGGGCGTCAAGGAGCTGGACCTGGACGTCGCCCAGGGCCGCGACCAGCGGCAGCGCAAGGTTGTCGCCGGGCGCCTGATGCCGTTCGGGCACAAGGCGATCATCACCGCCACCATGACGCGCCGGTTCGAGACGGGCGGCACCCGCGTCGCCGGCCTGGTGACCCGCGCGGTGCTCGAGGTCGTCGAACCCCTGGCGACCTCCGACCCGAAGGGCGGGCTGCAGCGGCAATGGCCGTTCGCCTCCGTCGAGATCCTGGATCGCGGTGGGATCGTCGGCACCGAGGGCATTCTCGCCCAGTTTCAGGTGTCGACGTTCGAGGTCGGTGGATTGCCGTACCGGTTCAGCTGCCGGGCCGTGGACCGGTCGGGCCGGCCCATCGAATTCGCGATGCCGATGGTGTTCGCCCGGGAGACCGTCGACGACGCGACCGCCTACGCCGGCTGGGTCGCCTACACGCAGGCGAACCAGCCCGCACCGGCCGGCCCGGTCGACCCCCGTCGCACGGAGTACTTCCAGCTCGGCCTGGACGGCCAGCGTCTTGGCCTGACCGTCCCGCCGTCCCCGGCGAATGCCCGGGCCGACGAGTCGATCCCGGACACCGCCACCACCGTGCTCGCCCGCCGGCTCGATCTGACCGTCGACCAGTTCAACCGCCCCGTGATGCGCGCCCTCGCGGCGAGAGTCGAGACGCTGGAACGGTTCGCGCCCGGCACCGGGGAGGTTCTGGTCGAGTACGCCCAGCCGTACCTGGACCACCTGCTCGACGGGACGAACGCCCAGGCGCAGGTGTTCCTGCAATTCGCCAAGGATTCGGCCGGCACGATCGTCCAGCCGGCCGTCGGCCTGGCCGGCGCGGCGACCGGTGGGCTGGCCCAGCTGGGCGCCCCCATCGCCGGGTTCTCCCGCCGGTTCGGTGCCCTGGCCGGCCAGATCCCGGCCGGCCCCGACGGGGTCAAGCAGGTCATCGCCGGCCTGGCCAAGGGCGAGCTGGACCTGACCTTCCTGAAGTCGACGTTCGGCAACGTCGCCAGCAAGCTGCTCGGCCTGGTCGACCTGTCGACCCTGATCCCGGCCAGCCCCAAGCCCAAACTCGCCGACGTCCAGAAGATCTCCACCGACGTGCTGAACGGGGTGACCCGGCAGACGATGATCTGGCGGCTCCCGCTGTTGGAACGCACGGGCACCCCACCGAACGTCACCGTCAAGGCCAAGCGTCTCGGGTTCATCTCGCTGGAGGCCACCGGCCAGGATCCCCAGCCGACCGACCCCACCCTCATCGAACCGATCCTGGAGATCGTCCAGCAGACCGAGGCCGACCCGGACCAGTTGGAGATGCGGTCCACCACCTCGTGCACCATCACCGGCCTGTCCCTGCGGGTCTACGCGTCCCCGGTCCACGACGGTGACGACAACAGCGACAACCCGCCGATCGTCACCATCCCGTTCAAGAAGATCGGCTTCGTCACCAAGGACGGCGGCAAACCCGATTTCGACGTGGTGCTGGGCACGATCGAGTTCGGCGGCATCCTGCGGTTCGTCCGGATCCTGGCCGACCTGATCGACAGCCTGGGACTGTCCGACCCACCCGCCCTGGAGGTGACCGGCACCGGGGTCCGGTCGTCCTTCTCGTTCGACGTCCCAGCGGTGGCGATCGGCATGTTCGCGCTGCAGAACATCGCCTTCAGCACGGTGTTGGACCTGACGTTCGCGCCGTCGGAGGATCAGCCGGCGCTGCTGCTGACCGTGTCGTTCGCCAGCCGGGCCAACCCGTTCCTGCTCACGGTCTCCTTCCTCGGCGGCGGTGGCTACCTCGAGATCGCGGCCGCTTCCAATGGTCTGGAAAGCATCGAGGGATCGTTGCAGTTCGGCGCCGCCCTGGTGGTCAGCTTCGGGTTCGTGGCCAAGGGCAGCATCGAGGCGATGGGCGGGGTGGTCTTCCGCTATGACCGGTCCGACCACGTGGCTCGGCTGACCGCATTCCTGCAGATCCGTGGCGAGGTCAGCGTGCTGAGCCTGATCTCGGTGAGCGTCACGCTGCTGCTGGAGCTCAGCTACGACTTCAACAGCCAGATCCTCTCCGGCCACGCCGAAGTGGTGGTCGAGGTCAGCGTCTGGTTCTTCAGCCAGAGTGTCAGCATCCCCTACGACTGGTCGGTGAAGACCGGCAACAGCGACCCGACCTTTGCCGAACTGATGGCCCCGCCCGGCCTGCCCGGCGAGCGGCCCTGGGACACCTACTGCCTGGCCTTCGCCGGCTGACTCGAAAGGCATCGACATCATGTCCTTCTCCGTGATGTGGACGGCGTTGCCCAACGGCTACGGGCCGGGCGGCAACACCACCCTGCAGGTGAGCCTGGTCGCCACCCCGCGAGTGACCGACGCCCGCCGCAAGCTGGGCGACTCGGCCCTGCTGTCCTGGCCGACCTTCTCGGCCGGTCTGCCGGCCCTGTTCCTGCAGACCAAAGGCGTGTCCGGGCTGATCCCGGCGACCCGGACGGGGCCGGCGCCCGACCTCGATCTGTGGCAGCGGATGTTCACCGGAGATACCAGGGTGCAAACCCGGGGCCTGGCCGACGAGCCACCTCAGATCGTCGCCTCCACCGCCTCCTTCGTCCAGGCCGAGCAGAGCCTGCGGAGCCTGCGCCAGGCGGCGGTCGCCGAGCGGACCATCGACGCCGCCGGGCGGGTCACCGGAGGCCGCCGAGCGATCGACATCGTCCGCGCCATCGGCCCACTCGCCGTTCCGGTGGCCGACCGCCGCGATCGGGAAGAGCCGCTGGACCGGCGGGTTGCCCGGCTGCGCGCCGCCGGCGACGAGCCCGCCGCGTTGGCCGCCCCGTTCGCCGCCTACGCGCAGGCTTTGGGCGGCCGCCCGGCGAGCCGGGAGAACCGGGCGGGACGCCCGCTGTCCGGCGTCCCGCTGATCACCACCGCCGACTTCCACCAGGTGATCGGGCTGCTGCTGTCGTTCCCGCACCTGGCCCGGGCGGTCGGGCTGATCGTCGACCTGACCGTCCCGGCCTTCACCGGCGCCCGGTCGATCCGGGTGGTCCGGGCGAACGGCCAGCCGGTGCAGGGCGACAAGCCGGTTGCGCAGCCATTCAGCCGGGTGCTGGCGACCCCCGGTCCCCGACGTTTCGTGATGGCCGACGGGCCCGGTCCGGCCCCGGAGGTCACCGGCGGCCTGCTGGCCGTCGCCGGCAACCCCGACTACCTGGTGACCGGCACCGACGTGGTGGGCACCGCGCTGCAGCTGGTCGCCCAGTCCGCGGCATTGGCCGGCCGGGACGCCGGATCCGACGACTCCCTGCCCGCACGTCGGGATCTGGGCATCACCATCGCCCGCCGGAACCGGCCCGCCGCCGTGGTGACACCCAGCCTGCAACGCTCGGCGCAGCTGCACCAGCAGTTCGGTGCGGTCGGCCCGGAGAGCCAGGATCTGGAGCTGTCCGCCGACGACGTCACCCGCGGATTCCGGCTCGACGTCGCCCGAAACGCCGGCCCGTTCCGGTCGCTGATGACCCGCCAGGTCAGTACGAGAATTGGCACCCGGACCTTGCTGCCGGTGGTCGACGAGGGCCGGATCGAGGGCTTCACCGGGGTCGAACAGGCCGACGCCGACGGCGTCCCGCAGCTCACCACCGGCGAGGAGTTCGCATCCTGGGACGGCTGGTCGATCGCGGTGCCCCGGCCGGGCTTGAAGGTGCAGACCGAGCCGGGCGCCCCCGCCCACGCCGAGCCGGTGCCGCCGGCGACCATGCCCGGCTACGGCATTCGCAACGAGATCACCGCCGTGCCCGGCACCGTCGAGCGGTTGCGGTTCGGCGACACGCTGTCGTTCCGGGCCCGTTCGGTCGACCTGGCGGGCGGCTCGATCGATCCCGCCACCGCCGACCCGGCCCAGGTGCTGCCACCGTTCCGGGTTCTGCGCAGCCAACCGGCCGCGTCGCCGACCGTGGTCCTGCGGCGCCGCTACTCCGCCGGCGAATCGCTGCATCACCTGGTGGTGCGCAGCGCCGGCGGCGTCCCCGACGGGCCGCCCTGCGAACGGCACCTCGCCCCACCGAACGCCCCGTTCGCACTGGCGGAGCGGCACGGGGTCTTCGATGCCGCCTACGGCAACAACCGCGGCAATCAGGGCATCCGCGACGAGATGCTGGCCCTGGCCCGTCGCGAGGAGGGCTCGTTTCTCGATCCGGTGGTGTTCGACCGGACCGGCGCGCCGGTCCCCGCCGCCGGGATCGCCGTGGTCAACAACGATCTCGCCGCCCCGCCGGTGACCCTGCCGGTGCCGCGCGGGCAGGCGCTGCCCAACGGCGCCTATGTCATCCACGACACCGACCGGCTGGAGTTGCCCTACCTACCCGATCCCGTCGCCGCCGGCATCAGCTTCATCGGTTTCCCCGGTGCGCCGGGGCCGGTCGTCGTGCCCTACGGCGGGCCGGGCTGGCCGGACGTGATGCCGATCCGGCTGATCGTCCGGCCGACCAGCCGGACCCGGCCCGACGCCGTGGCCGAGATCGTCGACGACGGCGGGCGACCGGCGCTGCTGGTCCACGTCCCGCCCGGATTCACCGAGACCGTCGAACTGTCCAGCACGATCCGCGCCGGGCTGCTGCCTCAGCTGGACACCGCCGGCGCCACCACCAAGACCGTCACTACCGGCCTGCTGCCCGAACTGAGCCCGCGCCAGCAGATCACCATCGTGCACGCGGTCCCGGTGCCCAGCGCCGCCCCGGCGATCGCCGGCCCCGTCACGCCGATCAGCGCGCCCGGCGCCCCGTCCTACACCGCGACCGTGCCGGTCACCGTGCACCGGCCGACGACCGCCCAGGTGGACATCGAGGCGACCTGGCAGGAGCGGAGCGACCCGGGCGTCGGCGATCTCGTCGACGGTGCCCGGGTGTTGCGGGTCGGTTCGGCCACCGTCGAGCGGGCCGGGTCGGGCGCCGTCCCGGTGGCGGTGTCGCAATTGTTCGGCGACACCCGGCACCGGCGGATCACCTTGACCCCATGGGCCGCCACCCGGTTCCGGGAGTACTTCGCGCCCGTTCCGGACGGTGACCGGACCCGGCAGCGACCGGCCTCCGCCGGCACCGATATCTCGATCAAGAATCGATCCAAACCCGTTCCCCCGGTGGTGCACTCGGTCATCCCGCTGTTCGCCTGGACCCGCGGCATCGACGAGTTCGGCCGCCGCTTCGGCACTCGCAAGCCGGCCGGGCTACGGGTGTACCTGGCCCGTCCCTGGCTGACCAGCGGCGCCGACGAACTGCTCGGCGTGGTCGTGCACACCGCAACACCACCTACCGGCGCCGCGTTGACCCGGCTGGACGGCCTGGTCAGCCGCTGGGGTGGGGATGCCCTGGAGCGTCAACCCGACCTCGCCCCCAAGGTGATCGTCGAGTCGCAGTTCGCCGCATCGTCGGTAATTGCCCCGCAGGACCTGGTGCTGACCGACCCCCGGGCCGGCGGCGCCAAGGCCCGGATCATCGGGCATCGGGTGCAGTTCGACCCCGAACGGGACCGGTGGTTCGCCGACGTCCGGCTGTCGGTCACCGACGAACCCTGGCCGTTCGTACGCCTCGGGCTGGTCCGCTACCAGCCCGAATCGGTCGACGGGGCGGCGATCTCGAACGTCGTGACGACGGATTTCGCTCAGCTCCCGCCTGACCGCACGGCCACGTTCGTCCGCGAGGGCGGCGGTATCCGGGTCCGGGTCACCGGAAAGCGCAGCCAGAACTCGGTCTTCACCGTGCGGCAGGAGCGGTACCAGCCCGACCCGTTCGACCCCGGCAGCGGGCTCGCTTCCGACGACGGTGTCGGGCCCGCCGCCGGATGGACCGTCACGCACGGCAACCCGACCGGCGCTTTGCTGGCCACCATGCTGCTCTCGTTCACCGGCCCCGGATCGCCGCCGGCTCCGGTACTGGCCGAGTTGGCGGCCGGCCGGGTGGTCGTCGAGGAGAGCAATGCCGGCCTGGCCCTCCTCACGAACACCGCGGAGCAGCGGGTCGTCTTCACCGAAACGGTTGCCCGCGCCGACATTCCGGAGGATTGAGATGCCCGACTACTTCACCGATTCCGGCTATTTCCACCTGCGGGACACCGTGTTCCTCGACCAGCGGCTGGCCGACGAGATCCTCGCCCGGCCCCGGCTCGGGGAGAACCCGCCACCGCCACCGCAGGACCCGGACCACCCGGTGCCGGTGGAGCCGTCGCTGGACGTGCCGCTGGTGATCGTGGCGCGACAGATCGTGCTGTCCGGAGCGGTGATCACCGACCGGGACGTGGTGCTGATCGCCGACACGATCGACTCCGGCACGGCGACATCGGTGCCCCTCACACTGCAGCACACGCGAACCGCGCGGAACGGCAAGACCACCCAGCCCGGCCAGATCGAGCCGCCGATCGAGGTCCAGGGGGTTCCACCGGCGCCAGGGGCTCCGGGATTCCGGTTGACCGTGTTGTGCCGCACCCTGCAGGGCGGGGGCGCCGAGAGCCGCGGCCAGCGGGGCGGGCGAGGGTTGCGCGGCAAGTACGAGAACCGCAGCTGGTGCGCGGAGCACTTCAATCCGATCGAGGGCATGGACCCCTGCTCGAACATGGATCCCTTCGAGCTCCCGGAGGTGGTGGGCAGTCCGGGCGGTAAGGGGCTGACGGCCGCCGCGGGGGGCGCACCGGGAACCATCCGGGTGCTGTGCCTGGAGAACCGGTCCGGCACGACCGGCGGATGGCTCGGGGTGCCCGGGGCCGGCGGGTTCGGGGGGCAGGGGGGCAGGGGCGGCCCGAACGGGAAGGGCACGCATGTCGACCATGACGGAAACCTGCTCCGCGGTCCCGACGGCCCGCAGGGTGACTCGCCGCCGGCCCTTCCCCCCGTCGTCCAGCCGGTCCAACTCGTCGGCGAGGCCACCCTGCAGGCCGAGATCGCCGCCGTCACCGCCACCATCGTCGTCGGGGACCAGGTGGTCGAGGTCCACCCGGTCGTCACTCTGTGGGCGGCGTTCCGGCGCCGGCAGGCGGCGGCGGCGCTGCGCCGCCGGGATCCGGCGACCACCGTGGCCGCGATGACCGCGGTTCGCCGGTTGGCCCCGGGCATTCCCGGCGACGACGCCCCCGAGCAGCAGGTCCGCGACCACAGCACGCAGCACTCGGTGCCTCGGGATCTGGATGTGCCGGCCGATGTCCCGGCGTTCAACGGCGATCTCAACGGCAACAACACCCCTGCGGGCCAGGAGCCGTTGGACCTGTGGCAGGAACTCGGCCACGCCATCGCGCCGCTGCTGCCGGTTCCGGACAGCGGGCCGCCGCTGCTGCTGCATCCGCAGGCGGTGCGGATGGCCGACACCGCGCTCAAGCCGCTGCTGGCCCGGATGATCACGGTCGGCGAGTTCACCGAGCACCGGAACCGGGCCGTGGCGCAGGCCGACGACGCCCGCAAGGCCCGCAAGGAGGCGGCCGACGCCCGGTTCGCCGTCTCGGCCCGGCTCGACGACCTGCTCACCGACGGTGGCTCCGCGGGCGTGACGGTCACCGTGCCGGGCCTGCCGGCCCCACTCGGCGTCGTCTCCCTGGTCGCCCTCGCCGCCGCGATCGGCGCGCTGGCCCCCGACTCGGTCGCCGACGAGACGCAACCCAGCACCGAGCCGACCGGTGTGCTGCCCGGCGACGTCACCCTGCTGGTGAACCGGTCGACCCGCGCCGGCGGGGCGAACGGGGTGTACCCGGCCAGGCCGGCCGATATCGCCACCGGGGCCATGGATCTGCGTCACCAGGTGGCGCAGCCGTCGGCCTGGAAGGCGGTCCGGACGGCCAACACCACCGGGGTGGCCATCAGCCTGCGGGCGATCGCCGATCAGCTGCGGGGCGGCCTGCGGCCCGGCGGCGCGCCGCTGACCGACCCGTTGCGGCTGGACATCCTCGGTGGACTGCTGGAGCTGACCGAGGCGACCCAGGCCTGGCAGTTGGCCGACCTGCGCCTCGGCCAGGCGCTCGCCGCGGTGGACGTCGTCACGGCCGCCGAGCAGGCCGCGATCCTTGCCCGGGATCTGCCGATCGGTGGCCTGGCCAGCCCGCTAGCGGCCCTGGTCCCGGCCTTCCTGCAGCGGGCCCGGGCGGTGTCCGACGTGATCGAATGGCGCTGGCACCGGCTGGAACGGGCATTCGACCTCTATACCCTGGGCCTCGGGCCGACACCGATCGACCGAGCGGCGCACGCCGGCCTGTTCGACCCGATCGACGAGGCCGACGCGGTCGGCACCGTCGGCACCGCCGATGGGCAGACGCCGTCACAACCGGTCATGGCGGCCGCCCGGCAGCTGTCCCGCACACTGGAGCGGATCTCCGACGCCCGGGCACTACCGGCCTGGCGGGACTACCGCAAGCGGGGCGACCTGACCTTCGTCAACGACGACACCCCACCCTTCCCGGCCGGCGTGACGTTCTGCCGCGACGCCGGAAGCGGGTGCGCGGTCGCGGCGCCGCACATCTTCGCCGCCCTACGGGACGCGACGGTGGCCGCCGCCTGGTTCGACGTGCCGTTGACCGCGGTGCAGGGTCCGCACCGGGAGGCCAAGGTCCGCGGGGCCACCGTCGTGTTCACCTACGACCTGTCCGGCGACGCCGGCCCGCCCGACCAGACTTTCCAGATCGACCTGCGGCACTCCGGTCTGGGCCGGCAGCGGCAACTTGGGAGCGGCGCGGAGCACTCGTCGGTGGCCCTCCCCCAGTCGATGAGCATCACCATGGCCCGGCAGGTGGACTCGGACGATGTCCCGCTGGCCACCTGGAAGGGACGGGTGTCGGTAAACGACCCGCCCACCCCCGGGCAGTCGGCCGACCCGCGGGCCCGCTTCCCCGCGTACGGCCGGGGGGTGGCCGCGGGGTACCGGCTCACCCTGACCGACTGGAACGGGGCGGCCCCGGCCCGGCTGACGCGGATCGAGCTGGGCATCGACTACGAGGCGCTGCAGCCGCCGGGCACCGTCAACCTGTCCTCGGTGACCCTGACCGGCGCGCTGCGGGTGGGCGTCACCGCCGTGGGCCGGGTCCGGCTGACCGGGCCGGCGCCGGCGGGCGGCACCAAGGTGACGCTGGCCAGCTCCGACCCGGCCGCGCTGGCGCTGCCGGCCGCGGTGGTCGTGCCGGCGGGCGGTGCCGAGGTGACCTTCCCGGTTCAGGTGCTCAAGGCCACCGGACCGGTGCCCCCGACCCTGACGGCGGCCACCGCCGACGGCGTTTCCCGGCGGGCGTCGGCTCCGGTCTCGCGGGCGCCCGCGCTCACGGCGAGCTCTCGGGTACTCGGTTCCGGGCCCGCCAGCACCTACCCGGTGGCTGTCGTCCGGGTCTCGCCCGGACCCAAGCAGCCGGCGGCGCCGATCGTGCTGGCCGGCCGCACCGGCGAGGTCGACCCGGCCGACCCCGCGGCCGATCCGGTCGTCGGCGTCGAGAGCACGGTGCATGCGCTGCGCGGTGATCTGAACCCGGTCCGCGAGCAACCCATCGGCTTCTGGCCCCGGGCGATCGCCGTCGACGAGCGCCGCGGCCGGGTGTATGTGGTGCACGGCGCCACGGTCAGTGCGCTCCACGCCGCGACGCTGGCCCCGCTGGCCGAAGCGACCATCGGCATCAACGCCTCGATGGTGGCCGTGGACGTCGCCGCCGACCTGGTGTACGTCACCCGGTACAGCCACGGCACGGTGCACGTGCTGCGCGGCGCGGACCTGAGCGTGGTGCAGGTCTTCGGCGACAAGGACACCCTGCGCGGCTGCCTCGGGATCGCCGTGCATCCCGAGGGCGGACGACTGTACATCGCCCGGAACTACCGCATCGCCGAACCGACGGCCACCGCGGTCACCATGGTCGTCCGCCGCCCGGACGGCACCCACGCGATCACGCGGGACCGGACGGTCGGGCCCGTTCACCTGCAACCGCACGAGGTGGCGGTGGACGGACCGGCGGGGCTGGTGTTCGTTTCCTGCCAGGGGGGCGCGGCGGTGCATCCCACCCTGCTGACCCTGGACGCAACCACCTTGCAGCCGATCAGTTCGGTGACCATCCCCGGTCCTGGACTGTCGGTGGCCGCCCGGCCGGGCACCGGCATCGCCTATCTGGCCGGCTACCCCGGCCTGGTGCTGGTCGACGGCCGGGCCGGCGCGGTCGCGCTGACGGTGAAGGCCGGTGCGCTACCCCAGGGTGTCGCGGTCGACCCGGTCTCCGGCACCGCCTTCCTGACCGACCGCACCGATCATTCGGTTACCAGGATCGACACGCCTCCGTCGGTGACCACCGAGCGATGGCACTAACCCTCCTCGGTTCGCCGCTCCGCGCAGCCGAAAACACTTGACCCGAAAGGGCAACAGTCCAGCCAATTCTCGAGCCTCCTCCCTTTTGTCCACTTCGACCCGTCGCCCCGGCGAGTCGCGTTCCTCCTTTCGGGCGGTCTTTGGCCGTTCCGGTCGTCGCTTTGTCATGATGGGACACGGACGGTCGGGTTCGGACGGGGTGTTGACCGATGGCTCGGGAACTGCTGGAGCGGGGCGGGGCCCTGTCCACCCTGGATCGGGCGCTGCGAGCCGCCGGCGACGGACGTGGGCGGGTCGTGTTGCTGGCCGGCGAGGCCGGGATCGGCAAGTCCAGCGTGCTCCGCACCTTCCGCCGGTCGATTCCCGGTGACGTGCGGGTGCTGACCGGCGGCTGCGACGATCTCCTCACCCCCCGGGCGCTCGGACCCCTCCGCGATGCCGCCACCGGCGACGCCAGGCTGGCGTCGGTGCTCGGCACGGCCGGCCGGGACGAACTCTTCGGCGCGTTGCAAAGCGAACTCGCCGGGCCGCCGGTCACCGCCCTGCTCATCGAGGATCTGCATTGGGCCGACGACGCCACGCTGGACGTCCTGGGCTATCTCGCGCGCCGGGCGGATGAGATGCGCCTGCTGCTGGTGTTGACGATGCGGCCGGACCTGCTGGCCGATCACCCGCTGCGCCGGATGGTCGGCGGCCTGCTCGGCGAGCACGTCGTGCGGCTCACCCTCGATCCGCTGAGCCCCGGTGCCGTGGCTCGATTGGCCGGCCCGACCCGGTGGGACGCGGCCACCGTGCATCAGATGACCGGCGGCAATCCGTTCTACGTCACCGAAACACTGGCCGTCGAACCCGGCCCGGACGTGCCCGAGACCGTCGCGCAGGCCGTCATCGCCCGGACCCGCATGCTCTCGGCGCCGAGCCGGACCGCGGTGGAGCTGCTGTCCGTCATTCCCGGTGCCGTCGAGATCGAACTGGCCGAAGTGGTGCTCGACACCCGATTGGCGGCGCTCGACGAGGCCGAACAGTTGGGCATCCTGGAACTGGGTCCGGACGGCATCCGGTTCCGGCACGAGCTGGCCCGACGAGCGGTGGAGGCGGATTCGTCCCGGCTGGGCCGGCTGGCCGCGCACCGCTGCGTGGTCGCCGCGCTCCTTGCCCGGCCGCGGCGCGATGTGACCCGGATCGTGCACCACGCGATGGCGGCATCCGATGCGACCACCGTGATCCGGCACGCACCCGACGCCGGCCGCGAGTGCGCGGCCGCCGGGTCGCACCGGCAGGCACTGCGGCACTTCGAGGCCGCGCTGCGGTATGCGGACCGGCTGGAACCGGCGGAACGGGCACGGTTGCTGGACGACCACGCCTGGGAGCTGTACAACGCCCACCGGTTCGACGCCGCCGTCCGCGAGAGTGAGCGTGCGGTCGCGCTCTTCGCGCAGCTCGGTGACCAGGTGGCGCACGGCGAGGCCCTGATCCGGCTGTCCCGGCATCGGTACATGGCCGGTGACACCGACGACGGGATCGCGGCGGCCCGGGCCGGCGTCGCCGTCCTGCGGGCCACGGACCGGCCGGAGTCCATCGCGTTCGCCCTGGTGAGTCTGGGTTCCCTGCTCGCCCTCGGTGGCGGGACCGGCGAGGCCTGTCCGGTGCTGGACGAGGCGGTGGCGGTGGCCACCGGCGCCGGCCGCACCGACCTCGTCGGTCTCGGCCTGAACTACCTCAGCATCGCCCGCCCCGCCCTGAGCGGTCGCCAACGCATCGAGCTGGTGTCCGGCAGCCGGCGGGTGGCCGGCGAACGCGCCTACGAGGCCGCGGCCCGGGCCTTCACCAACACCGCCGAACTCATGTACCGGTACCTGGACCTGGACGACCTGGAGCGCTGCGTCGACGAAGGCCTGACCTTCACCGCCGAACACGGGTTCCGTTCGCACGCCTACAACCTGGAGGTCCACCGGAATTTGCTGGCCATGCGCCGGGGCCGATGGACGGTGGCCGAGACCGGCCTGCGCGCACTGATCGATCAGCTCGACGATCCGGGCATGCTCGAGGTGTACAGCGTGCCCCCGCTCGCCCGACTACGAACCCGGCGCGACGCCGACGACACGGCCGCGACGGGCGCCGAGCTCGCCCGCCTCTGGCGGCGTGCCCTGCGTCAGAAATCCTTGCTGGGGCTGGCTTTCGCCGGCAGCGCACTGGTCGAGTGGGCCTGGTTGTGCGATCGACCGCAGGTATCGGCGAAGGTGCTCGACGAATGGCGGCCGCATGCGACGCGACCGGCGGCCGCCCCGGTGACCGCCGAACTGCTCACCTACGCCCGCCGGGCCGGCCTGTCCCCGCCGATCCCGGACGACCTGCCGGAACCATGGGCGTCCGGGCTGCGCGGTGATTCGGCGGCCGCGGCGCGCGCCTGGGAGCGCATCGGTGATCCCTACGAGCGGGCGTTGAGCCTGTGGGACGGCGGGAATCTCGACGACGCGGTGAACGCACTGGGTCTACTGGACGATCTCGACGCGCGGGTGCCGGCCCGGCGACTACGCGAATGGTTGCGGCGGAACGGAATCCGCTCGGTCCCGCGCGGACCGCAGGCCCGGACCCGGTCCAACCCGGCGGGCCTCACCGGCCGCCAGCTGGACGTGCTGGCCTTGGTCAGCCAGGGCCGGACCAATCAGGAGATCGCCGACGAACTCGTGCTCAGCGTGCGCACGGTGGAGCACCACATCGCCACCGTGCTGACCAAGCTCGGTGCCGCGTCTCGCCACGAGGCAGCCGAGATCGCCTTCGCCCCGGACGCGGCCACCGTCACCGCGTCGTTGGCGGCGCGGTGACGGCGGTTCCGCGCGACGGTCAGGCAGCCGGCCCCTGGGCCAGGGTCACGGCGGCCGAGTGCTGCGCACCGGACGAGTCGACCCAAGTGACGGTGATCGAGTCACCGGGTTCGTGGGTGGCCAGGACGGTGCTGAGCGCGTCGGCCGTGCCGACCGCGGTCGAGTCGATGCCGATGACGGTGTCGCCGGCGGCGAGACCCGCCTCGGCGGCGGGTGAACCCTCGACCACGCCGGCAATAGTCGCCCCGCCGGTGGCGGTGCCGGTCGAACCGGAGCCGGACCGGCCGCGACCCGACCCGGTTCCCGTGCCGGTGGTCGCGGACTGCACCTGCACCCCGAGGAAGGCCGGGTAGCCGAGCCGGACACCGTCGGATTCGTCGCCGCCGACGATCTGCTTGGCGATGCCCAGGGCGGTGTCGATCGGGATGGCGTAGCCGGTCACGCTCCGGCCGGCGGAAGACTCCGAGGCGGCCGTGTCAATGCCGATGACCTCGTCGTCGGCGTTGAACAGTGGCCCGCCGGAGTCTCCGGACTGGATGTCGGCCGTGGTCTCGATCAGCCCCGTCAACGTCTCACCGGCGGATACCCCCTCGGCCTGGGTGGTGATGGTCTGGTTCAGGGCGGACACCTGACCCGGCGCGGCGGACGGGGTGCCACCGTCACCACCGGCGTTGCCGACGCCGGTCACGGCGTCACCGACCTGAACGTTCTGCGACGAGCCGAAGTTGGCCGTCGTCAGCCCGGAGGCGTCGCCCAGTTGCAGGACGGCGATGTCGTCGGCCACGTCGGCGCCGACAACACTGGCTTGGTAGGTCTTTCCGGTGCCGACGACCGTCACGGTGATCGCCGTGGCGCCTTGGATCACGTGGTTGTTCGTCAGGATCTCACCGTCGCCGGTCAGCACCAGTCCGGTACCGGCCGCCGCGGCGCTCTCGTAGGCGAGCACCGTGTCGATGTAGACCAGTCCGATCTCCTGCTCGTCGGTGGGCTCGGTAGTCGTCGCGCCGCCGGAGTTCCCGTATCCCGGACTGCCATATTGCTGACTGCCATAGCCCTGATTGCCGTACGGATTGAGGCCGTAGGGGTTGGCACCATACGGATTGGTGCCGTAGCCCTGGCTGCCCGACCCGCCCGACGAGCCGCCGCTGCTGCCATTGGGATTCGGCAGGGCGGCCGCGGCGGCGACCCCCTCCACCGCGGTGGGCACGCCCGCCACCGCAGTGGTGCCACCCACCGCGGCGGTGATGCCGAGGATGGCGGCCACCCCCAGTGCGCCCGCGACGAACAAGGGCGCGCGGCGACGGGTCGGCGCGGGCGCCTGCATTGAATTGGTCACGGATCCTCCTGGGGTCACACCGGTCGGAACCCAGGAGACTGCCCACCGCTGCGGAAAGGCTATGGTCCGCATCCGCAGCACATTGCGGACAGCCCAGAGTTTTCTGTGAACCGGCAACCGAACGGGGTGGACGTGCGGTTTCTGATGGTGCCCGGGATCGACGGGTCGGACCGTTTGCACTGGCAGTCCCGCTGGGAGCGGGAGCTGGGCGCCTCCGCCGGCCGGATCACGCCGTCGTCCTGGAGTGAACCGGAGCTGACCGACTGGATGGCGGCCCTGGACCGGGCCGTCCCCGCCGACCGGCCGACGATGGTGGTCGCGCACAGCCTGGGCTGCCTGGCCGTCGCCCACTGGCTGTCCACTCGATCGGTGGCCGCGGTTCGGGGCACGGTTCGGGGCACAGTGCTGGTCGCGCCGCCGGACACCGCGGGCCCGGCGTTTCCGACCGCGGCCGCGCGCACCTTCGTCGGGCTGCCGACCGAGCGACTCCCGGTGCCGGGCCTGGTGATCGGCAGCGATGACGACCCCTACGCGACGCCGGAGGTCACCGGTGCGCTGGCTGCCGGCTGGGGCGTGCCGGCGGTGGGCGTGGGAGCGGCCGGACACCTCAACTCGGCGAGCGGGCTCGGCCGTTGGCCGGCGGGGTGGGCGCTGGTCACCGCGTTCCGGGCCGGCCTGGGCAACGGGTAGCGACCCCGAGCGGGCCGGGTCGCCAGCGCTGCCAGCACCCCGACCGCCTGCCGCCGCAGCGGCATGAACCGCAGGAAGAAGCCCAGTCGGAGCAGCCAACCCAGCCATCCCGACAGCGGCAGGCCATAGAGCTCGGCGGCCGACCGGCCCACGCCGAACGCCATCGCTTGGCCCAACCCCCGGTACCGGAAACGACGAGGCCGGTGGCCGGTCACCACCCGGCCCAGGTTGCGGCCCAGGTGCGCGCCGGCCTTGATCGCCCACAGCGCGTTGGCGGGCACCGGCTCGCCGGTCACCGGGTGCGGGACGCGAGCGACGTCACCGGCTGCCCAGACGTCATCGGCGGCTCGGAGGGTCGGGTCGACGCGCAGCCGGCCCAGCTCGTCGCGGTCGAGATCGGCGAGCCCGGGGATGCCGACCGGCCGCTGCCCATGGGTGGCCAGGACGGCGGCGGCGGCGACCCGTCTGCCGTCGGACAGCCACACCTCCGACTCCGCCACCCGTTCGAGCCGCACGTTCGACCGGACCTCGACCCCCAGCCGGGTCAGCTCTCGACGCGCCACCGCCGCCATCCGCGGTGGTGCCCCCGGCAGCACCGCGTGTCCGGAATGCACCAGCACGACGGGCGTCTCGACCTGTTCGCCGCGCAGCCGGTCGGCGACCGCGGCCGCCAGTTCGACGCCGGCCATCCCGCCGCCGACGATCACCACCGGGTCCGCGCCACCCGCCGGAACCAGTTCGCCCAACCGCCCGAGGAAGCGTTCGAACTCACCCGGCGCGCGCAGCGACCAGCCGTGCTCGGTCAACCCGGGGATCGCGTCCAGCGGCTCTCGCCCGCCCGCCCCGACGACCAACTGGTCGTAGCCGACCAGGCGTGCCGGCGCACCGTCGGTCGGCGAGACGACGACGGTCCGCGCCGTCCGGTCCACCCGGAGAACGGTGCCGTAGACCACCTCGGCAAGCGGCATCAACTCCGCCAGCGGGGCCCGGGTCAGCCGCTGCGGCAGCAGGCCGGCCACCACCTCACCGGTGAAACCGTGGAAGTTGTGATGACTGTCCGCGGACAAGACCGTCACCTGGCTAAACCAGAAACCTGGTTGACTAGTTAGAAACCCCTTGTATGAAGCTGTCCTTCGACAGGTGACCAGGGGAGGGGGAGGCGGGGGCCGATGATTGCGATAGTCCGGTTACGAAACGTGAGTGGAAACCGGCGCAGTGTGACCCAATCACTCCGATGCAGCCTGGATGGTTCGCGCTTCGACCCAGGAGCGGCACGATCGAGCACCCCTAATCGTGTGCGTTACAGAACCAACCACTATCGCAGGTACATTGCCCCCGATCCGGGGCGGGTTCTTCAACTGACGGGCGCATTCGGCGCCCAGCCCGTCACGCCCAGTGAGGTACTGTGATGATTGCGCAACCGCGGCGAGCGTTGGCCGGCGTGGCAGCGGCAGGATTGATCCTGCTGAGCGCGGCCTGCACCAGCTCGCCGAGCGGCGACGCGTCGACCTCGGCAGAAGCCAGCATCTCGGCGTCATCCACCGGCCCCAGCGCCAGCAGCGTGCCCCCCACCTCGGCCTCTCCGTCCTCCCAGCCGAGCACGCCGACGTCGTCAACCCCGGTGACGTCGAGCAGTGAGCCCTGGCCGGCCGACTACACCCCGGACCAAGTTGCCGCAGCTCAAGCGGCGATCGAGACCTACAAGAACGCGGTTCGGGTGACCGACGAGGCGTACGCAGACCCCGACCGATCTGATCTGGAGCCGTTCGTTCGCCAATACATGGGTGATCCTCGAGCAAGCCAGGTAATCCGCGCTGCTCAGAGCATGGCGGCGGACAAAAACCACATCACTGGCTATTCGATAGTCGAGATCGAGTCGGCTCGGATCGATGCGAATGGGGTCATTCTGGAGGTTTGCCTGGATTCCAGTCAGGGCGATCTGATCGACGACGTGACAGGGAACTCGATCAAGGCACAGCTTCCTGTGGGGCCTCGGGTAAAGCAGACCGCGGGAGTTTATGACTACGGTCCGCCCTACGGTTGGCTCCTTCGCGAGCTCCAGCAGTCGAACCCGGCGCAGGCATGCTGAGCAATCTGCGCAGAGCTGTAGTTGCCGGCGCGGCAATGGCTGCGTTTTTCGGCGCCTCGACGGCCTTCGCTGCGCCGGTTTCAGAGGTGGTTTGCGGTGATCCCCTGAACCCACTGAGCTGCAAGATCGTCATTCACGATGACGGCTCTGGAGGAGGGGCAGGCGACGGCTCGGACAGCGGTGGTGGCTCTACCTCAACTGATGGCGGGGGCTCGGGAGGGGGGGATGGTTCATCGGCACCGCGGGTCGTAGGTGACAACGCGAATCTTCCGCCGGGGGAGTGCGCGTGGAAGGTGGTGACGCCGAAGCCCGCCGCAGGTGATCCGCTGTGGGGCGGCGCGGATCCGGCAACGAACGACATGATCTTCAACGACTGCAACGGCGGCCCGACCCAGTACGCGGTCACACCGGCTGCCGCCGGAGGAGCTGCGGCGCCGTTGCCGCCGCCGGATCCGGCGGTGCTCGCGGCGCAGGCGATCGCCCAACTGTCGGTTCCAATGCCGACGGTGAACGTTGCTCCGGACCCGGAGCGGCTTGCCGTGAACTTCTGGGTCTACCTGTGGACCGATGATCCGGGACCGGTGGCGGCGACGGTCGAGCTGCGTGGGGTGTCGGTGACGGCGACCGCGGTGCTGTCGTCGGTGAACTGGATGATGGGTGAGCCGGCGAAGGCCGGCGGGCCGGCTGAGGTGACCTGTGCCGTGGCAGGGTCGCCGCCTCCTGCGAATGCGACGTTCTTGGTGGACAGTGGGCCGCCGCCGGCGTGCGGCTACGTGTACCGACTGCGGTCGACCGCGGACCGCACCGGCGGCACGGAACGGTGGCCGGTCACGGTGACCTCGACGTGGGCAGTGACCTGGACGTCGAACACCGGCGCCGCCGGTTCTGACGAGTTGACATCCCCGTCCAGCTTGGCGCTGGTGCGGGTCGGCGAGTACCGGACCGTCGGTGGTTTCGGTTCCGGTTCAGGAGGTTGACGGATGAAGCTCCCTGGGTTCAGCAGGAACGGGGCGGTGTTGGACCGCGACGATGACGCCGCCGGCTCTGGGTCCGGAGCGGCCGCGGCGACCGGTGTACTTGAGCCGGAGACCGCGTCGGGTCGTCGTCTACCTCCGGCTCCGCCGGTGCTGCCGGCGCCACGGCGCCGCGCCCGCCGCGGACTGTTGGCCGCGGGGATCGTGCTGTCGATCCTGTTCGCGTTGGGCGCCTATGCGCTGGTGGAACGCTCGGGGGAGAGGGTCGCAGTGATCGGCACTGCGAAGGACATCTCGTGGGGCGAGGTCATCACGCAGGCGGACCTGGTGCAGGTGCAGGTCGCGCACGACCCCGCGTTGCGGACGGTGCCCTGGTCGTCGGTCAGCTCCATCGTCGGTCAGCGGGCCGCGATCGACCTGCCCGCCGGAGCGTTGCTGACCGGATCCTCCGTACAGGCCTCGACCTCGATCCCCCCCGCGGGCAAGGCGTTGGTAGGTGTGCGGGTCTCGGCTGCCCGGGCCCCATCCACCGCGCTGTCGCCGGGCGATCAGGTGGTGATCGCACGCACGGGTGGCACCACGACCACGGACCGGTCCACGCAGGCCAAGGATCTGACGGCGTCCGCAATTCCCGCGGAGGTGTTCGCGGTATCGGCGCCGGCGACCGGCTCGACCGACCGGACCGTCGACGTGTTGGTCGATGACGACCCGGCCGTCGCGTTGCGGTTGGCTGCAATGTCGGCGGCCGGTGAGGCCTCGATCGTGCTGCTCCCGCGGCAGTAGGGCGGCGACTGGTGTTGATCGCGTTGGCGTCCGGCAAAGGCGCTCCGGGGGTGTCGGTGTCTGCAGCCGCGTTGGCGGTGGTGTGGCCGCGGCCGGTATTGCTGGTCGAGGCCGATCCCCGTGGCGGATCGGTGATGTGGGGGCTTGGGCAGGGCCGCTCCTTCGGCGGACGGGGTCTACTTGGCTACGAGATGTCGTCGCGGCGGATGCCGCTGATGGACGCGATGCGCGCGCAGATCGTGCAATTGGACCCCGACTGGCCGGACACGTTCGTGCTGCCCGGCCTGGATCAATCACGTCAGGCGACGACGATGTCCTGGCCAGAACTCGGCGCGTTCCTGGTCGGCCAGGACCAGTGGGATGTGATCGCCGACTGCGGCTCTTTGCCGGCCGCGCAGCCGCCTTCTGGTGTGTGGGGTGCCGCGGATCTGACGGTGCTCGTGACCCGCTCGTCGATGGGATCGGCGCACTTCGCCGAGGACGCGGCATTGCTGCTGCGGGCAGACCTTCAGGCCACGGGCCTGGGAGTGGACCGTCTGGTGTCCGTCGTGGTCGGCCCGGGACAGCCGTATCCGGTCGGCGACCTGGAACGCTTCCTCGGAGACATCGCTCCCGTGGAGGGCACCCTGGCGTGGGATCCGGCGGTGGCAGCGATGATCTCCGAGGGGGACCAGACAGGCCGGCGCAAGTTGCGCCGCTCACCACTGCTGCGATCGGCAGGGAATCTCGCCGAGAGGCTGGGTGGTCTGGCATTGCGGAACCGCAGCGACGCCACCTGGGCGGCCGCCGCAGCCGCCAAAGCAACGGCAGCTTTCCCGTCCCCGCTGACCGATGAGCGTGACGCAGAGCAGCCCGCCACCGACCGGTCCGCCGGGCCGCGGGGAGTTCCGTTCGAGGCTGCCCGCACCGCCCCGCCCCGCCCACCGTCTCGCCCAACGATCCCGGAGGTCAACCACCATGCCTGATCTGGACCTGTCCTGGCCTTCTCCCGAGCTGGCGCAGGCATCCGCCAGCATCGTGGCTGATCTGGACCTGCGGACCTGCCGGTGCAACCGCGTCCACGATCAGGACGGCACCTGCCCGCAGCCGACAGACGGTGACGACCAGTGAGCCTGACCTCGAACGCCAACGGCTCTCACGACGTTCCTGTCCAGATTCCCGACCAGATCTGGACGGTCCGGGCCGCCGCTGCGTCCGGTGACGGTCTGGTGGAGGTTGATCTGACCCTGGTCCGGGAGATCCAGCGTGCGGTCAACGCCGCCATGAGCGAGCACGAGCGGCGAGCCAACGGTGCGGCGATGGCACCCGACGCCCAACGGCTGTTGGCGATGAAGCTGATCTCCCGCGAGATCGACGACCGCAGCGTGGCCCGCGGGATGCAAGGGCATGGGGTGATGTCCGACGCTGAGGAAAGAGTTTTGCGCACCGCAGTTTTCGCGGCGATGTTCGGCTTGGGGCACCGCCTGGAAGCGTTGCTCGACGAGGACCTGGTCGAGGACATCTACATCAACGGCACGCGGCCGGTCATCGTCAAGCTCTCGGACGGATCCAGGGAGATC
>JBDHZW010000046.1:0-25007 GCA_039812105.1 Nakamurella sp.
CCGGGGCGGCCGCGCTCGCCGCGGCGGGCCACCGGGCGTCGGGCGTGCTGACCCTCGCGGCCGTGCCGGCCCCCGTCCGGACCCGCTGACCCCGCGATCCCGCGACCCGCCGACCCAGCGGAAACAGGTCCGTTGCGCCTTGCGAAGACGGGGCAGCCCTGTAGGTTCAAGGTATCCCGGGTGACGCCCCGGTGAACGTCGGTGCAGTCCGGGGAAGTTCTCTGGAAAGCGCCGCGGAACGCGGCGCGTGGCCGGTCGGGAGTGTCAGTCCCGACCAGACAGGAGGAATCGTGGACATCGTCGTCAAGGGCCGGAATGTGGAAGTTCCGGAGCACTTCAGGGTTCACGTGGCCGAGAAACTCGCCCGGTCCGAGCGGTACGACCCCAAGATCATCCGAGTCGACGTCGAGCTGTCCCACGAGACCAACCGCCGCCAGCACAAGACGTGCCAGCGGGTCCAGATCACCGTGGTGAGCCGCGGTCCCGCCGTCCGGGCGGAGGCGAGCGCGGAGAACTTCTACGCCGCCCTCGACGCGGCCGTGACCAAGGTGGAGACCCGCCTGCACCGCCTGCACGACCGGCGCCGCGACCGCCAGCACGGCCGGATCCCGGCCGTCGCGGTGGCCGCATCC
Source organism: Nakamurella sp. (assembly GCA_039812105.1). Classification (GTDB taxonomy): domain Bacteria; phylum Actinomycetota; class Actinomycetes; order Mycobacteriales; family Nakamurellaceae; genus Nakamurella. The sequence continues at coordinate 633 of JBDHZW010000046.1, forward strand.
CCCGAGGAGATCATCGCCGGCGAGCCGTCGTCGAACGGTGCCGTGCGGACGGCCGTACTGGACGAACCCGTCGAGGGCGTGCCCGAGGACGACCGCTGGTCGGACGAGGAACACGGCCCCGGGCGGATCGTCCGGATCAAGGATCACCCGGCGGACCCGATCACCGTCGACGAGGCCCTGTTGCAGATGGAACTGGTCGGCCACGACTTCTACCTGTTCAACGACTCCGAGAGCGGAGTCGCGTCGGTGGTGTACCGGCGGCGCGGGTTCGACTACGGCCTGCTGCGGCTCAAGCAGTAACCACCGGCCGTGCGCCTACCATGGTCAGCGCCGGGTCACGCCCGGCCGCAGGCCGGGGTTCCGGCGCACCGATCCGACCGAGGGTGAAACACGTGGTTCTTGGCAGACTGCTCCGGGTCGGCGAGGCGAAGACGCTCAAGCGGCTACGCGTCATCGCCGACCACGTCAACGCCATCGAGGACGACTACGTCTCGATGTCCGACGACGAGTTGCGAGGCCAGACCGCCGCGTTCAAGGAACGCCTCGACAACGGCGAGACCACCGACGACCTGCTGGTCGAGGCGTTCGCAGTGGTGCGCGAGGCGGCCAAGCGGACCCTCGGGCAGCGGCACTTCGACGTGCAGTTGATGGGCGGCGCGGCGCTGCACCTGGGCAACATCGCCGAGATGAAGACCGGCGAGGGCAAGACCCTGGTCTCCACCTTGCCCGCCTACCTGAACGCCCTCGAGGGCAAGGGCGTGCACATCGTCACCGTCAACGACTACCTGGCCAAGCGCGACTCGGAGTGGATGGGCCGGGTGCACCGGTTCCTCGGCCTGGAGGTCGGGGTCATCCTGGCCCAGCAGACCCCGGACGTCCGGCGCGCCGCCTACGCCGCCGACATCACCTACGGCACCAACAACGAGTTCGGCTTCGACTACCTGCGCGACAACATGGCCTGGTCCCGCAGCGACCTGGTGCAGCGCGGGCACTACTTCGCCTGCGTCGACGAGGTCGACTCGATCCTGATCGACGAGGCCCGGACCCCGCTGATCATCTCCGGCCCGGCCGACCAGTCGTCCAAGTGGTACACCGAGTTCGCCCGGCTGACGCCGCGGCTGCACAAGGACGTCGATTACGAGGTCGACGAGTCCAAGCGCACCGTCGGCGTCACCGAGGAGGGCGTGGCCAAGGTCGAACAGGCCCTGGGCATCGAGAACCTGTACGAATCGGTGAACACCCCGCTCGTCGGTTTCCTGAACAACGCCCTGAAGGCCAAGGAGCTGTACAAGAAGGACCGCGACTACATCGTGGTCAACGGCGAGGTGCTGATCGTCGACGAGTTCACCGGCCGGGTGCTGCACGGACGCCGCTACAACGAGGGCATGCACCAGGCGATCGAGGCCAAGGAACGGGTCGAGATCAAGGCCGAGAACCAGACCCTGGCCACCATCACCCTGCAGAACTACTTCCGGCTCTACGAGAAGCTCGCCGGGATGACCGGCACCGCGCAGACCGAGGCGGCCGAGCTGCACCAGACCTACAAGCTGGGTGTGGTGCCGATCCCGCCGAACAAGCCGATCCAGCGGCTGGACGAGGCCGACGTCATCTACAAGACCGAGCAGGCCAAGTTCGACGCCGTGGTGGAGGACATCTCCGAGCGGCACGAGAACGGCCAGCCGGTGCTGGTCGGCACCGCGTCGGTGGAGAAGTCCGAGCTGCTGAGCAAGCTGCTGCTGCGCGCCGGCATCCCGCACGAGGTGCTGAACGCCAAGAACCACGCCCGGGAGGCGGCGATCATCGCCCAGGCCGGCCGGTCCGGCGCGGTCACCGTGGCCACCAACATGGCCGGCCGCGGCACCGACATCATCCTGGGCGGCAACGTCGACTTCACCGCCGACCTGGACCTGCGGGCCCGGGGACTGAGCCCCACGGAGACCCCGGAGGAGTACGAGGCCGGTTGGTCCGAGGCGGTCGAGGAGGCCACCAAGCGGACCAAGGCGGAGGCCGAGAAGGTGCGCGAGGCCGGCGGCCTGTACGTGCTCGGCACCGAGCGGCACGAGTCCCGCCGTATCGACAACCAGCTCCGCGGCCGGTCCGGCCGGCAGGGCGACCCCGGCGAGTCGCGCTTCTACCTCTCCCTGGGCGACGACCTGATGCGGCGGGTCGGCGGCGGCACCGTCGAGGCGCTGATGACCCGGCTGCGGATGCCGGACGACGTGCCGATCGAGCACAACTTCGTGTCCAAGGCGATCAAGAGCGCGCAGACCCAGGTCGAGCAACAGAACTTCGAGATCCGCAAGAACGTGCTCAAGTACGACGAGGTGATGAACAAGCAGCGCACCGTCATCTACGACGAGCGGCGCCGCGTGCTCGACGGCGAGGACCTGCACGAGCAGGTGCAGCACATGATCACCGACGTGATCACCGCCTACGTCGACGGCGCCACCGCCCAGGGCTACGCGGAGGACTGGGACACCGACACCCTGTGGACGGCGTTGAAGACCCTCTACCCGATCTCGGTCACCCCGGAATCGATCGCCAAGGAGCACGGCGACCTGACCAAGGTGTCGCTCAAGGAGGCCATCCTGGCCGACGCCCGGTCCGCCTGGGAGAAGCGGGAGGAGGCCCTCACCTCGCCGATCACCCGTGAACTGGAGCGTCGGGTGGTGCTGTCGGTGCTCGACCGCAAGTGGCGCGAGCACCTGTACGAGATGGACTACCTGAAGGAGGGCATCGGGCTGCGGGCGATGGCGCAGCGTGACCCGCTGGTCGAGTACCAGCGCGAGGGCTACGACATGTTCGCGGCCATGCTGGACTCCCTCAAGGAGGAGTCGGTCGGCTTCCTGTACAACCTGCAGGTCCAGGTCGTGCCGGCCGGCGAGCAGGCGCAGCCGCCGGCGGCGGCTCCCGCGCCGGTGGTCACCAGCACGTCCGCGGCCGCGACCGCGGTGGCCGCGGGGAGCGCGGCGGGCACCGCGGCGGGCAACGGGTCGTCCGGCGGGGGATCCGGGAACGGCAAGCCGGCCCAGGTCCGGCGGCGGATGCGTCCGGTGGAGGCACTGCCGACCGACCAGGCCGCGGCGACCACGACGGCCGCCCCGGCGGCACCGAGTGCCCTCGGCGGCAAGGGTCTGGGCGGCCCGCCGCCCTCGGCCCCGCTGACCTACAGCGGTCCCACCGAGGACGGCGGCACCGAGACCCGGCGCACCGGCGCCGCGGCGGCCACCGGCAAGGCCGGGTCGGCGACCGCGACGGGGAACAAGCCGTCCCGGAACGCGCCCTGTCCCTGCGGATCCGGCAAGAAGTACAAGTTGTGCCACGGGCGGCCGGGCAGTGAGTGAACATGTGCGCGACACATTCACCGGTCATGCTGTCGCCATGACGACCGCCGACGACGACGCCGACCGGAGCCACCAGGGCATCGCGCACTGGGCCGAGCACGGCGTGCAGGAGTACGAGGAGCGGGAGGCCGCCGAGCGGGCCGAGAAGGGCGAGCTCGAGGACGACTCCCCGGTCGGCTGATATCGGGTTGTCGGGCGTCGTCGCCATGGGTCACCATGGTCGGGTCCGATCGGCGCGCACACCCCCGGGGGATCCGACTGTGTCCATCGACCTGTCCACCGAGCGTCACATCGACGCGTTCACGTCGCTCGAGGACGGTTTCCAGGAGGACGACGAGCAGGACCTCGAGGAGCTGCGCCCGTACGTGGTGAACCTGACCCGCGGCGCCTTCTCCGACGACGGGATTATGCAGTCCACCCCCGCCGACGTGGACGCCATCTTCGACGAGCACCTGCCGCGGTTCCTGGCCGACCATCCGGGGCCCGCACCGGTGGTGCTCTGGGCGCACGGCGGCATCGTCTCCGAGGACGCCGGGCTGCGGATCGCCGGGGACCAGGTGCCCTGGTGGGTGCGCAACGGCGCCTACCCGATCCACTTCGTCTGGGAGACCGGGTTCGGCGAGACCCTTCGCGATCTGGTGTCCCTGTGGGCGTTGACCAGGCTCGGCGGTCGCACCGCCCCCTGGCAGTCGGTCAAGCGCAGCGCCATCGCCGCCTCCGAACCCGGCGGCGGGGCCTACTACGTGGCCCAGCGGCTGGCCGACTTCTGCCGGCGGAACCCGGGCCGGATCACCGTGCACGCGGCCGGTCATTCGGCCGGGGCGATCTTCCACTCGCGGTTCGTCCCGGCGGCGCGCCGGCTCGGGGTCCCGGCGTTCGGGTCGCTGCAGTTGCTGGCGCCCGCCCTGCGGGTGGACGAGTTCGAGACGTCCCTGCTGCCGATGGTCGGGTCCGGCATCGACTCGCTGGTCGTGTACACGATGAATGCGGACGCCGAGCGCGAGGACAGCTGCTTCCGGGTGTACCCGCGGTCCCTGCTCTACCTGGTCAGCGAGTTCTTCGAACGACCCGCGGACACCCCATTGCTCGGTCTGGAGCGTTCGATCCGGGACAGCCAGGAGCTGCTGTCGGCGTTCGGATTGGACCCGGCCGCCCGGCAGGCGGCCGAGGTGATCTGGTCACCCACCTTCCCGGACGCTCCGGCCGGCAGCCGAAGCACGGCGGTCACCCATGGCGGCTTCGACAACGACGTGGACACCATGGACAGCGTGGCCAACCGGGTGCTGGGTCGCCCGGACTTCGATTCGTTCCCGGACACCCGGGTGTCGGCCGGCCGGGCACTGCGGGTGCCGTTGGCGCAGGGTGCGCCGACGGCCACCGCGGTGGCCGGTGGGATGCGATGATGCAGGTGCGCCCGATGCGATCGGCGACATCCGGGCAGCACGTGATCGAGGAGAGCGGCGAATGTTCAGACGAGTGGGACGGCCCGGCCTGATCGGCACCGTGGCCCGGACGGCCGTGGTCGCCGGGACCGCGACCGCCACCGCCAACGCGGTGAACAAGCACCAGACCAAGAAGGCCGCGGAGAAGCAGGCCTATGCCGACCAGCAGGCCATGCAACAGCAACCCTACCCGCAGCAGACCTATCAGGCCCCGCCGCAGCCCCAGTACCAGGCCCCGCCGGCCCCCGTCTACCAGGCGCCACCGGCCGCCGCCCCCGAGCCCGCGCCGGCGGCCGGTGGCGACGACGATCTGGTCGCCCAGATCGCCCAGCTCGCCAAGCTGAAGGAGGCCGGCGTGCTCTCCGACGCCGAGTTCTCCGCGGCCAAGAGCAAGCTGCTGGGCCTGTAGGCGTCGGGCCGACCCGCCGCGCGTCGTCCGGCGGGTCAGCCGATGTCCAAAGCGGTGATCCGCCATCGCCCGTCGACCCCCTCGATGCGGAAGGCGATGGCGTGCACCCGCTCCGGCCCGCGGACGACGGCGCACACCTCGGCCACCCCGGCCGCCGGCTGGCACACCCGCACCGATGAGACGTGGGCCGCGTTCCAACCCCGCGGAACTCGATCGGCGAGCCCGGCGTACACGGCCGGCGTGGTGAGCGACCGCAGTTGCCCGACCGGCCGGCGGCCGGACAGCATCTCGACCAGTGCGGCCGACAGCACCTGGGCGGCCCGGCCGGCCGGCGGAAGCTCCGCGCTCGCCGCCCGTCGCTGGCCGCGGCCGTCCTTCGCCGAGCGGGCCGGAACCGGGGGGCGGGCCGCCGATGCCGTGGGCGCGGCCAGTCGCAGGTCCGCGCGCGATGCGGACCGGGACGGCCGGGTACCCGGCCGGCTCCGGTCCGGATCGAACGGCGGGTCGGTGTCCGGGACCGGGGCCAGGTAGGGCCGGCCCGCGACCGCCGCGGTCATGACCGCACCTGCGCCCCGGCGGCCGGAGCGACCAGCGCCTGACCGGGAACGATGACGTCGGGATCGTCCCCGATCACCTCGTGGTTCGTGAAGTACCAGGCGCGCCAAGCGTTGTCGATGTCGGCGTCGGTGGCGTCCGGACCCAACGTGTGAGCCGCGATGCGCCACAGGGAATCTCCCGGCTGCACGGTGACCGATCCCTCTGGTGGGGCGGCTGGTGCCGTCGGCGGCGGCGCCGGCTCCGGTGCGGCGGGCGGTTCCGGGTCCGGCGGCGCGGGTGTCGGGGTGGACGTCGTGACCGGGGGTGCCACGGTCGCCGTCGTCGGGGCCGGTGGAGTCGGCGCCGTTGGAGTCGGCGCCGTTGGTGTCTGGGCGGTGGTGGTCGGCACCGGCTCGGTCGTCGGCGCCGGCCAGTCGATGGTGATGGAACCGTCGGTGGCCGCGACGGACGCCGTCGGTGCGAGCGTCGTCGTGGTGGCCGCCGTGCCCGAATCGGCCGGCGCGGCGCAGGCCGCGGTGCCGGCGATGATCGACACCCCGACGGCCGTGGCCACCAGGCGCCCGATCGCGGCGGGCGCGATCCGCGGGAGCAGCCGGCGCGCGCGTCGTCCTCCGCCGCCCGGCAATCGGGCCGCGAGGCCAATGACCAACACGGCGACCACCCATGCCACGAGCAGCCAGGCGATCAGGCCGGCGGTGGCCAGCAGCATCGACTGAATCGTCGCCAAGGAGCCGAGCACGTCGGCCGCTGTGGGTGCCCCGCCGGTCAGCGTGTCGACGATCTGTGCCGGATCCGGCAGCTGGGTGACCAGGACGGCCAGTACCCCGAGGCACAGCAGCAGGGTCAGGCGGGCCGACCACTGCTTGGGTGCTGTATTCGTGCGTTTGACATCGTTTGCCATGACTAGAAGTGAAAAGGATCGATGTGGAGTCTGTCAAGCGGCTATTCGTTCGATCGACGTGGAGTTGACCGACATGGGATCGGTCGTCAGGGTGGACCCATGCGATGGGATCGCTTGTTCGCCGACCTCGAGGCGCGGTTCGGCGAACTGGCCGACGAGGACGCCCAGGCCGAGCTGGCCGACCGCGAGCGGGTCGCGATCGGCGCGGTCACGGCCGTCGAGCGGCTGGCCGGAGCGCTGGATCAGCCGATCCGGCTGCGGCTGGCCGGCGGAGCGACCGCGACCGGCGTCCTGCGCTCGGTGGGGCCGGACTGGCTTCTGGTCACCGACGGGACGCTCGGCGAGTCGTTGGTGCCCTGGCGCGCGGTGACCGCCGTGCACGGGTTGACCGCGGCGACCGGGCCGGCGCCGTCCGGCCTGGATCTGCGGCTTGACCTGCGCCGGGCGTTACGGGGCCTGGCCCGCGACCGGGCGCCGGTGCAGGTGGCCCTGCTGGGCTGGACCGGGGATGCCGGCGCGGTCGGCGCCGGCGGGTCGAACGAATTGATCGGCACCATCGACCGGGTGGGCGCCGACTTCGTGGAGATGGCGTTGCACGCCGCCTGGGAGCCGCGCCGGTCGTCGGTCGTGCGGTCGGTGGCGTTGGTGCCGCTCGCCTCGATCCTGCTGGTCCGGGCGACGCCGCTGGGGTGAGTCAGTCCTCGACCGTGTTGGGCTGTGAGCGGGCCAACTCCCGGATGATCGGGTCGGTCTCGACGCCGCGCCGACGGTCGATGGTCACCTGCAACTTGGCCGCCGCGATGAGCGACGGCGTCCTCGGGACCGATTCGGGTAGGACGACCCGTCCGTTCTGGGTGCTCGTCATCGGTCCTCCTCGCGCTGATCCCGTGCTTCAATGATGCCCGATGGCCTGCCCGTCTTCGTTGTCGTCGCCGGACGGCGAAGGGTATCCAGGACGGCGAGACCGGCGCCGATCCAGGCGCCCAGGCCGGCCCCGGCCACGGTGAGCACCCCGACCAGGACGGTGGCCCACCACGGTGTCGCGGCCACCGGGCGGCTCAGGCGTCGCTGGGCATCGTGGAGGGGAGTTCGTTCAGGTTGGACGCGGTCCGCTTGTAGGCCTGTTCGATGTACTCCTCCAACTTGGATCGCTCGACCCGCCACTGGTTGCGGCCGCCGATCTGGATGCCCTGCAGGTCGCCGCTGCGCACCAGCGCGTAGGTCTGGGACGCCGAGATGTTGAGGATCTCGGCGACATCGGCAAGGGTGAGGAACCGTTCCGAGGCCACAACCGATTCCCTTCTGGGTCATATTGGCCTGCTTTGACGAAGCTTGACCGTCGATGATGTAGTTTGCCACGAAGAGTGTGGCATGTGTCGCGACGCAGGGACAGGGGGAGGCACGGCATGTCGTTGCCTCGGTCGGAGCAGTCGCCGACGCCGCGCCGGCTGTCCCGGCCGAAGTGGTTCAACGTACGGGTGGTGGGCGGCATCCTGCTGGTGATCGCCGCCATCGTCGTCGGGGCAAGGGTGATGGCCGCCGGGTCGCAGACCGCCCCAGTGTGGGCGGCGGAGCGGGAGCTGGCCGCGGGCACCGTCATCGGGCCGGGCGACCTGGCCGCCGTGGAGGTCAACCTGGGCGACCACTCCGGCGCCTACCTGTCGCCGAGCGATGCGTCACCGATCGGCATGACCCTGGCCGTCCCGCTCGCCCCGGGTGAGCTGCTGGCCGGGTCGGCCGTGCAGGAGTCCGGCGGCGGTCGGGTGATCGCCGTGACGGTGGCCCCCGAGCACATGCCGCCGGGCGTCGCCCACGGATCCATGATCGACCTGTACCTCACCCGCGAGGCCACGCCCGGGTCGGCCGAGTCGGCCACCACGGAGCTGATCGGCCGCGACCTCACCGTCCAGACCGTGACCGCGCCGGCCACCGGCGGGCTGTCCGGCGCGACGTCCAACCGCTACCAGGTGTCGGTGCTGTTGCCCGCGGCCACCGCGGACAAGCTGGTCAAGGTGCTGCCGACCGGGGAGCCGATCGTCGTTCTGGTGAGTCCGTGAGTCGGTACCGATGAGCCAGGGTCTGCTGACCGCGGGCAGCGGGCAGGGCTGGGAGAACGAGCTGGTCGCGGCGCTGGACCGGCCCGGTTCGCCGCTGACCGTGCTGCGCCGGTGCGTGGATATCGGCGACGTGCTGGCGGTGGCCACCACCGGAGCGGCGGCGGTCGCCGTCGTGTCGGCCGACCTGCGCCGGCTGGACACGGACGCGGTCAACCGGTTGCGCTCGTCCGGGGTGGCCGTGGTCGGGGTACACCCGGCCGGCGACGAGAACGCGCGGACCCGGCTGCTGCGGATCGGCATCTCCGCGCTCGTGGCCGACGACGCAGGGGTCGATGCCCTGGTCGCCGCCGCCGGCGTCGCGGTCGCCGAGCTGGGCGAACCCGACCCGGCCTCGGCGGTCGCCGCGAACCCACGGGCCGCCCTGCCGCCGTCGGTTACCGGGGTCGACGTCGAGATCCCGGACGGCCCGACGCCCCGCGGATCGGTGGTTGCCGTGTGGGGACCGACCGGTGCGCCCGGCCGCACCACGGTGGCCACCAATCTGGCCGTCGAGGCGGCGGCCCAGTCGGTGCCCACCCTGCTGATCGACGCCGACGTCTACGGCGGGGTGGTGTCATCCGCGTTCGGCCTGCTCGACGAGTCGCCGGGGCTGGCCGGCGCCTGCCGGCAGGCCGCGGCCGGCCAGCTCGACCTGCGGGCGTTGGTCGCGCTGTGCTGGTCGCTGGGTGACGACCTACGCCTGCTCACCGGCATCTCCCGGGCCGACCGCTGGCCCGAGGTGCGGCCGTCGGCGGTGCCGCTGGTGCTGGACGCCGCCCGGCAGATGGCCCCGCTGACGGTCGTGGACTGCGCCTTCGCGATCGAGTCCGACGAGGAGCTCTCCTTCGACACCCGGGCCCCGCGCCGCAACGGAGCCACCCTGACGGTGCTCGCGGAGGCCGACGTCGTGCTGGTGGTCGGGTCCTGTGACCCGCCCGGCCTGGAACGGCTGGTTCGCGGCCTGGCCGAACTCGGCGAGGCGGTGCCGGACGCGGTTCCTCGGGTGGTGCTCAACCGCTGCCGGTCCGCGGTCGGGTCGATCGCCGAGGCCGAGGCGGCGGTGCGCCGGTTCGCGGGCCTGGACGTGTATGCCCGGTTGCCCGAGGACCGGCCGGCCACCGACCGGGCCTGGCGGCGGGGGGTGTCGCTGGCCGAGGCGGCGCCGCGGTCGCCGTTGCGCGGCGCCGTCGCCGACCTGGCCCGGTCCGTGGCCCGGCTGCCGGTCCGGGCGCCGCGCTGAGCCGGACCTTGACCCGGACCGGGTGATTACCACCGTCGGGGTGTCCAGCAGGATGGTCCGGTGAACGTGCACCACGCCTTCGAGGTGCCGGACGACGCCCAGGTGCGGACGACCGGCGGCCGCGGGTCGCTGATCAGCCAGGTGCGCTGGGAGCATCCGGACGGATCGACGGTCACCTGGGACTCCCGGCAGGCCCGCAAACGCGGCTTCGTCGAGGTGCTGCGGAACGGGATCGTCGAGCGGATCATGGCGAGGCCGGCGCTCGCCGTGCGGCTGCGCCGGTGCAACGACCTGTCCGGCCTGTCCTTCTTCCTGGGCGGGGCGCTGTTCACCCTCGGCGCGCTGCTGTCCCAGTACCAGGCGGCATCGCTGACCACCATCGACTGGACCTTCCTGATCGGCGGCTTCTGGTTCTCCACCGGCGCCTACGCGGCGCTCGTGCAGGAGATCAACTCGCCGCGCCGGATCGGCCGGGACGGTGCGTTGGCCGCCCGGCACTGGCGCTGGTGGGCGTACGAACCGCATCGGCCGGGGTGGCTCGCCGCGTTCGTGCTGTTCTGCGGCACCCTCGCCTTCGCGATCAGCCTGGTCGACGCCTTCCTGCAGAACCTGAGCAGCCAACAGATCGACCGCGTGATCTGGGCCCCGGAGATGGTCGGCTGCATCCTGTTCCTGGTGTCCGGGCACATCGGGATCGTCGAGGTGTGCCACGGGCGGTTCCGGCTGATGACCTCGTCGCTGGGCTGGTGGATCGTGGTGGTGAACCAGGTCGGCTCCTGGCTGTTCCTGCTGTCCGGCCTGGCGGCGTTCGTCCGGCCGGCCACCGGCGAGGTGATCAGCGATTGGATGATCAACTGGGGCACGGCGCTGGGCGCCGCCTGCTTCAGCGGGGCCGGGCTGGCCCAGCTGTTCGAGCGGCCCGAGGTGCCGCACCCGCATCCGGCGGCTGTGCCACGATGAACCGATGAGCGAGGCCTGCCGAGCGAGTCGATGGCGTAACTGGAGTGGCGCCCGCTCCGGGACGGCCGAGCTCGCGAGGCGTCCCGGGAGGGTGACGCGATGAGCGAGGCTTGCCGAGCGAATCAATGGCGTAACTGGAGTGGCGCCCGCTGCGGGACGGCCGAGCTCGCGAGGCGTCCCGGGAGGGTGACGCGATGAGCGAGGCCTGCCGAGCGAATCAATGGCGTAACTGGAGTGGCGCCCGCTCCGGGACGGCCGAGCTCGCGAGGCGTCCCGGGAGGGTGACCCGATGACGGATCGGCTGTCCGCGACGGACGCCTCGTTTCTGTACGCCGAGGACGAGGGCACCCCCATGCACGTCGGCGGGGTCGCCATCCTGCAGCCCGATCCCGACGGCCCGGAGTTCCAGTACTCGGCGATCGTGGATCTGATCGAGTCCCGCCTGTCGCTGGTCCCGCGGTACCGGCAGAAGGTCCGCTTCGTGCCCGGTCGGCTGGCCCGCCCCGTCTGGGTCGACGACGAGGACTTCGACATCACCTACCACGTCCGGCGTTCCGCGCTGCCCAAGCCGGGCACCGAGATCGAGTTGGACGAGTTGGTCGGGCGGCTGATCTCCCGGCCGTTGGACCGCAGCCGGCCGCTGTGGGAGGTCTACGTCATCGAGGGGCTGACCGGCGGCCGGGTGGCGCTGGTCAACAAGACCCACCACGCGATCATGGACCGGATCGGTGCGGTGGACGTCGCGGCCGCGATCCTGGACGTCACCCGGCGGTCCCGGGACCTGCCCGACCAGCCGTGGATCCCGAACCCCGCGCCGGGCGACATCGACCTGGTGGTGGACGCGATCGCCGACCTGACCGCCCGGCCGGCCGAGGTGATGGACGTGGCCCGGTTGCTGGCCCAGGACGCCGGTGCGGTGGCCGGCAAGGTGCTGGGCGCCGCCGGACGCGCGGTCGAGATGGTGTGGCACACGGTCAGTCCGGCGCCGCGGTCGCTGCTCAACGACGCGAAGAGCGGGTTGCGCCGGTTCGCCAGCGTGCGGGCCGACCTGGCCGACTTCAAGCTGGCGCGGCAGGCCCACGGCGGGTCGATCAACGACGTGATCATCGCCGTCATCACCGGGGCGTTGCGGTCCTGGCTGCTGTCCCGGGGCGAGGCGGTCACCGCGCACACCTCGCTGCGGGCGATGGTGCCGGTGTCGGTGGCGACCGGCCCGGGGGAGGAGGCCGGGACGGTGGCGTCGTACCTGGTCGACCTGCCGATCGCCGAACCGAGTCCGGCGATGCGGCTGCACCAGGTGTCGTTCGCGATGGGTCCGCATGTCGACTCCGGGCAGCAGGTGGCCGCGGACGCGCTGGTGGAACTCGGCCGGTTCGCGCCGCCGACGCTGCACGCACTGGGGGCCCGGGTCGCCGGCCAGCTCTCCCGTCGCACCTACAACCTGCTGATCACCAACGTGCCGGGGCCGCAGGTGCCGCTCTACGCGGCCGGCTATCCGGTGGTGGCCATGTACCCGGTGGCGCCGCTGACCGTGGGGCACGCCCTGGCGGTGTCCTGCACCTCGTACAACGGCGGGGTGTTCTTCGGCATCACGGCCGACCGGGAGGCGGTGCCGGACGTGGAGGAGTTCGCCGCCCAGATCGCCGAGGCGGTGGACGAGATGCGTTTGACGCTGCCGGCTTCCGGTAATCCGCCGGTGCGGCCGCGGCGATCCCGGTCCAGCTCGTGAAGGCTCGTCCGTGAGGGTGTACCTGCCCACCACCGTCTCGGGTTTGCGGGCGGCGATCGACGCCGGCGAGGTGCCGGCGCGCTCCGGTGTCGCTTTCGCGGTGACCTCGTCGCTGCGCGGCGAGTACCCGCAGTGGTCGGAGGAGGAGTTGGAATACCTGGCGATGACGGACGCCTCCCGGGCGTCGCTGCGCCTGCTGGCGGCCTCCGGGCCGGGCGAACCGGCGCTCCGAGTGGTGGTCGCCGCCGACGTGGACGACCAGGGGGTGACGCCTCGCCCCGATCGGGACCGGGCGGTGGTCGCGCTGTCCGGGGGGCCGATCCCCTGGCGCCGGGTCGCCGCCGTGCATCTGGACGGGGCCGACGCCGGTGCGGCGGTGCGGGCCGCGGCCGAGGTGATCGACGCCGCCGACCTGGGGGACGACGACGCCGAGTTCACCCTTGGTTCGGCCGAGGACTTCGATCTCGCCTGGTACGCGCCGGGCGAGATCCGCTACCTGGTGGACGAACTCGGAGTTCAGTAGTCCGACGCGCTCAGTCGGCGTTGCGGACGAACTCCAGCTCCAGGTCGATCTCGACCTTGTCGGCCACGACGGCATTGCCGGCGCCGAAGGCGGCCTCGAAGCTGACGCCGTAGGCCTTGCGGGAGATGGTGGTCTTGGCGGAGAACCCGGCCCGGGTCGCGCCGTAGGCGTCGACGGTCTCGCCCAGGTACTCGACCGCCAGCTCGACCTCGTTGCTGGTGCCGCGGATGGTCAGATCGCCGACCAGCACGAACTCCTCGCCGTCGACCTCGGTGACGGCCTTGGAGACGAAGGTCAGCTCGGGGTGGTTCTCGACGTCCAGGAAGTCGGCGGAGCGGACGTGCGCGTCGCGCTGCTCCTGCTTGGTGTCGACGCTGCCGGCGTCGATGACGGCGGTCACGGAGGCGTCGGCGATGCCGTTCTCGCCGACGACCAGGGTGGCCGACTTCAGCGCGAAGGTGCCCTTGGCCTTGCCGACCGCCATGTGGCGGACCTTGAACGACACGTCGGAGTGCACGGTGTCGGCGGCCCAGGTGCCGGCGGTGAGGGTGGGCGTGGCGACGGTGGTGGTCATGGTGTGGGTGTCCTTCCCGGGGGTCTGTCGGTGCTCGTTACATGAGCCTTCAACAAATCTGTCGACAGCCTATTCCAGGGAAGTAGACGTGTCACCTACCTTCGGTGCAGGAGCTGGTGTGAGCCTGGTCACTCAGCCGTGCACCAGCACCTCGTCCAGCCGGCGCCGCGGGGTGGCTGCCGGGCGGGGCGATCCGTCGCCGTAGCCGAGCCGCACCACCTGCTGCACCACCACCGGGCGGCCCAATGCGGCGGAATACTCGGCCGACACGGCCCGCGCGGTGTCCTCCCGTTCGATCGCCTGGCCCAGGATGCCCATCCGGAGCCCGGACGCGGTGGCCCGCAGCGCGACCCGTTCCAGTGCCCGGCCCGCGTCCAGCCAGTCGGCCGGCTCGTCCGTGTCGCTGTGCACGACGGCGAGTTGCAGCCGGCCCTCGAATTCGCCCTCGGGCAGCGCGCTGCCCCACTCGTCCGGCCCGACCGAGAAGTCGCGGCCGGGATAGCCGCCGCTCGCGTCCCGCACACCGGCGGCGCCGCTGGGGATCCCCTCCCGCGGCCCGCGGTCGACCCACTGCTTGATCTCGGCCAGGTACGCGACGTCGTCCACCATGTGGGCCTCGACCTCGGCGGTCAGCTTGACAAAGGCGCGGGTGAAGTCGTCGGTCGCCGGCTCGGTGGACACGGTGCCGACCGCACCGTCGGCGGTGATGTCCCGCCACTGCCGGGCGTTGAGGGCGGTCGGCGCGAACGGGGCGCGACTGGTGTAACGGTGCTCGATCGCGCCGTACAGCGCGTCCTCCGGCCCTTCCGGTTCCTGCTGGCTGCCGGTCCAGGAGACGGTGGCCACCGGCGCCCGGCTCAGGTCGCGCAGGATCGATGGGGCCCGGTCGCGCGAGATCGGGACCAGCCCCTTGGGCGGGGTCGGCCGGACGTCCGGGAAGGTGCTCACCCGCACCCAGGCCCCGAGCCGGTGGGCCAACGCCAGCTCAAGGTTGGCCAACGCGGTCCCGACCGACTCCAGCGCCCAGCGCCCGGACGGGTCGACCACGTGCGGGGCCCGGCCGCCGTCGAGCCACAGGTCGATCGAATTGTCGTGGTAGACGAAGATCCAGGGCTGGCTGTTGTGGATCGATGCCGCCCGGGTGGCATCGTCGACGGCGGCGCGGACGGGGCGGGGAATGCGGCCGAACATGATGGGTCCTCTCTGCCGGCAGCTCTGCGGTGGGCACTCCCAACGTAGGCACCCGGACCCAGGCGGCGCGTGGGCCATTGGACCCGGGCGGCCGGGCAGGTGGTCACTCCCGTTTGCGTCGGCGCCCGGTCTGCGGGATACCGGTAGGGGACCGGACCCGGTCCCGAGTCCGGACATCAGAGGAGGCGCCTGATGACCACCTGGTCGACCGATGATGCGATCGAGGCCGATCCGGCCGACGTGGCCGAGCAGCAGGAACCCGCGGACGCCGACGACCGCACCGACGTCGTCGACCCGATCGACGAGGTCGGCGAGGCCGATCCGGCCGACGTCGTCGAGCAGGCCATCGAGGTCGGCGGGGACGACGGGTACGACCGGGGCTGACGTCTCAGTCGGTGCCGGCCCGGGACAGCAGCAGCCGCCGGAACGACGCCAACCGCCCCCCGCTGGAGTGGCCGGCCGCCACCCAGGCGTCCAGGGCACACGGCGGGCCGAGATGCTCGCAGTTCGGCGGGCAGTCGACGGTGCCCTCCAGCAGGTCGTCGAACCCCTCCAGCAGGTCGTCCGGCGTGACGTGGGCCAGGCCGAAAGAGCGGACCCCGGGGGTGTCGACCACCCATCCGCCGCCGGGCAGCGGCAGCGCGATCGCCGACGTCGACGTGTGCCGGCCCTTGCCGACCCCGGTCACCGAGCCGGTGGCCCGGTCGGCGTCCGGCACCAGCGCGTTGACGATCGTTGACTTGCCCACCCCGGAGTGCCCGATCATCACCGAGACCAGCCCGGCCAGCCGCTCCCGGACCTCGGTCAGCCCGGTCACCTCCCGCGAACCGTCGGGGCGCACCCGGCGCCCGGTCACCAGGATCGGTACGTCGAGCACGTCGTACTCCTCGTGCAGCGCGTCCGGGGTGGCCAGATCCGACTTGGTCAGCAGGATCACCGGGTCCAGGTCGCCGGCGTAGGCGGCGACCAGGCACCGGTCGATGAACCCGGTCCGCGGCTCCGGGTCCGCCAGCGCGCTGACGATCACCAGCTGGTCCGCGTTGGCGACGAGGACCCGCTCGGTGGTGTCGACGTCGTCGGCCGACCGGCGAAGAATGCTGCGCCGATCGGTGATCCGCACGATCCGGGCCAGAGTGTCCGGGGCGCCGCCGGTGTCGCCGACCAGGTCGACCCGGTCGCCCACCGCGACCGCCCGCCGGCCGAGTTCGCGGGCCCGCATCGCGGTGACCGTCCGGGCTTTGCGGGTGCCCTCGCCGACCAGGCAGGTGTACCGGCCCCGGTCCACCGTGGTCACGAACCCGGCGACCGCGTCGGTGTGCTCCGGCCGGGTCTTGGTGCGGGGGCGGGAGGAGCGCGCCGGCCGCACCCGGACGTCGTCGTTGTCCCAGTCGTCCCCGAGGCGACTCATGCGTGAAGCATCCGCGCCCACATCGTTTCGAACCCGGGCAGTGTCTTGGCCGTCGTGTCGACGTCGTCGACGACGACCCCGGGCACCCGCAGCCCGACGATCGCCCCGGCGGTGGCCATCCGGTGGTCCTCGAAGGATCGCCATTCGCCGCCGTGCAGAGGCACCGGGTGGATGGTCAGCCCGTCCGGCGCCTCGTCCACCCGGCCGCCGAGCGCGGCGATGTCGCCGGCCAGGGCGGCCAGCCGGTCGGTCTCGTGCCCGCGCAGGTGGCCGATCCCGGTGAGCCGGGAGGGCGACTCGGCGAACAGCGCGACGGCCGCCACGGTCGGGGTCAGCTCGCCGACGTCGTGCAGATCGGCCGCCACGCCGCGCAGCGAATCCGGCCCGGTCACCGTCAGGCCCGCCGGGCCGAGCGTCACCGACGCGCCCATCGACGACAACAGGCCGCGGATCGCGTCGCCTGCCTGGGTGGTCGCGGCCGGCCAGTGCGGAACAGTGACGGTGCCGCCGGTCACCGCGGCGGCCGCGAGGAACGGGGTCGCGTTGGACAGGTCGGGCTCGATGGCCGTCGTCCAGGGCGCGACCGGGCCCGGCTCGACCCGCCAACGGTCCGGCGTCGAGTCGTCCACCGACACCCCGACGGAACGCAGCGCCTGCACGGTCATCTCGACGTGCGGCATCGAGGGCACCGGCGCGCCGGTGTGCCGCACCTCGACCCCGTCGGTGAACGACGGGGCGGACAGCAGCAGTCCGGAGACGAACTGGGAGGAGGCGCTGGCGTCGATCCGCACGGTCCCGCCGGGCACCCCGCCGGCCGCCTCGACGACGAACGGCAGCCGGTCGCCGGTCACCCGGACGCCGAGGGCCCGCAGCGCGTCGAGCACGGTGGCCATCGGCCGGCGCCGGGCGGCCGCGTCGCCGTCGAAGGTGATCGGGCCGGTGCCGGTGGCCGCCAGCGGGGGCAGGAACCGCATCACCGTGCCGGCCAGCCCGCAGTCGACGGTGGCCGGCCCGGCCAGCGGCGCCGGCCGGACCAGCCAGTCGGCGCCGTCGACCTGCACATCCGCCCCCAGCGTGGCCAGCGCGGCGGCCATCAGATCGGTGTCCCGGCTGCGCAGCGGCGCGACGATCCGGGACGGCCCGGTGGCCTGCGCGGCCAGCACCAGGGCGCGGTTGGTCAGCGACTTGGACCCGGGCACCGGCACGGTGGCGGTCACCGGGCCGGCGGCGACGGGGGCGGGCCAGGGGGCGGTGGCGACGGGCGCGGGGGTCACCCGCCCATGATCCCTCACCCGGTACGCAACTCCGGGCCGGCGAACCCAACGACCGATCGACCCGGCGTGGGCGGGCGATGAATCCGCCACCAACGGGCAGTCTGACCAGCATGCGCACAATCGCCCTGGTCGAGTTCCTGACCGTCGACGGCGTCATGCAGGGCTTGGGATCGCCGGACGAGGACACCTCGGGCGGCTTCACCCACGGCGGCTGGGGCGCCGAGTTCGCGCCCGCGATGGGTCAGGTGGTCGATCCCGCCGCGTTCGGCCAGACCACCGGTTACCTGTTCGGCCGGCGCACGTTCGAGAAGATGGCTGCGTTCTGGCCGTTCCAGGGGGACGACAATCCGATCGCCGCCCACATGAACGCCACGCCGAAATACGTGGCGTCCCGGACCTTGACCGCCGTCGACTGGGCCGGCACCACGATCCTGTCCGGCGACGCCGTCGACGACGTCGCCGCGCTCAAGGACGACGGCGCCGGCGACATCACGGTCCTGGGCAGCGGCGCGCTGTCCCGATCCCTGCTGGCCGCCGGTCTGGTCGACGAGCTGCGGCTGTTCCTGCACCCGTTGCTGATGGGCATCGGCAGGCGGCTGTTCGGCGAGTTGCCCGACCCGCGCCGGCTGACCCTGCGTTCGGTCGGCCGGACGGACCTGGGCACGGTGGCGCTGACCTACGCGATCGAGGAGCCGTCGGCGCCCGGCCGTTGAGCCGCCGCCGAGTGGCACCATGCATGCCATGTGCGGCCGCTACGCGTTGACGATGGAACCCGAATCGCTCTACGGCACCTTCGAGGCCGAGCCGGACGAGCACGCCGGCGGCGCCCAGGGGCTGTACGGCGGCGATCCGGTGCGCCCCCGGTACAACATCGCGCCCACCCTGACCGTGCCGGTGGTCCGACTCGAGCCGCGGGTGCCGCCGGAACAGGCGCACCGGCAGATCGAGCCGATGCGGTGGGGTCTGGTGCCGTCCTGGGCCAAGGACGTCTCCGTCGGCAACCGCATGTTCAACGCCCGGGTCGAATCGCTGGCCGACAAGGGGGCGTTCCGCACCGCGCTGGCCAAGCGTCGCTGCCTGATCCCGGCCAGCGGCTACTTTGAGTGGCGCAAGCTCGGCGACCAGACCGTCGGCGGCCGCAAACGCCCGGTCAAGCAGGCCTACTACCTCACCCCGGCCGACGGCAGCGTGATGGCCTTCGCCGGCCTGTGGGAGTACTGGCGGCCGGACCCGGACGCGGACGGGGTCGTCTCCATGACGATCATCACCGCGCCGGCGGTCGGGCAGATGACCCAGATCCACGACCGGATGCCGTTGGTCCTGCCCGCGTCCGAATGGGCGGCCTGGCTGGACCCGCGGGTCGAACCCGAGCCCATGCTGGGCCCGCCCCCCGACGACCTGGTCGCCGCGATCGAACTGCGCCCGGTCGGGCCGCAGGTCGGCAACGTGGCCAACGACGATTCCTCCCTGATCGTCCGGGTGCCGGCGCTCACCGAACCGGTGGAGCAGCCCACGCTTCTCTAGATCACACGTATCACCCGAGCGAGCGTTCACTCCTTCGGATGGCCTACCGGGTGACATCGACACGAGCCGTCATGTCGGCGCCTCCGGGCTGGATAAAGTTGATGATCTGCACTTGTCGAATAGGGGACGCACTGTGGTCCTGAACCCTGGCGAACAGTTCGCCGGATACACGATCGAGTCCGTGCTCGGCACCGGTGGCATGGGCGCGGTCTACCTGGCCAAGCACCCGCGGCTGCCGCGTCGGGACGCGCTCAAGCTACTCAACCCGGCCTTCTCCAACGATCCGAACTTCCGGACGCGGTTCGAGCGGGAGGCCGACCTGGCCGCCGGCCTGGTCCACCGCAACATCGTCGCCGTCTACGACCGCGGGTCGGTCGACGGCCAGCTGTGGATCTCCATGCAGTACGTCGCCGGGGTGGACGCGTCGATCGCGGCCCGGGCCGGCGACGGGTCGATGACCCCGCACCGGGTGGTGCACATCATCAGCGAGGTCGGCGCGGGCCTGGACTACGCGCACCGGGCCGGGTTGCTGCACCGGGACGTCAAGCCGGCCAACATCCTGCTCGCCGCGCCGGACGACCCGAGCGAACCCGAGCACGTGCTGCTCACCGACTTCGGCATCGCCAAGTCCACCACCGACGAGGTGCAGCACCTGACCGGCACCGGCAACCTGCTGGCCACCCTGGCCTACGCGTCGCCCGAACAGATCGAGGCCAAGCAGCTGGACCACCGGGTGGACATCTACGCCCTGGGCTGCGTGCTGTACGAGCTGCTCACCGGCAGCGTGCCCTACCCGGAGGCGTCGCCGTTCGCGACCATGACGGCGCACCTGAAGAACCCGGTGCCGCGGGTCACCGAGAAGGTGCCGTGGTTGCCGCCCGGCCTGGACGCCGTCGTCGCCAAGGCGCTGGCCAAGAATCCGGACGACCGGTACAACAGCTGCCGCGAGTTGAGCCTGGCCGCCCGCGCCGCCCTGGTCGCCGCCGACCCGCACCTGTCCACCCCGACCCGGGCGGAGACCGCGGTGCCGGTCGAGCACCAGCCGTCGGATCGCACCTCGCTGGACGTCGCCGTGCCGGCGCTGGCCCAGGCCGCGGCCGTCGCGGTGCAGGAGAAGTCGCTGACCACCCCCCGGCCGCCGTATACCGTCGGCGTTCGCCGCACCAATCCGGCGCAGCGCACCGTCGGCGAACTCGGCCCGATCAACACCAATTCGCTCCCCGCGCCGGACCGGATCGAACTGGAGCGGCTGCTGCTGGAGGCGACGAACTTTTTCGAGCTGCCGCCTCGGCTGCCCCTGGAGGAGATCGTTCCCGGCGACGTGTCGCAGGAGATCACGGTCGCCAACAACGACGTCACCCGGACCGTGCAGTACCAGCGGGAGGGCTCGCGGCACCCGAAGGCGCTCGACGATGTGATCGCCCTGCTGGAACGGTTCGCCGGTTGGCAGGTGCGGCAGCTCAACACCGGCCCCCAGCACCTGCCGGGCGGCTGGACGCCGACCGGGTCGGTGCCGCCGCTGGGCGGCGGGGCGGTGCGACCGACCGAGGTCAACCCGCACGTCCCGGTCGGCTATCACCCGACCGGGCCGACCGGGGTGCTGCCGCCGGGCGGGGTGTACCAGTCCGGACCGCACCAGGGCTACCAGACCGGCCCGGTGCAGCTGACCGGCCCGACCCAGGTGCCGCCCAAGAGCGGGGCGAAGAAGTGGATCCTGATCGGCCTGGTCGCCGTGCTGCTCATCGCCGGCGGCGTCACCGCCGCGGTGCTGCTCAACCGCGGCGGCCAGCCGACGATCAGCACACCGACCAACTTCGCCGCCAACGCCGACGCCTCCCGCGACATCACCGTCACCTGGACGCCGGTCACCGGCGCGACCGGCTACACCCTGACCCGCAACGGCGACACCGTCTACACCGGGGTCAACACCAAGTGGGTGGACGACCGGGCGTTGCCGGGCAAGTACAACTACACGGTCACCGCGACCAACGCGGCCGGTCAGACGTCGTCCGCGGCCGGCCCGGCGGCCGTCACGATCGCCGACAAGGGCTGGTCGAGCCTGACCAACGTGGCCGCCGACTTCGACGGGCTGATCCCGCAGTCGCCGTCGGAGCAGGGTTACGAGGACGCCACCTGCACCAGCGCCAGCGACAACTTCGGCAGCAAGGCCGACGGCATCATCAGTTGCACCGACAGCCAAGGGGTCGTCTTCTGGGTGATGCACTTCCCGAGTTCGGACACGTTGAACACCTACGTGCAGGACAGCTTCGGCGACTCGCCCGAGGTCATCACCTGGACCCGGGACGACGACGACAATGCCGGTACCCGGTACGGCTCGGCCGACGCGGACAAGGACCCGTCGTACCTGCTGACCACGTTCAACGACCCGAAGTTCGCCGACTACGTGGTGTACGTGCAGTGGCAGGACCACACCACCAGCGACCTGATCGACAGCTGGTGGAAGCCCGCGCCGTTCTGACCGATCCGGACCGGCGGCGCGGTCAGGACCGCAGGGCGGCGATCCGGTCGGCCACCTCGGCCGCAGTGGCCGGCCGGTCGCCGGGCGCGGCCAGGCACGCCAGCACCAACTCGGCCTCGCCCGGGGTGAGCGCGGGGTCGACCGTCGGTGCCGAGCTCTGCACCCGGCGGATCGCCAGCAACGGCTGATTCTCCGGCAGCTCCCCGTACAGCCCACGTCCGGACAGCGCCCGGTGCAGGGTCGCGCCCAACGCCCACACGTCGGTCGCCCGGGACGGCGGCTCGCCCAGCAGCAGCGACGGGTCGAGGAACTCCACCGACGTCTCCGGCGCCATGCCGGTCAACGCGGCACCCGCGTTGAACACCCGGGCCAGTCCCAGGTCGGACAGCTTTCCGCCGTCCTCGTGCAGCATCACGTTGCCCGGCTTGACGTCCCCGTGGGCCATCCCGGCCTCGTGCAGGGCATGCACCGCGCGGGCGGCGTGTTCGACCGCCCGCAGCACCTCGGCGCGGGTCAGCGGCCGGGCCGGTGCGGCCAGCGAACCGAGCGGGAAGTACTCCATCGCGTACAGGAAGTTGTCCTCCAGCACGGCGTCGTAGACCCGGGCCAGGTAGGGGGAGTCGACCGCGGCGAAGGCGCGCAGCTCACGGGTGCCGCGCCGGTAGGCGTCCTCGCTGCACTGCCCGGCGAACACCTTGACCGCGACGTACTCGTCGTCGATCCCCAACCGGGCCGGCGGGCGGGCCAGGTAGAAGCGGCCGTGGTTGCCCTCGCCGATCAGCCGAACCACCCGGAAGTCCGCGAGCACCGGGACGGCCTGCGCGGGGGTGTCCTGAAGCACCATGGCGCGAGCATAACCGCAGGCGGGCCGACACGAACGGTCGACGATCACCGAGAATGAACGGATGCATATCGCCGGGCTGGTGTTCATCGACATCGCCATCATCATGATCGTCGCCCGGCTGTTCGGCCGGCTCGCGATCAAGATCGGGCAACCCCCCGTGGTGGGGGAGATCGTGGCCGGCATCGCGCTCGGGCCCAGCCTGCTCGGCCTGCTGCCCGGCGACCTCGACGGCCGGCTGTTCCCGCCCGAGGTGCTGCCGTACCTGAACATCCTGGCCCAACTCGGGCTGGTGCTGTTCATGTTCATCGTCGGCCTCGAACTGGACATGCTGTTGATCCGGGGTCGGGAGAAGGTCGCCGGCACCATCTCGGCGGCGTCCGTGGCGCTGCCGTTCGCGCTGGGCGCGGCGCTGTCGATGCTGCTGTACCCGCTGCACGACGAGACCGCCGCCGGCCCGGTGGCGCCGCTGGCGCTGGCCCTGTTCCTCGGCGTGGCGATGTCGATCACCGCGTTCCCGGTGCTCGCCCGGATCCTGACCGACCGGGGCATGCACCGGACCCCGATCGGGGTGCTGGCGCTGGCCTGTGCCGCCGTCGACGACATCATCGCCTGGACGCTGCTGGCGTTCGTGGTGGCGGTGGTGCAGGGCAACGGGCCGCTGGACGTGCTGCGCATCGTGCTGCTCACCGCGGTGTTCGCGGCCGTCATGTTCGGCCTCGTGCGGCCCCTGCTCAAACGGCTCAACGACTGGTACCGGCGGGTCGGCCGGCTCACCCCGGACATCCTGTCGGTGGTCCTCATCGGCGTCCTGGTGTCCGCGTACGTCACCGAGATCATCGGTATCCACGCCATCTTCGGCGCCTTCGTGTTCGGCGCGGTGATGCCGCGCAAGGACGCCGCCGACCTGACCCACGAGATCCTGGAGCGCCTGGAACAGGTCAGCGTGCTGCTGCTGCTCCCGCTGTTCTTCGTGGTCACCGGCCTGTCCACGAACATCCTGGGGCTCTCCGGCGGCGGGCTGTGGCAACTGGCGCTGATCCTGCTGGTGGCCATCGGCGGCAAGTTCCTCGGCGCCTACGCCGGCGCCCGGGCGATGAAGGTGCGGTCCCGGCAGGCGTCCGCGCTCGGGCTGCTGATGAACACCCGGGGCCTGACCGAGCTGGTCATCCTCAACGTCGGCAAGCAGTTGGGGGTACTGGACGACGAGCTGTTCACCATGCTGGTGCTGATGGCCCTGATCACCACCGCGATGACCGGCCCGCTGCTCAAACGGGTCTACTCGGACCGGGTCATGCAACGGGAGATCGCCGAGGCCGAGCGGGCGGCCCTGGGCGTCACCGACTCCTACCGGGTGCTGGTGCTGATCGACGACCCGAGCCGGGCCCGGGAGCTCGCCTCGGTCGGGGCCGCGCTGCTCGGTCGGGGACGGCCGGCCGAGCTGGTGCTGACCCGGCTGCTGCCGCGGGCCCGGGCGCCGCTGGAGGTGGGCGCGCCGCTGGTGCCCGACCTGGCCCGGATGGCGTCGACGGTGGACGAGTTGAACGCGCTGGCGCACGAGCTGCAGGCGGGCGGGGTGACCTGCTCGGTGCTCACCCGGTTCACCGTCGACCCGTGGGCCGATGTGCTCGCCCAGGCGGGCAGCGTCGAGGCCGACGTCGTGCTGGTGTCGGACCCGTTCGTCGAGGCGATGCGGCGTGACCGCGGGCAGCAGCCGCCGGCGGACCCGGCGTTCACCCTGGGGGTGGTCGACCTCGGCCCGAGGCCGCTCGGTGCCGCCGGCTCGGTGGGCGTGGTGGTGGACGGCGGCGCGGACGGCCGGGTCGCGGTGGTGCTGGGGTCGGCGGCGGCCGCCCACCTGGCCGGCCCGCTGCACGTCGCG
>JBDHZW010000047.1:0-24740 GCA_039812105.1 Nakamurella sp.
CCGGACGATCACGATCCTGCGCGGCGAGATCGAGCGGACGATGGCCCTGCTCGGCGTGTCCAGCCTGGACGAGCTGGAGCCGCGGCACGTCACCCAGCTGACCCGGCTGGTTCCGGTCGCCTCGCAGCCGTCGGAGCTGCTCGTACCCTGACGCGTTGCCGGCCGACGCCGGTGAACTCGTGCTCGTCGGTGCCGGCCCGGCCGGGTCCGGCGTGCTTGACTGGCCCGGTGCCCGGCCCATCCCTGCGCGACGATCGGCCGAACCCGGTGAGCGCCACGTCGTCGACCGAACCCGATCCGGCCGGCCGGCGGTGGGCCGTCGTCGTCATCTCAACGATCGCCGCCTGCGGAGGCCTGCTGCGGTTGGCGGCCCTGCTGCCCTCGCCGGCCGGGTTCCCGGCCGACTACGACGAGGGCGTGTATTCGGCCGCGGCCTCGCTGCTGCTGCGCGGCCAATGGCCGTACGCGGACTACGTCTTCGTCCACCCACCGGGCATCGTCTACCTGCTGGCTCCGCTGGGCGCGCTCGATCCCACGACCGCGTTCGCCGGGGCGCGGCTGCTTTCGGTCGCCGCGGGCGTCGCGACGATCGCGCTGATCGGCGCGACCGTCCACCGCCGGTGGGGTCTGCTCGCGGCGACGGCCGGAGCGTCGCTCTACGCCGTGTTCCCGGAGGCCGTGTACGTCGAGCACGGCGTCTTCCTCGAACCGTGGCTCAACCTGCTGTGCGTCGCGGCGGTCGCCTGCTGGCTCAACGCCGGTGAGCGGTCGCCCGGCCGGGCCGAATGGTGGGCCCTGGCCGCCGGCGGGTGCATCGCGGCCGCGGGTTCGGTCAAGCTGTGGGCGGCCGCGGCGCTCCTCGCTCTGGTCGTGGCGCCGCCCTCGGCGCGCCGGCTGCGGTGTTACGTTTCTTTCGCCGCCGGCATCGTGGTGACCGCCGCCGTCCTGTGGCTGCCGGTCCTGGTCCGGGCCCCCGGTGCCGTGATCGACCAGGTCGTGCTGTTCCAGGCTGGGCGGCCGGAAGATGGCGTCACGTCCGTCGTCGCCCGGCTCGAGTTCATCTTCTCCGGACCGTCCGCCGCCCAGACCCGCCACGTCGCCGCGACGGTGCTGGCGATCGCCGGGGTGGTCGTGGTCCTGGGCCGGCGGTGGCGTGACCGGCTGGGCCGGATCGCGGTGTGCTGGCTGATCGTCCTGGTCGGCTTCTTCCTGCTGTCCGCGACCTACTGGGATCAGTACAACGCCGCCCTCGCGCCGAGCATGTCCCTGCTGGGCGCGGCCGCCGCGAGCGTCGTTCCGGCGGCCTGGCGTCGCGGCCGCCGGTCCCGGCTGCTCGCGGCCGGTGCCGCCGCCGTGCTGGTTCTGGCCGTCGCCGGCGGACTGTTCCGGTCGGTTCGCGAGATCCTGCCCCGGTCGGATGATCTGGCGGCCACCGCGGCCGACATCGCCGGTAGCGTCCCGGCCGACGCCTGCGTGGTGGCCTTCGAGCCGGGCTGGCTCCTGGCGGCCGACCGGCTCCCCGACGCCGGACCGGCCGACCTGTTGTCGGTGGATCCGTACGCCGCCCAACTCGGCCTCGTCGTCCGCGAGGCGGACGGGCAGGTCACCTCGACCGGGGACGCGTTCGCCGGTCAACCCGCGGGGCCCGAGGTCTACTCGGCGTTGTCGTCCTGCCGCTACCTGCTCCTGGGCTGGCGTGGCCACTGGCAGCTCAGTGCGCAGCAGCAGGCGTGGGTGAGTCAGAACTTCCGGCAGCTGCCCACCAGTGGCCCGATCGATCTGTGGGAACGGATCTGACGCGGACCATCGCCCTACCATCGGCCGGTGGAGATCGTTGCGGCCTCGCTGGCCGACCTGGACCGGCAGATCGTCGGCTGCCGGGCCTGCCCGCGGCTGGTGGCCTGGCGGGAGGAGGTGGCCCTGGTCAAGCGGGCCGCCTTCCGCGACGAGACGTACTGGGGCCGAGCCGTTCCCGGCTTCGGCCCGGCCGACGCCCGCATCCTGATCGTCGGCCTGGCGCCGGCCGCGCACGGCGCCAACCGGACCGGGCGGATGTTCACCGGCGACCGCAGCGGCGACGTGCTGTACGCGGCGTTGTTCCGGGCCGGGCTGGCGTCCCAGCCGACGGCCAGCCACCTCGGTGACGGGCTGACCCTGCGCGACGTGCGGATCACCGCCCCGGTGCACTGCGCGCCCCCGGCCAACAAGCCGACCCCCGAGGAGATCCGCACCTGCTCGGGCTATCTACGGCGGGAACTGGAGCTACTCGCCCCGACCGTCCGGGTGGCGATCACGCTGGGGGCGATCGGCTGGCAGGCGCTGCTAGGCGTCCTGCAGGCGGACGGCTGGGCCGTACCGCGGCCGCGGCCGGCCTTCGGCCACGGCCGGGAGGTGGTCATCGACCATCCGGACGGGCGCACCCTGACCGTCCTCGGCTGCTACCACGTCAGCCAGCAGAACACCTTCACCGGCCGGCTCACCCCGGCGATGCTGGACCAGGTCCTCGCCCGCGCGGTGACCCTGGCCGACTGCGTTGATCCAAAGCGGGGCCCTACCCACCTGCGCTGATCCAAGTCCCATTTTGACGCCCGAAATGCCCGATTCGATGGGACTTGGATCAGCGCACCATCCGGGCCGGCGCACCACGGACAGGATCAGCCGGGCAAACCATGGCCCGGAGACGCCGGACGGCGCGCCGCCCCCAACGGGCCGGCGCGCCGTGCGACTCAGCGGATCAGCGGATCAGCGGATCAGGCGGTGTCCTCATCGACCCAGTCCAGGGTCTTGGTGACGGCCTTCTTCCACTGCCGGTACAGCCGGTCCCGCTCCTTGGCATCCATCTGGGGCTCCCAGCGCTTGTCCTCGGCCCAGTTGTTGCGGATGTCGTCCTCCGAGTTCCAGAACCCGACGGCCAGTCCGGCGGCGTAGGCGGCGCCCAGGGCGGTGGTCTCGGCGACCACCGGACGGATCACCGGCACGTCCAGGATGTCCGCCTGGAACTGCATCAGGGTGTCGTTGGCGACCATGCCGCCGTCGACCTTCAGCGCGGTGAGGTCGACTCCGGAGTCGGCGTTCATCGCGTCCAGGACCTCCTTGGTCTGGTAGGCGTTCGCCTCCAGCACCGCCCGGGCGATGTGCGTCTTGTTGACGTACCGGGTCAGGCCGACGATCGCGCCGCGGGCGTCCGAACGCCAGTACGGCGCGAACAGGCCGGAGAACGCGGGCACGAAGTAGCAGCCGCCGTTGTCGGGGGCGGCCAGCTCCTCGATCTCCGGCGCGGTGGCGATCAGGTTCAGGTTGTCCCGCAGCCACTGCACCAGCGAGCCGGCGATGGCGATCGAGCCTTCCAGCGCGTACACGGTCGGCTGGTCGCCGATCTTGTAGCAGACCGTGGTGAGCAGGCCGTTCTTCGACGGGACCTTCTCGGTTCCGGTGTTCAGCAGCATGAAACAGCCGGTGCCGTAGGTGTTTTTGGCCTCGCCCGGGGACAGGCAGGCCTGGCCGAAGGTGGCCGCCTGCTGATCGCCCAGGATGCCGGCGATCGGCACGCCGGCGAACGAGCCCTTCTCCCGCCCGTTGCCGTAGACCTCCGAGGACGAGCGGATCTCCGGCAGCATGGACATCGGGATGCCCATCTCCTCGGCGATGGTGGCGTCCCAGGACAGCGTGTCCAGGTCCATCAGCATGGTGCGGGAGGCGTTCGTCGGGTCGGTGACGTGCAGCCCGCCGTCGACGCCGCCGGTCATGTTCCACAGCGTCCAGGTGTCCATGTTGCCGAACACCAGGTCACCGGCTTCGGCCTTCTCCCGGGCCCCGTCGACGTTGTCCAGGATCCACCGGACCTTCGGCCCGGAGAAGTACGTCGCCAACGGCAGGCCGACCTTCGCCTTGTACCGCTCGGCACCGCCGCCGAGCGCCGCCAACTCCTGACAGATCGCGTCGGTGCGGGTGTCCTGCCAGACGATCGCGTTGTACACCGGCTGTCCGGTGTTCCGGTCCCAGACCAGCGCGGTCTCCCGCTGGTTGGTGATGCCGACCGCCGCGAAGTCACCCTCGTTCAGATCGGCCTTGGCCAGCGCGTCTGCGGCGACCAGACGGGTGTTCTCCCAGACCTCCACGGGATTGTGCTCGACCCAGCCGGCCCGGGGGAAGATCTGCTCGTGCTCGCGCTGGGCGACCGAGACGACCCGGCCCTCCCGGTTGAACACCATGCAGCGGACCGACGTAGTACCCGAATCGATGGCGGCGACGTACTTCTCACTCATGCGTTGCTACATCCCTTTCGATGCTTCGACTGCGAAGCGTTGATGATGACCACTTGGTGGCACACGGTCGGGGCACCGGCACATCGCGGAAGGGGCCGGTGCCCCGCCGATCACATGGTGCGGTCGGTCGTCAGGAGACGCCGGGGAACATTCCCGGGCCGCCGAGGGCCAGGAATGCCAACGCGCCGAGGGCGCCGCCGATCAGCGGGCCGACGATCGGCACCCACGAGTAGCCCCAGTCCGACGAACCCTTCCCGGGGATCGGCAGGATGGCGTGGGCGATGCGGGGACCCAGGTCGCGAGCCGGGTTGATCGCGTACCCGGTCGGGCCGCCGAGCGAGGCGCCGATGCCGACGACCAGCAGGGCGACGAACAACGGGCCGAGTCCGGACGGGGTGCCACCGGAGATCAGGATGACGAACACCAGGACGAACGTCCCGATGATCTCGGTGATGGTGTTCCAGCCGTAGTTGCGGATCGCCGGGCCGGTGGAGAAGACGCCGAGCTTCTTGCCCGGGTCCTCCTCCGCGTCGAAGTGCTGCTTGAACGCGAGCCAGGCGATGATCGCACCGATGAACGCACCGAGCAGTTCGGAACCCCAGTAGACGGGTACCTGCGACCATTCGATGCCGCCGTTGCTGGGCCCGGTGATCGCCAGCGCGAGGGTGACCGCCGGGTTCAGATGGGCGCCACTTCGGAACGCGACGTAGACCCCGGCGAAGACCGCCAGACCCCACCCGAAGTTGATGAGCAGCCAGCCGCCGCCCTCGCCCTTGCTGCCCTTGAGGATCGCCGTAGCGACCACGCCACAGCCGAGCAGCAAGAGCATTGCCGTGCCGGTGACTTCGGAGACGAAGATCTCTCCGTTCGAGATTGCCAAGGTGGCCTCCTTGCCATTGTTCCACCACCGCAACCGCTGCGGGGCAGGGAAAAGCATGATCACCAAGCGATCGAGGGAAACTTACGCCCGCCGGGGTCGGCCAGCATCAGAACCTTTCGGCTGTGATCACAATGTGACGAAATGTTTTCGCTTCGACACCTCCTCGTTCCGAAAGGGCGCGGCTCAGCCGGCCCCGACGCGCACGTCCGGCGCCCCGAGCCGGGCGGCGTCCGCGGTGAGATCGTCGGGCTGTTCCTGCGACTCGCGTTCGGCCGCCACGCGGGTCCGGTAGTGGTCCACCTCCCGCTCGACCGCCGCCGCGTCCCAACCCAGCAGCGGGGCAACGAGATCGGCCACCTCGCGGGCGGCCGCATCACCCCGGTCCCAGGTGTCGATCGAGATGCGGGTCCGCCGGGCCAGGATGTCGTCCATGTGCAGCGCCCCCTCGTGCGACACCGCATACACGGCCTCGGCTTTGAGGTACTTCGGGGCCGAGGTCAGCGGCTGCGCGAGCGTCGGATCGCCGTCGATCAGCTCCAGCAGGTCGTTGATCGCGCTGCCGTACCGACCGAGCAGGTGTTCCACCCGGGCCATGTCCAGCCCGGTCCGCTCGGCGATCCGCGCCCGGGTGTTCCACAGCGCCTGGTAGCCGTCCGCGCCGACCAGCGGAACCCGCTCGGTGCAGGACTTCTCGACCGGCCCGGGCAACTGCTTGACGGCCTCGTCGACGGCGTCCTTGGCCATCACCCGGTAGGTGGTGTACTTGCCGCCGGCGACGATGACCAGGCCCGGCACCGGGGACACGCAGGCGTGCTCCCGGGACAGCTTGCTGGTCTGGTCCGACTCGCCGGCCAGCAGCGGCCGCAGACCGGCGTAGACGCCGACGACATCGTCCCGGGTAAGCGGCTTCTCGAGCAGCGCGTTGGCGTGCTCGAGGATGTAGTCGATGTCCGAACGGCTGGCCGCCGGATGGGCCAGGTCCAGGTCCCACGGTGTGTCGGTCGTTCCGATCACCCAGAAGTCGTCGCTCCACGGGCACGGGATGATGAACAGCAGGCTCTTCTCGGTCTCGGTGATCAGCCCGGTCTTCGACTTGATCCGGTCCCGCGGCACGACGATGTGCACACCCTTGGACGCCTGGACCCGGAAACTGCCCTTGCCGCCGACCATCTCCTGGATGTCGTCGGTCCAGACGCCGGTCGCGTTGACAACGGTCCGGGCCTTGACCTGGATGTCGCGGCCGGTCTCCAGATCGCGCACGGTCGCGCCCACCACCCGCTCACCGCTGCGGGTCAGGTCGACCACCCGGGCGCTGGTCGCCACCGCCGCGCCGTAGGCGGCGGCCGTCCGAGCGATCATCATGGTGTGCCGGGCGTCGTCGAGCTGGCCCTCGTAGAACTTGATGGCGCCCTGGATGTGGCCCTTCTTGCCGTCCGGGAACATCTCCAGCGTCTTGCGCTTGCTCAGGTGCTTGTGGTGCGACGGCACCCCCTTGCCGGCGCCGAGCACGTCGTACACACCGACCCCGAGGCCGACGTAGCCGCGGTCGATCCCCTTGCGCTCCAACGGGTAGATGAACTCGACCGGCCGGGCCAGGTGCGGGCACAGCGTCTTGAGGATCAGCGACCGTTCCCGCAGCGCCTCGAAGACCAGCGAGAAGTTGAGCTGCTTGAGGTAGCGCAGCCCCCCGTGCACGAGCTTGGAGGAGCGGCTGGAGGTGCCGGCCGCCAGGTCCCGGGCCTCGACCAGGGCGACGGACAGGCCCCGGCTCGCCGCGTCCAGGGCCGCTCCGGCACCGACCACTCCGGCGCCGACCACGAGCACATCGAACTGCTGGGTGGCCATGTCCTCCAGGGACTTGGTCCGGCTTTGCGGGCTGAGTGCAGATGGCTGCACGCTCATAGACTTTCTTCTCCTTTGAATGGGTCCTGTTTGAATGGGTCCTGCTGGGTCCGCGGACGTGGGTAGGTCCCGGCCGGCCGGTCGGATCGATCAGTCGGCCGCCGGGACCAGGGTGGAGCGCTCGGGGTCGTGGAAGGTCTGGATGAAGCGGATGGTCCCGGACCGCGCCCGCATGGACAGCGAGGTGGTGCTGATCCGGCCGGTGCCGAAGCGGACTCCCTTGAGCAGGGCGCCGTCGGTGACGCCGGTGGCGGCGAAGAAGATGTCCTCGCCGCCGCACAGGTCCGTGGTGGTCAGGATGCGGTCCAGGTCGTAGCCCTGGTCGATCGCGGCCTGGCGTTCCTGGTCGTTGCGGGGGGCGAGCCGGGCGAAGATCGATCCGCCCAGGCAGCGCAGCGCGGCCGCGGCGATCACTCCCTCGGGGGTTCCGCCGGTGCCGAACAACAGGTCGACGCCGGTGTCGATGGTGTCCTCGGACGCGGCCATGATCGCGCCGGCGACGTCGCCGTCGCCGAGGAACTTGATCCGGGCGCCGACCTGCCGGATCGAGGCCACCAGCGAATCGTGCCGGGGACGGTCGAGCACGGCGACCGTCAGGTCGTCGGCGCGGCGGCCCAGGGCCTTGGCGACCGCGGCGATGATCTCGCCGACCGGGGCGTCGGGGTCGACGGCGTGGGCGGCGGAGCCGGGGACGACGGTCTTGCGCATGTAGAAGCAGGGGCCGGGGTCGAA
This sequence comes from Nakamurella sp., assembly GCA_039812105.1. GTDB lineage: Bacteria > Actinomycetota > Actinomycetes > Mycobacteriales > Nakamurellaceae > Nakamurella. The sequence goes on from JBDHZW010000047.1 coordinate 7,780, forward strand.
CATCTTGCCGCGTTCGGCAAGGGCGACGACGGACAGGCCGTCGGGCAGAGCCTTGGCGACCAGGGTGGTGCCGTCGACCGGATCGACCGCGATGTCGACCTCGGGGCCGGTGCCGTCGCCGACCTGCTCGCCGTTGAACAGCATGGGCGCTTCGTCCTTCTCGCCCTCGCCGATGACCACGACGCCGCGCATGGCGACGGTGCCCAGGACCGGGCGCATGGCGTCGACGGCGGCCGCGTCGACCTGGTTCTTGTCGCCGCGGCCCAGGTAGCGCGCCGAGGCCATGGCCGCCGCCTCGGTGGCCCGGATCAACTCGACCGCCAGGTTGCGGTCGGGCTCGTGCGAGCGCCGGCTGGGTCGGGGTGTTGTCGTGGTCATGCAGGGATCCTCACTCGATGAACGGGCCTTGGCCGGGAGTCGGCCGATCGTCGGTCGGCACCGACGCGGCCCGTCGCTGGCACGGAACGCGACCGCGAGCAGCCCGAGCGGGTCGCGACCCTCCGCAATCCCACCGCCTCCTCGCCGTCGATCCTCATCTTGGCCCAGCCCTCCATCGGCCGCGACCGTATCCGGCGCCGGGACGTGGTCACAATTGGTGTCGTTCGACATTGCCGAACGGATGACGCTTCGACGCGGTAGCCTTCCTGCGTGCCCGGAAACGTCCAGTCGGTGGAGCGGGCGGCGGCCATCCTGCGGCTGCTGGCCGACGAGGACGAGCCGCTGGCGCTGGCCCAGATCGCGGCCGCCCTGGGCCTGGCCAAGCCCACCGCGCACGGCATCCTGCGCACCCTGGAGGATGTCGGGTTCGTGGAGCAGGACGTGCCCAACGGGCCCTACCGGGTGGCCAACGACCTGTTCCTTCTCGGTCGCGGCGACCGCCTCGATCCGAACGAGTTGCGGTCGCGGGCGATGAACTGGACGGACACGCTGGCCGCGCGCACGGGTGAATCGGCCCGGGTCGCGACCTTTCATCAGGGCCGGGCCGAGGTCGCCCATCACGTCTTCCGGGCCGACGGGGGGACCCAGGTGCTGATGACCGGCTCGGTGGTGCCGCTGCACGCCAGCGCGCTGGGCAAGATCCTTCTCGCCTACTACCCGGGCGCCGCGCGCAGCCTGCTCCGGCAGGAGCTGCCGTCGTTGACGGCCCGCACCATCACCGACAATCGGGCGCTGCAACGGGAGCTGGCCGGCATCCGGGACGTCGGCTGGGCCGGCTCGGTGGGCGAGGTGGACCCCGCCGTCGCCGGCATCGCCGCGCCCATCCGCGATCGCGGCGGGTACGTGGTCGCGGTCGTCGGTATCGAGGGCGCGATCGAGCGGGTGTGCGACGAGCGCCTGCGGCCCCGCACCGCGCTGGTCACCCAGGTGAATCGCGCGGGCCGGGCGATCTCCCGGGAACTGGGCCACGGGCGGGAGCGATGAGCGCAGGCCGGCTGGTCGCCGCGCTCGACCAGGGCACCACGTCCACCCGCTGCATGCTGTTCGACCGGCAGGGCCGGATGGTGTCGATCGCCCAACGGGAACATCAGCAGTTCTACCCGCACCCGGGTTGGGTGGAGCACGACGCGGCCGAGATCTGGTCGATCGTGCGGCGGATCGTGCCGCAGGCGCTGGACGACGCCGGGATCGACGCCGGCGACGTCGTCGCGCTGGGCGTGACGAACCAGCGGGAGACCTCGGTGCTGTGGAACCGGCACACCGGCGCTCCGGTCGGTCGCGCCATCGTCTGGCAGGACACCAGGACCACCGACGTGCTCGACCGCATCGCCGGCCGGATCGATCCGGCCACGATCCTGGAGCGCACCGGACTGCCGATGGCCAACTACTTCTCGGCGGCCAAGCTGCGCTGGATGCTGGACCGCAATCCGGCGGCGGCCGACGCCGCGGCGGCCGGGGAACTGCTCTTCGGCACCATGGACAGCTGGATCACCTGGAACCTGACCGGTGGCCCGGCCGGGGGCGCCCACGTCACCGACGTGACGAACGCCAGCCGCACGATGCTGATGAACCTCGACACCCTGGACTGGGACGACGCGCTGCTCGCCGCGACGGGCATCCCCCGCGCCGCGCTGCCCGAGATCCGGTCCACCATCGGGGTCATCGGCTCGACCGTGGACCCGGTGCCGGGCATTGCGATCGGCGCGCTGATCGGCGATCAGCAGGCGTCCCTGTTCGGGCAGACCGCGTTCGATGCCGGCGAGGCCAAGTGCACCTTCGGCACCGGCAGCTTCCTGCTGCTGAACACCGGCACCGACGTGGTGCGGTCCAACCACGGCCTGATCACCACGGTGGCGCACAAGGTCGACGGCGAGCCGGCGGTGTACGCGCTGGAGGGTTCGATCGCCCAGGCCGGCGGCCTGGTGCAGTGGTGCCGGGACAATCTCGGGCTGATCCGTTCGCCGGCCGAGATCGAGACCCTGGCCCGGTCCGTCCCCGACAACGGCGGCTGCTACCTGGTGCCGGCCTTCTCCGGGCTGTTCGCGCCCTACTGGGACAACGACGCCCAGGGCGTACTGGTCGGCATGACGTCCTACGTGACCAAGGGCCACATCGCCCGGGCGGTGCTGGAGGCGACCGCCTGGCAGACCCATGACGTGGTGGACGCGATGAACGCGGACGCCGGCGTCGCCGCCCGCTCGCTGGCCGTCGACGGCGGGATGACCAGCGACAACCTGCTCATGCAGACGATCGCCGACGTCCTGGACGTTCCGGTGGTGCGACCGATGATGGCCGAGACGGTCGCGCTGGGCGCGGCCTACGCCGCGGGCCTGGCCGTCGGGTACTGGTCCGACCGCCAGGTGCTGCGCCGTTTCTGGCGCAAGGCCGGCGAGTGGCAGCCCTCCATGGCCGCCGAGCGGCGCGACGCCGAGCGGGCCCGCTGGCGCCATGCGATCGCGGTGGCCCGGATGTGGGGTCAGCGGCCGGTGTCGTAGGAGCGCCCGGCGGCGTCGGGGCGGGGCGTCGGGTCAGGTCACCGGGCGGGCCGGGGAAACGAGGGTCGCCGTGAGCAACTCGTCGAAGCTGTCCCCGGCCGCCGGCCGCGCGTACAGGAAGCCCTGGACGTAACGGCCGCCGAGGTCGCGCAGCACGGCCTCCTGGGCCGCGAGTTCGACCCCCTCGGCGATGACCATCAGCTCCAGGTTGCGGCCCAGCGCCAGCAGGGCCCGCAGGAACTGCGCGGCCGTGGCGTCGGTGTGGATGTTGGCGATGAAGGCGATGTCGATCTTGACGGCCTGCAGCTTGAACCGCCGCAAGCTCAGCAGGGAGGAATAGCCGGTGCCGAAGTCGTCCAGCCACAGGCGCACGCCGGCCAGCCGGAGCTGGTCGGCGACCGATTGACACACCTCCGAGTCGCCCAGCAGGGCGTCCTCGGTGATCTCCAGCACCAGCCGGTCGGCCGAGATCCGGTGCCGCCGAAGGGCTGCCGCGATCCGGCGGGGGAAGGCGAGGTCGGCCATCAGCCCGGGCGGGACGTTCACCCCGACCTTGAGGTGGTCGCCGCCGAGCCGCTGCGACCAATCGGCCAGCTGGGCACAGGCGCGGTCGACCATCAGGTCGGTCAGCGCCGGCAGCAGCTTGAGCCGGCCGGCCAGGGTGATGAAGTAGTGCTGGTCGACGGGCTCGCCGTCGATCTGCCAGCGGGCCAGCGCCTCCATGCAGTCGACCCGGCCCGTCGTCAGGTCCAGGATCGGCTGGTACGCGCAGTCGATCGCACCGGTGCGGATGGCCTCCACCAGCAGCGGGCGGTAGTGCAGGTCGGCGGCCTCGGGCAGCACCATCGACGGCTCGTAGATCGCCAGCTGCCCCTTGCCCGCCCGCTTGGCCGCATACATGGCGATGTCGGCGCGCGAGTACAGCTCGTCCAGCGTCGGGGTGGCCTGGTCGGCCGGCGCCTCGGCGATGCCGATGCTGGCGCCGATCGACAGCACGTCCTTGCTCAGGGTGAAGGCCGGCCGCAGCGACTCGACCAGCCGGGCGCCGAGTTCGACCGCGTCGGTGTCCTCGCCCTCGGCCAACACCGCGAACTCATCGCCGCCGAACCGGGCCACCGTGTCGCTGGACCGGACGGCTCCACGCAGCCGTTCGCCGACCCGGATCACCAACTGGTCGCCGGTCGGATGGCCGAGCGTGTCGTTGACGGCCTTGAAGTCGTCCAGATCGACGAACATCAGGGCCAGCGGCCGCAGGCTGCGGCGGTGCTGCTCCAGGGCGTGCGCGACGCGGTCGGTGAACAGGGCCCGGTTGGGCAGACCGGTCAGCACGTCCTGAAAGGCCTGCCGGGCCAATTCGTTCTCCCGGTTCCGCAGGTCCTGGGTCAGCGTGACGTTGTCCCGGATGGTCAGGTATTGGCGGGCGAGCACGCCGAGGAAGATCAAGACCAGGGCGACGCCGCTGACCCGGTCGACCGTGCTGGTCAGCCGGCCCACGCCGACGACGACCAGCGCCATGACCAGCGGAACGTACGGCAGCACACTGACCTGCCGGGTGGCCGCCGACGGAGCGGGCCGGGTCCCCGGCTGGCCCGATCGGCCGGTCCGGGTCCAGTCGAACGAGCCGGCGACCTCCGGGCCGGCCATGGCCGCGCAGGCGATGAGTCCGAACCCGGCGATCCAGCCGAGCCCGAACAGGGATCCGGGCTGGAACGAGTCGGATGCCGCCAGGTACACGTAGCCGGTGTCGGCGATCGCGATCAGCCCGATCCCGACCGCCACCACGCCGAGGGTGGTGCGTTGGCCCTGCCGCCGGGAGATGTTCAGCACGACCAGCGTCAACACCACGACGTCCAGGCACGGGTAGGCCAGGTTCACCAGCAGGGCCAGCGCGCCGGTGTCGTCGGTCGCCGTCGTCGCGATCTCGGTGATCGCGGTCGTCCAGCTGATCGTGAACAGCGACATGCCGATAATGAACGCGTCCAGCAGCGTGCGCAGCCGGCGCGTCCGCAGGCCGACGGTCGGTGCCACCGCGACCACCATCAGCACGGAGAACAGCAGGAAGAAGAGATCGGCGGGCGAGACCGGCGGCAACTCCTGGCCGAGCACGAGTTCGATCAAGCACCAGTACGCCTGACCGAGCGTCCAGGATCCGCAGGCGACGGCGACGAGCGTCCACCCACGACGCTCCGGCTGCCGATGCCGGGGTATCGCGACGGCCGCGGCCACCGTGGCCGCGGCCGCCGCGACCAACTCGGCGAGGTTGAAGGCGGCGTCGGACCACGGCGAGTCGGCCCCGCTCAGCAGCACCGCCACCAGGCAGATCAGCATCAGGCAGGCGATGGACAGGCCCACCACCACGATCGGTGGCCGGGTCCAGGGCGTCGATCGCCCTCCGGTCGCTAGCGGCCGGCCGAGCGGGGCACCGTCGGGCCCCACCGCGTTCGTCGTGGCGTTCTGCATGGCGTTCTTCATGGCCCCCCACCGCCGGCCGGCGAGGCCGCGGCAGGGCGCGGCGGGGCCTACTGTGCCCGACCGATGGGACCGGCCGACAGCAACATGGGGCTCGGTCCCTCGAACGAGGCGAATACTTCAACCTTCACGGGCGGGCGATTACTCACGGTGCCACCGACCCCGCACCTAGAAGTTGATCATGCAGGACACGCCCTTATCCGTGGGCGGAAAGGGCGTGTCCTGCATGATCGATAGTGCTGTGCCGCTCTGTGCCGTCGGGAGGAATCGAACCTCCCGCATCGCCCAAGCTCGACTGCCGCACGCGCAACGCGCACCGTCTGCCGGTGGTGACCACCTTCGCATCCAGGGCCGGCCACTTATACAGACGCCTGTGGGGCGGGTTTGATTCCGTTTCGGAGTCGGATTTCCGGTGGGATCCCGGTCACACCGCCCGTTCCTGCGGCGTGGCCCGCGCTGTCGCGATGATTCCGGAGGAACCCCCAACCCTGACGAAGGGTCGGAGGCCCTCCGCACCCCCCGGAAGCTCCCTCAGCCTGCCGGGACCCGGCCGATTCGGACAACCCGGGAAATTCCGGGTTGACTTTCAGGCGCAGGGCGGGTCGTACGGCTCGCCGGGCAGGAAGGTCTGCCACTCCTGGTCCGTCATCGGGGCGCCGATCGCCGCGCAGATCATCGCCTCCGCGGTGGCCGGATCGGTGACCCACCGATGAATGGATCGGTCCGAGCCGCCGGCGGCGATCATCGACCCCTGGCGGCCGAACTCGGCCACGAACAACGGCCCGCGGGCCGCTCCGAGGGTGGCGTACGGCTGCGGCGCGGCGGGATCGGCGTTGTCCCAGAGCCAGACGTAGCCGTCGGTGCTGGCCGCGGCCAGCAGATGGCCGTCGGGACTGTAGTCGACCCAGTACACGTCGTTGGCGGGACCGGTCAACGGGATGCCGACCTCCGACGGAGCGGCCGGGTCGCTGATGTCCCACCGCCGGACCTCACGGTCGGCCCCGGCCACCGCCAGATAGCGCCCGTCGGGCGAGACGACGACGGCGAAGGAGTAGCTCGCGCCGGCGTCGATCGTGCTGCGCAACTGGGGGGTGGACGGGTCGTCCAGGGTCCACACCTTCGCCTGCCCGGCGGTGGTCGACGCGGCCAGCATCCGGTCCCCGTCGCCGAAGGCCACCGAGTAGACCGGCCCGCCCAGGTCGGTCATCGCCGCCTGCACCGTCGGCGCCGCCGGATCGGTGACGTTCCACAGCCACACCGATGCGTCGTTCGCCGCCCCGGCGAGCAGCCGGCCGTCCGCGCTGAAGGTGACCTGCTGGACGATGTCGGCGGGGCCGGACAGCGGCGGCCCGAGCGCCTCCGGCCGGGACGGATCGGCCAGACTCCACAATTGCACCCGGCCGTCGGTCAGCGTGACGGCCATCAGCCGGCCGTCGGGGCTGACGGCCACTCCCCCGCCGTAGCGTTGGTCCGGATCGGGCGGCGCCGCCGTCGCCAGTTCGACCGCGTGTTCGGGGTCACCGACGTCCCAGATCGACATGGCGTTGGCCGCCGGCCCCGGCGCCGCGGCCAGCCGCCGACCATCCGCCATCCAGGCCAGGCTGAACACGCTGTCCGGGAACGGCCCGATGCTCGCCCCGCCAGTCGTCCACGTCCGGGTCGAACCGTCGGCCGCCGACGAGAACAGGCGGGCCCCGTCCGCGGTCGCGGCGAGGCCGGTCACCGGCGCCGGATGGCCCAGCTGGCCGATCGGTTCCCAGCCGGCGGTCCGCCAGGACCGCACCGTTCCGTCCGATCCGGCGGCGGCGAGCACGGACCCGTCGGCGCTGAAGGTCACCACGTTGGCGATGTTCGTGAACGGCGTCAGCCCGGCATCGATCGGCGCCGGCGCGGCCGGTGACGAGACGTTCCAGACGGTGACCGCGCCGTCCCGGCCGCCGACCGCCAGCGTCCGCCCGTCGGGGGAGAAGGCCGACGCGGTGACCACGGATTGGGCACCGGGGATGGCCGCGACCTGGGCCGGACCGTCGGATCCGGTCAGCGACCAGAGCTGCAGGTCGGCGGCCCGGCCGCCCACGGCCAGCAGCGAACCGTCGGGGGAGATCGCCATCGTCTGGACCAGGCCGACGGTGGGCAGTCCGGGCAGCTCGACGGGATGCTGCGGGTCGGCCAGCGACCAGCGAGCGATGGTTCCGCCCTCGCCGCCGGCCAGCATGGTGCTGCCGTCGGGGGTGAACACCACGCCGAAGACTCCGGTCGGGAAGCGCGGCAGCGGTTCGCCGATCGCGACGGGGTGAGCGGGGTCGCTGACGTTCCACCGCTGCACGACGCCCTTGCTGCTACCCGCGGCCAGGGTGCGCCCTTCGGGGCCGAAACTCACCGTGAATTCCTGGTCGTCGGTGGTCGACCCGGCGACCCCGAGCACGGTCGGACGGGTCGGGTCGGTGACCGACAGCAGGCGGATCGACCCGTTCGACGCGTCGGCCACCGCCAGGATCCGGCCGTCCGGCGACAGGGCCTGCATGGCCCGGCGGCCCCGAGCATCCGGGTGACCAGCGGTTGGGCGGTGGCGTCCAGCAGGGCCGATCGCCCCTCGACGGTCGGCGACTTCCGGTACGCGGTGATGGTCAGCTGGTCGGCCAGGTTGGGGTCCAGCACCCGGACCCGGTCCGCGGCGCCGAGGAGGTCGCCGGCCACGACCAGGTCGCGATAGTCGGCGGCGGCCTGCTGCTCGGTGGTGGCGGCCCGGTTGGACACGACGGCGAATACGGCCAGACCGGACGCCAGCACCGCCAGTGCGGTCATCGCCGAGACGATCAGCCGCCGGCGCCGGGCCCGCCGGATCCGACCGGATCGTTCGTCGGCGACCGCCGCCTCGCTGGTGGCGAGGAATTCCGCCTCGGCCGGGGTGAGCGCGACGGCACCGCCGGCCAGGGCGTCCTGCACGGTCGCCAGCCGCACCCGGCCGAGCAACGCCGACGGGTCCCGGTCGTTGGCCCGCCAAACCGCGAGCGCCTCGCCCAGCCGCCGATGGGCGGCCAGCGCCACCCGGCTTCCGTCGATCCAGCCCTGCAGGCGCGGCCAGGCCTCCAGCAGCGCCTCGTGGGAGATCTGCACGGCCTCGGCGTCGATCGTCAGCAGCCGGGCCGCGACGAACCGGTCCACCACGTCCTCCGCCTCGGCGTCGCCGTCCGCGGCGGTGGGCGCGGCGGTGGGCGTGGGCAGGTCGGACAGCGGCATGCGGCGGCGGGTGACCACGGCGTCGTCGTCGACGTTCACCAGGCGCAGGAACAGCCGCGCGGTGACCTCCCGCTCCGAGGTGGTCAGTGCGGTGAACACGGCCTCGGCGCTCTGCGCCACCGCGCCGGCGATGCCGCCGGTGGCCAGGTACCCGGCCACCGTCAGCCGGCGTCGGGCGGCCCGCTGCCAGGTGACGCTGAGCGCGTGGGAGAGCAGGGGCAGCGCGCCCGCATCGAGCTCGCCCGAGAGTGCGCCGTGCGGGGTCAGGTCGCGGATGAGCACCTCGACGAGCTCCGGGTCGACCTCGCAGCCAACGAGTCGGGCCGGCTCGACCACCGCGCGGCGCACCTCGTCCGGCGTCATCGGGCCGACCACGACCTGGGCCGTCGACAGCACCGGCAGCAGCGCGGCCTCGCCGATCGCCTGGCCGTAGAAGTCGGCCCGCAGCACGATCACCACCGGTGCCGGTCCGGCTCCGGCCGCCGGATCGTCCCCTACTCCGGCGACCGCGCAGAGGGCGGCGATGAACGCGCGGCGCTCGGTTTCGTCCGGACAGGAGGTGAACACCTCCTCGAACTGGTCGACGACCAGCAGGCCCGGACGGGCGGCCGGCCACCGGGCGGCCACCGACGGATCGGCCCGGAGGTCGCGTTCGGCCCGGTCGACCACGGCCGGGTCCGGGGCCACCCCGTCGGGGCCGACGAGCACCTGGGCGAGCCGGTGCAGCGGCCGGTCTCCCGGCGTGAGCACGGCGGCCGTCGGGAGACCGTCCCGGTCGAGGGCCGGGATCAGGCCGGCCCGGACCAGCGAGGACTTGCCCGAGCCGGACGGGCCGACGACGGCCACCATCCGGCCGGCCGGACCGGCCGCCGACCGCACCACCTCGACCAGCTCGGCGGTCAGCCGCTCCCGGCCGAAGAACAGGGCGGCGTCCTGGACCTGAAAGCTCTCCAGCCCGAGGTAGGGCGCCTCGGTCGGGGAGCTGCTCCGACCGGCCCGCCGGACCCGCCCGACGGCCTCCCACCATCGCTGCTGCTCGTCGGGATCGGTGACCCCGCAGGCGTGCAGCATCCGCAGGAACACCGCCGACTGCGATGCGGTCGGCAGGTGCCGGCCGCTGAAGTAGCCGCCGACGGTGGCCACCGGGCTGTCCACGCTCCTGGCCAGATCGCGCACGCTGAGCCCGGACAGTTCGCGCAGCCGGGTGAGCGCGGACGCCAGTTCCGCTCGTGTCGCGATGTCGGACGGGTCCCCGCCGGCGTGTGCGGATGGACCCGAGATCGCCCCCCTCGTCATTGACCCACCCTAGATTCCGGTTCCTCCCCCGCTCGACCACCCCTGGGTGGTCGTCCGGACCGTCCGGAAGCGTCCGGACTTCGCCATTCGCCTGGTCGGTGGGGGCACGGGCCGGACAGGATCGGACTGCCCCGATTCGAACAGGATGGTGTGCCGCCGTGACCGCCGACGCCCGACCGCAGCCGACGGTGGCCGTGGTCGACCCGCACACGCTGGCTCGCACGGCCCTGCCGCTGGTGTTGCCGGAGCTGACGTTCGTCGGCTCGTTCCGGACGCCCGACGAGCTGCTGGCGGCGGCGGCGCCGGCTGAGGTGGTACTGCTGGAGATCCCGCGCGGGGCGCTGGACCATCCCCCGTTGCTGGCCTGGACCGAGGCCGTCGAGCGGCTGGTGCGGGCCGGCCATCGGGTGTGCATCCACACGTTCGAGCGGAGCCGGGTGATGCTGCTGGGCTGCCTGGACGCCGGCGCGACGGCGATCGCCCACAAGTCCGATCCGCTCGACGAGCTGCGGGCGGCGGTCCTCGCGACGGCCACCGGCCAGTTGCTGGTCACTGGCTCGCTCAGCGGCCTGGCCGAGCTGGCCCGGGACCGGACGGCGTTGCCGGCGCTCACCGAGCGTCAACGACTGGTGCTGTCGGCCCGGGCCCGCGGGGAGAAGTTTGACAGCATCGCCCGGCGGCTGTTCATCAGCCGCAAGGTCGCCGAGGAGCACTGGGCGGTGGTCGCCCGCAAGTTCGCCGGCTTCCTGCGGGACCATTCGGCGGCCGACCTGGAACGGCTGCTGGGCCTGGAACCGGCCGGCCTGGCCGAGGGATCGCTGCCCGACCTGCGGGCCGGCTGACTACTCCGGCAACGGGTGGTACGGCCCGGTCTGGGTCACCTTCGCGATGGCCCGCATCTTGTTCACCGCGTCCAGCGCGGCGACCTTGTACGACTCGGCCAGCGTCGGGTAGTTGAAGACGGTGTCGACCAGGTAGTCGACGGTGCCGCCGCAACCCATCACGGTCTGGCCGATGTGCACCAGTTCGGTGGCGTTGGTGCCGAAGACGTGCACGCCCAGCAGTTCCCGGGATTCGGCGTGCACCAGGATCTTGAGCATCCCGTAGGAGTCGCCCAGGATGGCCCCGCGGGCCAGTTCCTTGTACCTGGAGACGCCGACCTCGAACGGGACGTTGGCGCTGGTCAGCGCCTCTTCGGTGCGACCGACGAAGCTCAGCTCGGGGATGGTGTATATGCCGATCGGCTGGAGCTCGCCCAGCTTGCTGCCGACCGGCTCGTTGAAGGCGTGGTAGGCCGCCCGCCGGCCCTGCTCCATCGCGGTGGCGGCCAGCGCCGGGAACCCGATGACGTCACCGACCGCGTAGATGTGCTCGATCTCGGTCTGGAAGTTCTCGTTGACCTCGACCTTGCCGCGGTTGGTGGCCGACAGGCCGGCCGCGGCGACGTTGAGTTCGTCGGTGACGCCCTGCCGGCCGGCGGAGTAGAGGACGGTGTCGGCCGGGATCTTCTTGCCGGACTCCAGCACGGTGAGCGTGCCGGCCGGGTGTTTCTGCACCTCACGGACGGTCTCGGAGTACCGGAAGGTGACCGCGAGCTCCCGCAGCTGGTACTGCAGAGCCTCGATGATCTCCTTGTCGCAGAAGTCGAGCATGCTCGGCCGGCGCTCGACGATCGTCACCTTGGTGCCGAGCGCGGCGAACATGGAGGCGTACTCGATGCCGATGACCCCGGCCCCGACCACCACCATCGACGACGGCACCCGGGCGATACCGAGGATCTGATCGGAGTCGACGATGGTCTCCCCGTCGAACTCGATCAGGGTCGGATGGGCGGGCTTGGTGCCGACCGCGATGACGATCTTGTCGGCCCGCAGCTCGACCGAGTTCCCGGACTCGTTGGTCACCACGATGGTCCGCGGGTCGGTGAACCGGGCCGTGCCGACGTACATGTGCACGTGGTTGCGGGCCAGCTGGTTGCGGATGACGTCGATCTCGCGCCCGATGACGTGCTGGGTGCGGGCGGAAAGATCGGCGATGGTGATGTCGTCCTTGACCCGGTAGGACTGCCCGTACAGCTCCCGCTGGCTCAGGCCGGTCAGGTAGAGCACGGCCTCGCGCAGCGTCTTCGACGGGATGGTGCCGGTGTTGATGCAGACGCCGCCGACCATGTCCTTGCGCTCGATGATGGCCGCCCGGTGGCCGAGCTTGGCGGCGGCGATGGCCGCCTTCTGCCCGGCCGGACCGGACCCGATGACGATCATGTCGTAGCTGTCCATGGCGGTCCCTCCCAGGCGGAAAACCGGTCTGCACCTACAAGTAAAGCCCTGTCCCGCCGCGGGTGCGTTCGGAGGCCACCGCCTGCAGGTCCCGTTCGCGCAGCACGAGGTAGGTCTCGCCGGCGACCTCGACCTCGTACTGGTCCTCCGGGCTGAACAGCACCCGCTCGCCGGTCTTCACCGAGCGCACGTGCTGGCCGACCCCGGCCACCTCGCCCCAGACGAGCCGCTTGGCCACCTCCGCGGTGGCCGGGATGAGAATGCCCGTCCGGGTGGTGCGTTCGCCGCCGGATGACGACATCTTGATCAGGATCCGGTCATGGAGCATCTGGATGGCCAGCGGTGCGTCGGACACCGGGCCGAGCCTAGTCGGCCGAGGTCGCGAGGCCGCCATCCAGCTCAGTCGGCCGAGGTCGCGAGGCCGCCCTCCAGCTCAATCGGCCGAGCCGGCGAGGCCGGCATCCAGCTCGGTCGGCCGAGCGAGGCCTGGCACCGGGCCGAGAACGAAAGAGACCCCGCACGGCTGCCAGGTCGGGGGTCCGGCAGCTGTCCGGGGTCGCAACAATTATCGCTGAGGAATGCCTGAGCGTTACAGGATTCGTCTGCGAATCTCGTGAACTCTGCAGATGCTACTCGCCGTAGTCGTAGGCCCCCTGCTCTCTCACCCTGCGTCATGTTCTCGCGGCTCCCTCACGGGTGCGCTGATCCAAGTCCCACTGAAACGAACACAATCCGGGCGAAAATGGGACTTGGATCAGCGCACCTCCCGCAACCGAGCCCGGCCGGCGGCTCAGTCCGAGGCGACCACGTCCAGCGGGGGCGTCGGGTCCGCGACCACCGCCCGTCCCGCCGCGGCGCCGCGGGCGAGCTGGGCGATCTCCAGGGCCTTGTCGATGTAGACCCGGTAGCCGCGGTCGGGCCGCAGGCCGTGCACCTCGGAGGTGTCCAGGCTGTCCATGTAGTCCAGGATCTGCGGGCTGAACGTCTGGCCGGGCACCAGCACCGGGAAGCCCGGCGGATACGGCGTGACGTAGGTCGCCGAGACCACCTGGAGCCCGTTGTCCAGCTTCTCCCGGATCTGCGTCGGCAGCAGGTACTCGCACAGGCCGTCGTCGTAGGACAGGAAGAACGCCCGGCGAACGTCCCCTTCCGGAGTCTCGGTTCCGTCGCCGGCCGATGGCGGACGGAACGCCTCGTGGAACGAGGAGAAGTCCGGCAGCGGCGCGGACACGCTGGTCAGCCGGCGGACCGCGTACTCGTGCGACGCGCGTTCGGCCAGGCTCAGGTCGGTGACCCGCTCGTCGAGTTCCCGGGCGATCTTGACCAGCACTTCGATCAGGTAGGCGACCGAACTGCGGGTGGTGCCGATGTTCGTCATGAACAGCACGCTGTTGCGGGACGTCTTGTTGATCTGCACCCCGTGCCGGTCCATCAGGTGGACCCGCTTGAACGTGTCGCCGTCGATGCCGGTGGCGCCGATGTAGATGGTGATCCGGCACGGGTCCAACGCGAACTCGTCGGTGCGCCAGGCCATCTGCATGTTCTTCAGGCCGGACCGCAGGGGCTGGCCGATGCCGGACGGGCGGAACTGCTCGGGGATCAGGTCGGCGGTGGTCAGGCAGCGCATGTACTTGCGCAGCAGCGGATGGTTGTCCACCGCGTCCCGCAACCGCATCGCGTACTCGACCTGCTTCTGCACCAGCTCGAAGCCCTCCAGGGCGGCCTGCCGCCGGCCCAGGTCGAGCGAGGCCAGGATCTGGTAGTTCGGCGACGTCGAGGTGTGCGCCATGTACGCCTCGTGGAAGGTCTCCTCGACCTTCTGCCCGAAGTCCTGGTCGAAGACGTGGATCATCGAGCCCTGGCGCAGCGACGTCAGCGTCTTGTGGGTGGACTGGGTGGCGTACACCCGCACCCGGGCCCGGGCCGGGTCGGGGATGAGCCGGGCGTTCAGCAGCTCCTCGTCGGACGCCCCCCGGATCTGATCGCTCCACGCCTCGTACACCTTGTTGTACTGCGGGTCGCGCAGCTTGCCCAGCAGCGATCCCGCGGAGTGCATGCCGGTGCGCGGCCGGTACACCGGGTGGAACCGGGCGAAGGCGAACCAGGCCTCGTCCCACAGGAAGACCAGGTCCGGCTTGATCGCCAGGCATTCCTGCATGACCCGCTCGACGTCGTAGACCATCCCGTCGAACGTGCAGTTGGTCAGCATCAGCATCTTGACCCGGTCCAGCTTGCCGGCCCGGCGCAGCGCCAGCAGCTGGGCCTTGATGGTGCGCAACGGCACGCCGCCGTACATCGAGTACTCGTTGAGCGGGTAGGCGTCCAGGTAGATGACGTGCGCGCCGGACAGCATCAGCCCGTAGTGGTGCGACTGGTGGCAGTTCCGGTCCACCAGGACGATGTCGCCGGGCTGCACCAGCGCCTGGCAGACGATCTTGTTCGCGGTCGAGGTGCCGTTGGTGGCGAAGTAGGTCTGCCGCGACCCGAACGTCTGCGCGGCCAGGTCCTGCGCCTCCCGCAGCGGGCCGGTCGGCTCCAGCAACGAGTCCAGACCGCCGCAGGTGGCCGAGGTCTCGGCCAGGAAGATCTCCAGGCCGTAGAAGTCGATCATGTCCTTGATCCAGTGCGAGTTGACGATCGACTTGCCCTGGGAGATCGGCAGCGCGTGGAAGACGCCGGTGGGCCGGTGGCTGTACTTCTGCAGCGCGTTGAAGAACGGCGCCTGGTAGCGCTCCTGGATGCCGTTCAGCAGGCTCAGGTGCAGTTCGAGCGTGCCCTCCCGGGAGTGGAAGATCCGCCGGAAGTGGTGGCTGACGGACGCGGCGACGTCCTCCAGGGTGATCTCGGTCATCATGAACAGGTCGAGTTCCGGTCGGATCCCGTGCAATGCCTCACCGAGCAGTTCGGCCCGTTCCTCGACCGAATGCTCCATCAGGTCGCCCGGCGAGCGGTCGTCGACGAAGTGCTCGACCGCCGACATGTCCCGCCCGGAATGCTGCGCGAACCGCCGCTTGATGACGACCGCCTGCAGGGCCAGGTTGATCCGAGCGGCGATCACCGCGTCCTCGAAGCTGGGCACCACGACGATCTCGTAGATGAACTCGTCGTCCGGCCGGCGCCAGGCCCGTAGCTCGTGCCGCAACGCGCGCTCGGCGGCCTCGGTCATGTCCTCGACGACCAGCACCTCGAAGTAGGGGCGGATCGGCGTGCTGCCGGCCGACGGCGCGCCCGGCTGGTCCAGCTGGTCGGTGATGGCGGCGGCGACCGACCAGGGGATGCCGTTGCGGAACGAGTCGCTGGCCAGGGCCCGGCTGACGCTGGCCACCGCCCGGGAGAAGCGCGTGTACTTGCCCGCGGTGAACAGCCGGCGGCCGGATTGGAAGGCCTGCGGGCCGGGGAACGCCCAGTACCGCTCGATCGGACCGAGCCGGTCGATCAGCTCCCGCACCCGCTCGACGTGCGCCTCCACCGGCCGGTCGGCGGTGGCCGCGACGGCCAGCCGGTCGGCGGCCTCCTCCAGGGTCGACCAGGTGTCCTTGCGGTACTGGGACAGGTTGTTGTAGCCGCCCAGGACGTTGCCGAACGTGTCCATGTGCCACCCCTTTGTGAGTCACCGCGGTGTGGTTCGGCCCGGTCGCGATCACCGTGGAAGCGGGCCGTCACCATCTTGCGCGCGGCCGCGGCGCTCCGCGAGGCCGACCCCGTGACCTCACGGCGCCTGCTCCGCGGGGAAGACGGGTCGTCCCAGGCGACCCGGCTTCCCCGCGCAGGTGGGTGCGGCGCGGGGGTGGAGCGCCGATCAGAAGGCGAGCGCGAGTCCCGGATCGGTGAGCAGTGCGCCGACGTCGGCGAGGAACTGCGAGCCCTGCTGGCCGTCGATCACCCGGTGGTCGAAGGACAGCGCGAGCTGGCAGACCTTGCGGACGGCCAGCTGACCGTCGACGACCCAGGGCGCGTCCCGGATGGCGCCGACGGCCAGGATCGCCGACTGGCCCGGGTTGATGATCGGGGTGCCGGTGTCGACGCCGAACACACCGACGTTGGTGATGGTGAACGTGCCCCCGGTCAGCTGGGCCAACGAGGTGTGCCCGGCCCGGGCGGTCTCGGTCAGCTCCTTCAGGGCGGTGGCCAGCTCAGCGAGGTTCATCGCGTCGGCGTCGTGGATCACCGGCACGATCAGCCCGCGGTCGGTCGCGGCCGCGATGCCCAGGTGCAGGTAGTCCTTGACCACGATCTCGTCGTGACCGTCGTCGCCGGACCGGTAGACCGCGTTGACCTCCGGGGTGCGCCGGGCCGCCAGGCACACCGCCCGGGCCACGAACGCCAGCGGGGTCACCCCGATGTCGGCGAAGTCGCGACGGGCCCGCAGCCGGTCCCGCAGCCCCATCAGCGGCGTCACGTCGATCGTCAGGAACTCGGTGACGTGCGGCGCGGTGAACGCGCTGGCCACCATGGCGGCCGCGGTGGCCTTGCGCACCCCGTGCACCGGGATCCGCCGCTCCCGCGCGGCCGGGTCGACGGCCGGAGCCGGGCCGGCGGTCGACCGGGCCGAGCCGGACGCCCGGACGGCGGATTCGTGTTCGACGTCCTCGCGGGTGATCACGCCGTCGGGCCGGGTCGGGTGCACCGACCGCAGGTCGATGCCCAGGTCCTTGGCGAACTTGCGGACCGGTGGGGTGGCCAGCGGGGCTCGTGGTCCGGTCGAGGCCCCCGCGTCGGGCGAGCCGTTCGGCGGCGGTTCCGGCAC
>JBDHZW010000048.1:0-24718 GCA_039812105.1 Nakamurella sp.
GGCCCGGGCCAGGCCGCCGGCGACCTGGTCGGCCAGCCAGCGGTCGAGTTCGGCCAGCCCGTCCTCGACCCGCCGCTCCCGCTCGGCCGCCCGAGCCGCCGCCGCGGCCTTCTGGGCCGGGGTCTGCTCCTTGGGCCGCGGTTCGGCCTCCGCCGCCGCGGGCGGCTCGCCGCGTTCGGCGAAATCCTGCGCGAAGCCGGCGATCTCGCCGGATTCGGTGATGCTGTCCGCGGCCCACAGGAACAGCAGGCCCAGCGCGTGCTTGCACGGGAACTTCCGGGACGGGCAGCTGCACTGGTAGCGGCGGGTGCCGGTGTCCACGGTGACCCGGTACGGCGTCTTGCCCGACCCCTGGCACTCCCCCCAGAGCAGCCCGTCCGACACCCCGATCGAGCTCCACGGGCCCGGGCGGGCCAGCCGGCGGCCGGCGACCTGGGACGCGGAGTCGGGAGCGGCCGCCATGACCTGATCGACGCTCCACCGGGACCCCACGGCCACCACCATAGGTGGGCCCTCCGACACCCCGGTGCCGGTGTGGGGGCGGCGGCGCACCGTGCCCGGGGAAGGGCGGGTCGCCCCACTTCGACCGGAGGTTCCGCGGATGTGCCGCCGCCGGGCGCGGGGGAGGCAAGGTCGGGCCTGCGGAACATCCGGCGGCCCGACTCGACCGGAAGTTCCGCAGACGGGGCCAGCCGGGTCCGGGCGCACCCCGAACCGCTCGCCTGCGGAACATCCGGCCGCCCCACACAGCCCGAAGTTCCGCGGATGTGCCGCCGCGGGGCGCAGGGACGGCGCAAGGCCGGCCCGCGGAACATCCGGCCCCGCCCAACGACCAGAAGTTCCGCAGACGGGGCCAGCCGGGTCCGGGCGCACCCCGAACCGCTCGCCTGCGGAACATCCGGCCGCCCCACACAGCCCGAAGTTCCGCGGATGTGCCGCCGCCGGGCGCGGGGGCGGCGCAAGGTCGGGAATGCGGAACATCCGGCCGCGCCCAACGACCCGAGGTTCAACGCCGCAGTGCCCGACCGGGCCGGCGCTCATCCAGCGGGTCAGCTCGCGGTCAGGGCCAGGAACTCCCGGACGACCTCGTCGACGTCCCGGTTGGCCCGCAACCCGAGCCGCTCCGCACGCTCGGTGCGGAACCGGGCCGGCCAGCTGCCGACGATGCCGATCACCGTCGGATCTTCGACCCAGTCGATCAGGTCGCTGGTGCCGGGTCCGACGACCCGGTCGAGCGCGGCCGCCAGCTCGGCCGGGGTGGTGGACAGCCCGGGCAGCGTCATCGCGGTGGTGCTCCCCCACGCCGCGTCGGGCACCGCGGCCGCGGTCACGATTCCCTCGATCGTCCGCTCCGGTGACGACAGGGCGACCGGCAGGTTCCGCGGCACCGGGCACACGGTGCGCAACCCCCGCGCCGGCTCCCGGATCATCCCGGACAGGAAGCCGGACGCCGCCGCGTTCGGCCGGCCGGGGCGGACCGCCACCGTCATCAACCGGACGCTGCGCCCGCGCAGGTACCCGCGGCGGGTGTAGTCGGCGACGAGCTGTTCGCCGATGAACTTCTGGAAGCCGTAGCTGGACTGCGGGCGGGGCAGGGTGTCGTCGTCGACGCCGACCGGCCCGAGGCCGACCGGTCCGACGGCCGGGTCGCGGCCGAACACCGCCAGCGAACTGGTGAAGACCAGCACCGGGGGGACCGGGTGCGCCCGCGCCCACTCCAATACCTCCCGCGTGCCGTCCAGGTTGACCCGCAGGCCCAGGTCGAAGTTCGCCTCGGCGGCACCACTCACCACTCCCGCCAGGTGGAACACCGCGTCGACCCCGCCGATGGTGCCCAGTCCCTGGCCGAGTTCGGCCGGGCAGTGCCGCACCCGCGGATGTGCGGCCAGGTCCGGTGCCGGCGCGACCGGGTCGAGCAGGATCAGCTCGCCGATGTCGCGTGGAGGTGAGCCACCGATCGCCTGCGGGCCGCGCAGCAGCCGGCGGGCCAGCAGGGTGCCCAGGAATCCCGCCCCGCCGGTGATCACGACGCGCATGCACGACCTCCCATTCCCGCGGCCGACCGGGGCCTACCGTAGCCCGGTGACCGTGAGTCGCACCCGCCGCGCACGGGCGGCGCGCCGCCGCAAACGCCGCATGGACGCGGTCGAGCACGACCTGACGTCCGCGCAGTGGGCGGCACTGCGGGCGGCGTGGGGCGGTTGCGCCTACTGCGGTGCCGCGGACCGCCCCCTGCAGCGGGATTGCGTGTTGCCGATCTCCTGCGGGGGCCGGTACACCGTGTCGAATGTCGTCCCGGCCTGCGGTCGCTGCAACGCGAGCAAGAACGGCGGCGAGGTGACGGGCTGGCTGCGGCGGCAGCGGCTGGACGAGAAGGGCTTCCTGCTCAGGCACGTCGAGGTGTTGGCCGCGCTGGCCCGGCCGGCCGGGTAGCTTCGCGACCGGCCGGCTCGAGTCAACGATGGGAGGCGGCATACCCAAGCACGGCGGCCAGGCCGAGCATGCTCCGGGGTTCGTACGCCGACCGCCACAGGCCGCCGTGCGCGGCGGCGTGCGCCTCGTCCTGCCACGGGTGCTCGTGCTCCGTCACCCCGCCGGCGATGTCCCGCACCAGCAGCGCCGCCATCAGGGTGTTCGCGGTGTCCGGCTCGAAGATCTCCACCCCGAACCGGCGGGCGCCGGCGTACGCCGCGGCCAGCGCCCGGTTCTTGATCACCGACTGGGTGCGGGTGGACGGGGCGACGTGGAACGACACCAGCCGGCCGTCCCGGCGGGCGGCCGCGGCGCGCCACCGCTGGATGCGTTTGGCCAGCGCATAGTTCGGTCCCTGCGCCGGCACCAGCGCGTCGGCCACCCCGGGGTCGGCCTCCGGCGGGTAGGCCCGGTGCACCAGCCGTCCCCGGGTGGCCCAGCGCAGCGGCCGGCCGAGCACCTTCGCCGTCCGGGAACGCCCGGTGTAGGCCCGGCTGGACTGCTCGACGGCCGACCGCGGGACCGCGAAGACGTCGGTGGGCGTCGCCAGGAACGCCAGACCGGTGTCCGGACGGACTCCGACCACTCTCGAACCCAGCACGTCGGCGGCCACCGAGAGCCGGACGTGCATCCCGCCGTCCGCGTACAGGTAGTTGCCCAGGATCAGCCGCCCGTCGAGACCGCCCAGCCAATCGGCGGTCTCGGGCACCTCGGTGAGCAGGTCGGCACCGGCGGAGCCGGCCGGATCCTCGCCCGGGTCGGCCACCGGCACCAGCAGGGTGCCCGCGGAGTCGCGGGCGACCTTCAGCATCCGCTCCCACACCGCCGGTCGCGGCAGGTCGACGGCCGCCACCCGGGCGCCCCAGCCGAGCAGCGGTGCGACCGGACCCATCTCGGCTCCGGCGCCCAGCACCACCACCGTGTGACCGTCCAACGACAGCCACTCGGGGTGGTCGATGACGTCACCGACCGCATCCACCACCGACGGTTCGATCACCCCCTGGTCCGACCAGGCGGCCAGCCGATCGCGGAGTTCCCCGCCGCGCAGCGAATGGCCGTGATAAGGCAGGGCCAGTTCCGGTATCGGCTGGGACCGGCCCGTCACCTCCACGGTGGTCAGCGTCCGGGACGGCACCGCTCCGATGGCATCGGACAGCGGGCGGTCACCGAAGACCATCCGCTCCTGCACCGAGGTCAGCCCGGAGTCGGCGATCGCCAGCCACGCCCGCGGGTCATCGATGCCCGCCTCGACCAGCCGCCGGAAGTGTTGCAGGTACCTGCTGCGCCAGGCGGTTTCGTTCTCGGCCGCCCGCGCGCCGACCGGGTCGGCGGCCCGCAGCGCATCGGTGACGATCCCCCGCCCGGTGGCGGTGGTGCCGCGGCTGCCGTCCGCGGCGGCGGGAAAGTCGACCGTCGAGGGCATCGGGGGCATCCGCTCAGCCGGCCGGCTTCGGCTCCACCAGCAGCGCGCGACCCTGATAGCCGGCCAGCGGCACGCGCAGCGTCCGGTCGGCGGCGATCACCGCCCGGAAGTCGTCGTCCAACCCGTCCACCACCGCGCAACCGGGCTCGAGATGGTCGGAGGCGATCTCCGCGACCACCTCGGTGTCGGCGAAGTTCAGCACGGTCAGCTCGATCAGCCCGCGCACGGTGAAGTTGACCATCACCAGCACACTGGTCTCGGCCACGTCCGGCACCTCGAGCAGTGCGCCGGTGGCGATGCCCAGTTGCTTGCGCACGGCCAGCACCTCCCCGAGCCGGCGGGCGAACGAGGACGCGTCGGCCAGCTGCTCGGGCAGCGGGCCGTACAGGCTGCGCACCTTGGGCATGCCGGAGGTGGACGCGGTGGCCGCGGGATTCGCGCCCATCAGATCGTGCGCGCCGCGATGGATCCACCGGGTGTCGCCGTCCCGGATGAGGCCGCGGACCTGGCCGGGGTCCAGCGTCACGTCGCCGGCCAGGTCCCAGCCCGACAGGGCGAAGACACCCGGCTGCAGGGCGTTGTACATGGCCAGCAGCAGGTGCCCGCGGCGGATGTCGGCCACCTGCTCGTCGGTGGCGGCCGCCGGATCGGCGATGCCGCGGGTGGCGGCGATGATCGTCGCGGTGGTGCAGGCGATGCCGTTCTGGGTGAAAACCTGGTTGTACGTCGCGGCCGGCTCGGTGAGCTTGTCCCGCAGCGTCTGCCGGATGTGCTCGGCCAGCTCGGAACCGAGATAGTCGCGGCCGCCCAGCGAATAGTGCTCGTCCTTGTGCTTGGTGGCGAAATGAACCAGTTCGTAGGTCATCTCGTCATGGTTCTGCAATGCGTGGACCAGCGACGCCTGGTCGATGCCGATCCGCATCGCCTCCCGCAGGGTCAGCCGGAGGAATTCGGTGTCGCCGGTGACGAACGCGTGGTGGTAGGCGGGACGGGTGACGAAGTCGTAGGACAGGTCGGGGCCGGCCTGCGACGTCGCCTTGATGTCGTCCATCGTCAGGTTCAGTTCCTGGAAGGTGAACCCGCCGACCTTGCGGACCATGCTGCCGATCAGCTGGTTGGCCGCCTGGGACAGCGGATGCCCCTCGGACCAGGCCGGCTGCTCCTCCGCGCTCTTCTCCACGCCGAGAAAACCGTTGGCGTCCAACCGGAGTCCGGCCGACCCCAGGTCCACCAGCGAGTGCATCGCGTCGCCCAGCACCACCCGCATGCCCGAGCAGGTGGGGTCCAGCCAGTTGATCGACGGCTGGCCGGCCTTGAAGTAGTGCAGGTAGACCCAGCGGCGCTGCTTGCCGGTGGTGTCGTAGACCGGCGGGGTGACGCTCCAGTTGGTCTCCTTCACGCCGGGCTCGAAGAAGATCACCCGCTGCATCTGCCCGATGATGTAACCGGTCTCCTGCAGCGCCTTCTCGGTGGCCTGGTCGATGTTCACCGAGTCCTGGCCGGGCGGCACGTCGGGCAGCAGGTGCCAGTCCTCCTCCGGGATGTCGACCATGTGGTAGATCCCGGGGTAGTCCTTGTGGTTCATCTCGGCGAGCCGGAAGTCGGCGCCCTTGCCGGTGTGCCCGGGCACGATGTCGTCGATGATGACGCCGTCGTGGGCCAGCGCCTCGGCGCACATCACCCGGAAGTCCTTCTCGGTGCCGAACAGCGGGTCCAGGGCCATGCTGATCCGGTCGAAGTGCCCGTCGACGCTGGCGGTGTAGTCCCAGCCGGACAGGCCACCGGCCCGCTTGACCGGCCCGATGTGGATCGCCTCGACCCCGATCTGCTCGAACGCGGTCCACAGGTGCTCGTCGCCGAGCGCCGCCAGGTACGACTGACCGGGGGCGGTGATCAGCGACAGCGGGTAGGCGGTGAACCAGACGGAGGCCCGTTCGACCGCCGCCCGCGGATTCGGGTAGGCGTACGGATTGAGCCACATGCCGGCCTGGCCGGACAGCTGCCGGGCGACGTTGTTGGCGTCGGCCAGCATGGACATGTTCTCCAGCCACTCGACGTAGGCGCGGTTGCGCCCGTCGGCGGCGAACGGCGGCGGTGCCTCGGCCAACTGCAGCCGTGCCCGGGGCGCCAGCGCCCGCGGCCGGGCCGGGTAGAAGTGCTCGTCGTAGGAGATCTCGGCCGGTGCGGGCGCCTCGTCCGCATCGTCCGCGATCGCGCCGTTCTCGATCTCCGTCACCGACCTACCTCCCGCTGCCGCCTGTCGTCCGGTCGACAGTAGAGCAGGGTCGGACGGGATGCGGTGAGGCGCTCAGCGCACCGGCTGCCCGCGCACCGGTCCACCGCCACCCGGTCCGGAGGGGCCACCCGCGCCCGATCCGCCACCGGTCCCGAGGTTGTCGATGTCCGGGCTGCCCACGCCGGTTACGTCGTCATAGCCGCGCCGGGTGTAGATGGTGCCGGTCTGGTTGAACGTGCGCAGGATGTCGACGGTCCCTGCGGTGTCGTCGAAGCCGTTGGCGTAGTTGACCCGGACCACTCCGTCGGTGACACAGGGCAGCGAGGAGGTCGGGCATTTCTCCGTGATGTCCCGGAACAGCGACGAGCCCGCCCGCCGGTACAGGCGCGGATTCAGGAAGCCGAGGCTGCCGCCGACCGCCTGATCGGCGACTGCGACGGTCCCGGCGAGCAGCGGGCTGGCCAGACTGGTGCCGCCGATGCGGTACTCGCTGTACTGGATCGAGTTGTCCGGGAAGGTCTGACTCTGACCGATCAGCATCCCGGTCTGCGGGTCGGCGTCCATCGCCACGTCGGGCACGGCGCGATGCGATCCCTGGCCGAAATGGTTGGCGATGTCCGCCGGCACGACACCTACCTGATATCCCGGTTGCTTGAACAACCGGCTGGTGCCGCCGCCGGCGCCATAGAGGTAGCTGGGTGGATTGGGCACCCAGGCACCGCCGGTGAGCGTGGACGTCCCCGTCCCCCAGCCCTGTTCGAACAGGTACTTGTTGTTCTTGCCCACCGCCAGCGCGGTGCCGCCGACGCCGGTCACCCAGGGATCGGAGGCCGGGTAGTCCACCTGTCGGCTTCCGGTGTCGACGATCTCGTCGCCGTGGTCGCCCGAGGCGAACAGCACGCTGATGCCCTCGGCCGCGGCCTGGAGGTACGTCTGGTGCTCGCCTTCGATGTCGGAACGGGCCGGCTCGCCCACGTCGCCGTAAGAGTTCGTGATCTCCTGCGCCAACTGGTTGTCCACCACTGTGTTCACCGCAGCGAGAATGTCCGGGTCCTGGCAACTGCTGGCGCCGACATACAGGATGTTGGCGCCCGGCGCCATGGCGTGCACGGCCTGAACGTCCAAGGTCTCCTCGCCGTACCAGCCGCTGGCGTCGCACTCGTCGACAGAGTTGTACGTCGTCGGTCGCGACTGACTGAATTGGTAGTCCCGGAACGGATGACCTTGGTCGTTCCTGACGAAGTACGTCTGCGTGTCGGCGAAGATGGTCGGCGAAGCGTAGGCGTCCACCACGGCGACAGTCGTGCCGCGACCGTCGATGCCGTGGGCGAGATACTGGTCGATCCCGTACGCGCCCCGGAGCTGGGCCGGCTTGTACCCGCACGGGGCATACGTCAACGGATGGGAGAACGGAGCCTGCGGCAGGCCGGTCGCCGACTTCTCGCCGTAGTAGGACGAGCACGGCGTGCCGTTCTTGAACACGTCCGGTGGCCCGGGCAGCGTGTCCTGCGGGGCGGCCGTCTGCGGCGAGACCGACTGCGGCGCCGCACTCCGCGAGCCGGCGCTCGTGCTGCCGTCCTGATCCTCGTCGGGCGTGACGTGATCGGGCCGGACGATCGCACTGCTGTCCAGGCCACCCACCCCGGCGACCTGCCCGGCGATGGAGGTCGGCACCGACAGCGCGGCGGCCGGGGCGGACGTCGTCTGGCCGTCCTTGTCGAAGTTCTTCACCGACGTGCCGAACGCCGCCTGCACCTGCGCGGTGGTCCCGGTGAACGGGATGTACCGGTGGTTGGCCGGCACGGACCCGATCGAGAACCCTTGCGAGGTCAGCCAGCTCGTCACCTGTGCGACCGTGTCGTCGGTCGGCGCGAAGCGGGCCCGCCAGTCTGCGGCGGACACGAACTGACGGTACTGCGCACTGGTCGGGTCCGAGACCGCGGTGGCCAGCGCCTCGGCCCCGGCCTCGTCGCGCAGATTCAGTGCGACGGACAGGTGCTGCGTCTGGTCGGCGGGCACGTCACCGACCACCGGCGCCTGGGCGGTCCAGTCCGGCGGGCTGTCCACCACCGACCGGGGCGGGGACGGATCGGCGAAGGCCGGTTCGACGGTGGCGGCGATCAGCACCGGCGCCAGCAGGGATCCGAGAAACGCGCGGCGGACGGACGATCTCACGGTGCACCCCTCACGCCCGGAAGGGACTTCTGGACGTGCGGAGCATGCCGCTCAGCCGGCACTCAGGCGAGGCCAAGTCGCGGGGTTCACCCGTTTGCACGACTAAGTAACTACTTCGACGGTCCCCACCAATCGGTGCGAGCAGCGCGTGACCGTCAGAAACCCCCGGCGTGGTACGAACGGTCAGCGGATCGAGGTCACGACGAAGACCCGGCCGCACGGACTGATCAGATCCGGCCTGGGTTGCCCGGTCACGGTGACCCGATCGCCGACGGTCAGTGCGGCGGTGCCCGGACCGGTCAGCGTGTAGCGGCCGTCGTCGTCGGTCTGCAGGTTGCGGCAGCCGGGTTGGGCGCCCTCGATCACCGTGCCGGACACGGTGACGTCGCCCGGTGCGGTGGCCGTGGATGGTGCGGCGGCTGTGGATGAGGATGCCGGCGGCGGCCGGTCGGACGCGGTGGTCGTCATCACCGAGACCGCCGGGGGCGGCGGGAGCGACGCGGTGGCCACGGGCGGTTGCACCGACGGCCCCGACCCGGCACAGCCGGCCACCACCAGGGCCGCCAGCCCGCCGAGGACCAGCCGGCCGGATCGCCGGGACACCGAACGCATCCGCATCACACCACTGTGACGGACCCACGGCGCTCATCGGTTGCACGCGACCGACCCGGCGGATACTGGCCCCGTGACGCAGGCTGCCCGCCCGAATGTCCCGAACCGCACCCGCGAACCCGAGGACGCGCACAACGGCCCGGACCGGCTGATGCAGGTCATCGAGGAACTCCGGGACGAGGTGCGCGACCTGCGCCGGCAGGTCGGGGCCGGCCCCCCGGATCACCCCGAACCACCGCCGGACGAGCACCGGGCCCCACCCGCCCTGCCGGCCTGGCGGCGCGCGACTCGCGGCGAGCAACGCTGGGAGGTCACCGTCGCCGTCGCGGTGATGATCGCCCTGCAGCTTTTCCTGCCCGGCGATCTCACCCCCGCCGGCCGGTGGACGTTACCGACGATCGAATTCGCGATCGGGGTGATCCTGGTCGCCGCCAACCCGTTTCGGATCGAGCGCTCCTCGCCCGTGCTGCGGGTCCTGAGCCTGGGGCTGATCGTCGTCGCCGGTGCGGCGAACGCGCTGGCCGTCGTCCTGCTGATCCGGGACCTGGTGCAGGGCAACAACGGTGACGACCCGGTGCCGCTGCTGTCCACCGGCGGCAACATCTGGATCACCAATGTGATCATCTTCGCGCTGCTGTACTGGGAGTTCGACCGCGGCGGTCCGGCCGCCCGGGCCGCCGGCACCCGCGCGCTGCCGGACTTCCTGTTCCCGCAGATGGCCGACGACTCGGGGATCTTCCGGGCCTGGGAGCCCCGGTTCTCGGACTACGCGTACGTCTCCTTCACCAACGCCACCGCCTTCAGTCCGACCGACACCATGCCGATGACCAGGTGGACGAAGCTGGCCATGATGGTGCAGTCGGCCGTGTCCCTGGTCACCGCCGCGCTGGTGATCGCCCGGGCGGTCAACATCCTCAAGTAGCCGACCCTCAGCTGACCGGGGGGAACCGCCGGATCACCTCGACCAGCCGGCCCCGTTCGTCGTCGGTCAACGGCACCCCGAGCTCGTCCAGCCGGTCGGCCAGTTCGCCGTCGCGCAGCGGCCGGTGCTCGGTCGGCCCACCCGGCCGCCGGATCGTGACGGTCCCGTGGGTGACGGTGACGTGCCGGCCGGGCAGGTGCCGGGCGACGATCAGCGTGCGCCGGAAGTGGCTGGTGGGCCAGGTGCTGGTGAAGTGATTGCCCATGTCCAGGTCGACCGGCCGGACCGGCAGTTCGTCGTGGGTATGCATGGGTTCCCAACCGCCGTCACGCCGGCGCTCGATCGCCCACGCCTGCCCGGTTCCCTCCGGCACCCGCCGCAGCCGGTAATCCCAGCCGCCGTGGTCGTCCGTGGCGCCATCGGCCAGCCGGATCGGCCGGAGCAGACTGAACCCGAATCCCGGGTCGGCCAGCCATTTCTCGCCATCGACCTCGATCACGACCACGCAGTGGGTGCGGCCGGCCACGGCGCGGCGCCGACCCGTCCGAGCCGGCGCTGCACGTCGAAGCCGAGCCGGCGAAGCGCCGCCGCGAGCAGAACGCCGTGCTCGAAGCAGTAGCCGCCCCGCCCGCGGCCGAGGAACTTGGCCTGCACCGCGTCGAGCCGGACCCCGGGGTGCTTGTCCAGCAGGACGTCGATGTTGTCGAAGGTGAACGCCCGCACGTGCGCCTCGTGCACCTCGTTCAGGGTGGCCCGGGTCGGCGGTCCCGGGGCGACCCGCAACCGGCTCAGGTAGTCGTCGAGGTCGAGCCGGTCGACCGTCCAGGGATCGGCCGGCCCGGCCGCCGTCGTGTCCGTCATGGGCACCTTCCTTCGCTTTCGTCATCAGACTGCCGGTTCGCGAATTGTTCATCGGACGCGCCTATTCAACGCACAGGCGTACTCGGTATCGTGCCGACCAGGACCAACTCTCAAGGAGGACGGATGGCCTTTCCGGCGCTCACCACGGTGCAAGCGGCGCGTGACATTCGCTACGGCGGAACGACTGCAGTCCCCACAGGTGCCCCCGGCCGGATCGTCAATCTACAGACGGGGTGGGGATCGACCACCTACACCGTCGAATTCTCTCCCGACGCGGAGACCACCCTCACCCTGGTCGGACTGACGGACAGCGATCTGCAGACCCGCTGATCGCCGTCCGGCTCGGGTCATCGAGGGGTCGACCCGGACCCGGCTCCACACCCACGGCCGCCGTCGCGCATCCGAGCGCACGGCGGCCTTCGGTCTTTCCGGCGGCACCGGTTCCGATCAGGACCAATGGCCCTCGTGCCGGTGCCGCGACGCGTCAAGACTGGGCGTGACCGACCCGTTCGAGAGGGCTCGGTCGACCGCAATCACGTCAGGAGCGCGAACAATGACCGGTCCACGCACCGTGCAGCCGTCCGATCCGATCGCCCGGATCATGTCCACCTCCGTCGCCACCATCGACGCCGCCGCCAGCTGGTCCGACGCGCTGGCCGAACTGGTCGCCAACCACATCGGAGCGGTGCTGCTGGTCGACGACAACGATCGCATCGGGCTGGTGTCCGAGCGCGACCTGATCGTGGCGCTGGCCGACGGGATCGACGGTGACGGCGATCTGGACTCGCGGCAGATCGGCGAGATCGCCACGTTCGACCTGATCTGGGCGGCTCCGGGCGACCCGATCGCCCACGTCGGCGAACGCATGCTGGAGGCCGAGGTCCGGCACCTGCCGGTCGGTGATGCCGGCGAGGTGGTCGGCATGGTGTCGGCGCGGGACGTGCTGGCCGTGCTGGTCGCGGCCCAGCGTGCGGCACTGCCGGTCTGACCGCGCCCGGGTGACTGCGCCGGTGTGATCAGTCCGGCGGCCGGGCCGACTCGGTCCCCGCGAATCGGAGCGTGGACACGTGCTGCTCGGCCAACCGGCGCAGGGCCAGGATCAGCGGTTCGTTGAGCACGGTGCCCAGCACCACGTAGCGCACCGCGGCCTCGGCCGAGTCGGTCGGCAGGTGATCGAGTTCCATCGTGGCCACCTCCAGCATCGCCCGGGCGTAGCCGTCCACCGCGTCCTTGGGGAGTTTGAAGCCGGCGGCGTCGATCGCCTCCAGTGCGTCCAGCAACGCCGCCCGGCTGTCGCGGTCCTTCGGCTCGATCGACCAGCCCCAGCGCCGGAGCATCGTCTCCACCCGGGACAGGTCGCGATCCGGGTCGGCGGGATCGACCAGGGCCCCGTGCGCGACCCCCAGCAACTCGTTGCTGGGCTCCTGCGCGTCGTCGACGGCATGCAGCACCTGCCGGGCCCGGGCGATCGACAGGCCAGCGGGGCCGAGCAGCGCCCGGATCAGCCGCAGCCGGGCGACGTGCGTCTGGTCGTACTGCGCCTGCGTCGCGGACGTGAGAATTCCGTCGTGCATGAGCTTTTCGCGCAGGTAGTACTTGATCGTGGCGATCGGGACGCCGGTGGCCCGGGACAGTTCGGAGATCCGCACGGGTGGTCCTTGACATTGGATAGCATGGCTCTCCATTATTGGAGAGCGTCACTATCCTATCCCGGGAGGACGACCATGGCTCGGATCGAGAACCGCCGGATGACCCATCGTCACGATGGCTCGCTGGTGGTGTTCCACATCGGCATGACGATCAACAAGTGGTACCGACCCGATCTGTGGTGGCCGGTGTTCGCGGCGATGCCCGGCATGCTCGCCGAGCTGTCCAAGGACCCCGACTCCGGGCTGCTGGGCTACCGGTTGTTGCTGGGTCGCGGCGGTCCGACGCTGATCCAGTACTGGGATTCCACCGACAAGCTGTACGCCTACGCGTCCGACCCCACCGCCCGGCACCGGCCGGCCTGGGCCGCCTACAACCAGCGCGCCCGCCGGGCGAAGGGAGCGGTCGGCATCTGGCACGAGACCTACCTGGTCGAGCGGGCCGAGACCATGTACGTGGCGACGCCGCGGATGGGGTTGGCGGCGGCGACCGGGTCGGTGCCGGTCGGTGCCCGGTCGGACCGGGCCCGCGCCCGGCTGGCCGACGGCGGCACCGCGATGCCCGCGGCCTGACCGCACCGATCAGCCGGTACCCAGGGCCTGCCACTGGTCCCAGCTCATGCCCCAGTCGAAGATGTCCCCGTCGTCGGCGGACAGCTGCACCTCGGTGCCGGTGACCTCCACCGGGTCACCCCAGATCGCCGAGTGGAAGTAGGCCTCGGCGTCGTCGGTGGACAGGTTGACGCAACCGTGGGTGACGTTCGCGTAGCCCTGGGCGTCGGCGCTGGCCGGATTCGCGTGAATGAACTCGCCGTTGTCGCTGATCCGCACCGCCCACCGCTCGGGGATGTTGACGTACCCGTACTGGGGATTGCTCATGTACTTGATCTCGTCGAAGTCGGTGACGACGTGCACCCCGGACCGGGTGACCAGGTTCAGGTCGCCGGTGTTGTCGCCGCGGCCGTAGGACGCCGGGTAGGTGGCGGTGACCTGGCCGTCCTGGGTGACGACCAACTCGTGCGAGTTCACGTCGGCCTTGACCACCTGGTTGCGGCCGATGGTGAAGTCGCTGGTGACGTCGGCCCGGCCGTAGGCGCCGTCGGCGATCTTCACCCCGTACAACTTGGCGTCGACGTGCACCTTGGTGCCGGCCGGCCAGTAGTCCTTGGTGCGGAAGTCCAGTGCCCACAGGCCGTCGTCGTGCTGGACCCACGCCCAGGCGCCCTCCACCTGCGGGTCGGTGGTGACGGTGACGTGCTTGGCGACCTCGGCCTTGTCCGCCGGCTCGACCCCGAACTTGACCATGATCGGGGCGGCGACGCCGACGGTCATGTCGTCGCTCGGGTAGATGGTGTTCTTGACCTCGACGTCCGGGCTGACCGTCGAGTAGGTGCCCGAGATCGGCACCTGCTTGTGGTCGGTGCCGGTGGCCGTGCCGGTCACCGTGTAGGTGGTGCCGAAGGACAGCGGTTCGGCCAGCGTCCACGAGGTGTGGTCGGCCGACAGGGTGCCGTTGACGGCGGTGCCGTCGGCATTGGTCATGGTGAGCGTGTCGATCGCGCCCTGGGCCACGCTGATCGTGATCGGGTCGGTCGGCCCCAGGTCGCCGCTGTTCAGGGCCGGCTGGGCGGAGATCGTGGCCACCGGCGGGGGCGGGCTCGGCGTGCTGGTCGGGGCGGCGGTCGTGGTCGGGGTCGTGAACGTGGTCGCCACCGAGCTGCCGGTCGATGCGGTCGCGGCTGCGGCGGCGGGTGACGCCTGTGCCGCGCTGCTCAACGCGTTCGTCGTCGGCGTGGTGCAGCCGGCGGTGACGACGAGCAGCAGCCCGGCGACCGCGACGCCGACCCGGCGGAAACGATGGTGCTGACCGTGCATGACGACTCCCGAGCCCACTGCGGCCGCGCCTGCCCCACGGTCGGCGTCAGCCCGATCGGAGGATATGCCCGCGCCGCGTGAGATCCGCGCATATCGGGCGGCCCCGGTCGGGTGACGTCGGCACCGGACGCCCGTGCCGGCGCCGGCGTCACCCCCGGGGTCGTGCGGTACATGCGTCGGCGCCCGGCGACCGGTTGTTCCGCACACCCGCGCCGGAGCGTCAGCCGATACGCAGCGTCACCTGCGGTGTCGTCTGCCCGGCGCCACGGATCGAGTACACGTACGGGGTGTTCGGCAACAGCCCGATGTCGGTGAAGCTCGTCCCGGTCACGGTGGCGATCCGCTCCCCCGCCTCGCCGCGCAGCACCTCGTAGGTGGTGGTCGGGTCGCCGTCCCAGCCCAGGGTGATCGAGCTGGCGGTGGTGCCGGTGGACCGCAGGTTGCGCGGCACCGCCCCGGACGGGGTGGTCGGCGTCGTCGGAGCCGTGCTGGTCGTCGTGCCGCCGGGGATGACGGTGATCTGCCGGGTGACCCCGCCGGGCCCCCGCACCGAGTACACGTACGGCACGTTCCGGCCCAGACCACCGTCGGTGTACGTGTTTCCGGTGGTCGTGGCGATCCGGACGCCGGCCTCGCCGCGCAGGATCTCGTACGTCGCCGACGGGTCGCCGTCCCAGCTGAGGGTGGCGCTGTCGGTGCTGGTGGTGATCCGCAGGTTGGTCGGCCCCTGCCCCTGGCCGGGTGTGGTCGGGGTGGTCGGCGTCGTCGGGGTGGTGGGCGTGGTCGTGGTCGGCGGGACGTCGCCGGTCGGGTACTCGACCACCATGGCCGGCTTGGCGTCCGGAACCGGGGTGGAGTCGCCGCTGTCGTTGACGACGTGGTCGATGATTCCGGCCAGCAGTTGCACGGTCAGCAGGTGGTGCAGCTTGACACCGGACTTGACCGGCACCTCGAAGGCGTGGCTCAGATGGATGGACGGGTCGACGTTGGTGTAGATGTACGCGCCGGCGCCCCACAGTTCGTGCGTGTTCACCGAGTCGGCCACCTTGTAGGCGGCGTAGCCCAGTGCGTCGGAGCGCCAGGCCTGCTGGTTGGGCGGGTCGTAGGGCAGTTCGTTCTGGAAGAACACCACCTTGCCGTTCTCACCGTTCCAGATCAGGTTGTACTGCCGCCAGTGTTCGACGAAAAGCCCGGTGCCGGTGACGTTGTCGCCGTTGACGACAAGCCCGACGTCGCCCGGGCTGACGTCCCAGCCGACGCTGTTGGGCACGCCGTGGTCGCCGCGCCAGAGCCAGGTGTGGTCGATCAGCACGTCGTCGCTGTTGACCACCAGGCCAAGCGTGGTCTTGCCCACGTGCGGGCCGCCGACCCGCATGAACACGTCCGACAGGGTGGTCGGGTCGGCGGTGCTGCAGGCGACGCAGGTGCCGTCGGGCGTGCCGACCGTCATCAGGGCGGGCGAGTTCACCGTGCCGGCGTCGATCATCACGCCGGCCACGATCACGCCGGGCACGTCGCCGACGGTCAGCGGGATGGCGCCGTTCACCGCGGTGAGGGTGGCCAGACCCAGGCCGAGCACGACGGTGTCGCCGCGGGTGACCGCGATGCTCCGGTCGGCGTCGTAGACGCCGGGGGTGAGCAGCAGGTGCTTGCCCGCGGCCAGTGCGGCGTTGATGGTGGCGATCGAGTCCGACGGCGTGGCGACGAAGAAGGCGCTCAGCGGGACGGAGGTGCCGGGCGTGCCGCCGTTCGCCCAGCTGACGCCGGCCGCGTCGGCCCGGGCGGACGGCACGAACACCTGGTAGCTGCCCGTGGAATCGACGTACAGGTAGGGCTTCTCGCGGGTCAGTGGGGTGGTGGGCAGGGTGGTGTAGGTGCCCGCGGTGCCGTCGCTCTGCGGCTCGGCGAAGTTGGTGGCCGGGGCGCCGGTGACGCCGGAGAACACCTGGTTCCAGACGCCGTTCGACCAGCCGCCGATCGTGGAGTTGCGCACGTAGTACTGCTGCTGGGAGCCGTTGACGACCGTCGCCGACAGCGTCGAGTCGGCGATGTACCCGCCGCTGGCCCACTGCGGCTGGTCCGTGCAGTAGTCCATCAGGCTCAGCGGGCCGTTGATGCTCACCCGGCGCATCGGGGACGACTGCGAGGCGGCCCAGAACATCGCGCTGCGCCGGCAGTCGTCGGTGCCGCCGGCGACGTTGATCGTCAGGTTGGACAGCGAGCGCCAGAAGTTGTTCAGGGCAACGCAGTACGGCTCCCCCGGCTTGGTCGGGTGCGGAATGCAGCGGTTGAAGACGTCGACCCGGCCGTTGATGACCACGTCCGTCGGATTCTTGCCCAGTCCGGCGACCTCGGTGTAGTAGCCGACCTGGATGTGCAGCGGGGTCGCGGTGGTGCCGTAGGTGCCGGGCTTGAACAGCAGGGCGTACCGGTTGGTGCCCATTTCGTCGTCGACCTGCTGCGCGGTGATCGCGTCGACCTGCTGCTGGATCTGGTCCAGCGGCATGCTCGGGTCGAAGACCTTCACGTTCGGGCCCAGGTCGGCCGGCCCGGCGGCAGCCGTTGCGGCCGCGACATTCTGGGCGTTCGTCAGGGCGGCCTGCTGGGCGGTCGTCTGGGCGGCCTGCTGGGCGGTCTTCAGGGCAGCCTGCTGGGCGGTCGTCTGGGCGGCGGCCGCGTTGCCCACGAACGCCACGCCCGCGATGGTGAGGACCGCGACGATCGCCGCGGCCCACCGTGGTCGGTGCCCCATTCGCCTGCCGGCTCTGGTCCGGGGCCGGATTGGCTCGGGACTCGACTGCGAATGGACCACCGACATTGGCGACCTGCCCTCTCTGCATCCGTCCTTGGGTGCACGGCGCTCCGCCCGTTGGGGTCGCCCGCGGGCGGCCGTGGTGGGAGCGCTTCCAGCCGTTCGACCCTAACCAGGGCGGTCGCTGTCCGCGCGCGGAAGCTCACGCTGCGTGCTGGATGAGTGCCGCACGGCGGTTCTCGCGCACCCCGGACGGTGATCGGCCCGCGGCCGAAACCCGTTCCGGATCAGCCATGATCACCCGAACCCCGCGCCGTCGTCGACCCCCGATCACCCACCGCGAGCTCGGGACGGCAAATGAGCGGCACTGGGTGGGCGATGGGTGAACCTGCCCGGACCCTCCCAGCGCCGCCAAGGCGACCCCGCGCCACTCGGGCGAACCCCGCGCCACCCCGGCGAACCCCGCGCCGCTCGGGCGAACCCCGCGCCGCTCGGGCGAACCCGGCGCCCGGTCGATGGGGCGCTGCGATCACCGGGGTGGCGCTCGGTCCGAGGTGCGCCGGCAAGGACGCTTCCGCGGTCCACCTCCGACGCTGCGGCGCTGCCGACGTGGCCGGGCCCAACCACACCCGCGCCGCTCCAGCGAACCCCACGCCACTCCGGCGAACCCCACGCCACTCCGGCGAACCCCGCGCCACTGCGGCGAACGCCGCGCCGCCCGGGGCGAACCCAGCGCTCGGTCGATGGGGCGCTTCCATCACCGGGGTGGCGCTCGGTCCGAGGCGCGCGGGCAAGGACGCTCCCGCGGCCCACCGCCGACGCTGCGGCGCTGCCGACGTGCCCGGGCCCAACCACACCCGCGCCGCTCCAGCGAACCCCACGCCACTCCGGCGAACCCCACGCCACTTCGGCGAACCCCGCGCCACTCCGGCGAACCCCGCGCCACTGCGGCGAACGCCGCGCCGCCCGGGCGAACCCAGCGCTCGGTCGATGGGGCGCTTCCATCACCGGGGTGGCGCTCGGTCCGAGGCGCGCGGGCAAGGACGCTCCCGCGGCCGACGACGCTGCGGCGCGGCCGACGGGTGGCACGGCCCGCCACCCCGCGCCGCTCGGGCGAACCCCGCGCCATTCGGCGAACCCCGCGCCACTCGGGCGAACCCAGCGCCCGGTCGATGGGGGCGCTGCGATCACCGGGGCGGCGCTCGGTCCGAGGCGCGCAGGCAAAGTCGCTCGCGCGGCCCACCTCCGGCACGGCGGCCACAGCCGACGGGTTGCCAGCCCATCACTCCGCGCCACCCGGGCGAAACCCGCGCCCGGTCGATGGGACGCTGCGATCACCGGGGCGGCGCTCGGTCCGAGGCGCGCAGAACAGAATCACTGCTGCGTCCGGGGGATCAGGTCCCCGTCAGGCGCGGCCGGCGGCCCTCGACCGTGTCGGTCACCGGATCTGCCTGTCGGGGCGATGCCTGTCGACACGGCGTGCAGCCATCGCGGCGAGCGTCATTTCACCCTCAATCGGTGCGTGCGGACCCCCGATCGGGTGGTTGTACCGACACGCGTGCGAGTGATCACACAAAGGGTTAGCTGAGTTGGCAGGACTTCAGCTAATCTTGCTAACAAGATCGACTTGCCCCGGTGAGCGGTCGGCATAAGTCCAGATCAAGCGGGTTCCCCTGAGACGGAGAGGTCATGCGCATCGAACGCACGGGCGGGTCGGACCTGCCTCGAGAGCTGCCCACCGAGCTGGCTCCGGCGATGCGGCGTGCGGTCGTCTGCGACCGGGACGAGTCGACCCGGTCAGTGGTCGCGGGCATCCTGCGCGAGGACGGCTTCCAGGTCGACAGCGTCTCCGATGCCCGGCAACTCGTCGAGTCGACCGGTGCCGGCCGGCCCGACGCGGTCGTGCTGCACCTGGCCACCGACGACGACCTCGCCGCCCTGGCCCAGATCACCGCGCTTCGGATCGCCCCGGTCGTCGTGCTCGCCGCCGATTCCGCGCCACACCGGGTGGCCGCCGCGCGAGATGCCGGGGCACTGGCGT
This sequence comes from Nakamurella sp., assembly GCA_039812105.1. Classification (GTDB taxonomy): domain Bacteria; phylum Actinomycetota; class Actinomycetes; order Mycobacteriales; family Nakamurellaceae; genus Nakamurella. The sequence goes on from JBDHZW010000048.1 coordinate 19,016, forward strand.
ACCTGACCAGGCCGCCGACCCGGACCGCTCTGGTTCCGGCGGTCGAGGTGGCCATCGCCCGGTACGCCGAGATGGCCCGGCTGGCTGCCGACGTCGAGGCCGCCGGCCGCCGGCTGGAGTCGCGCAAGACCATCGACCGGGCCAAGGGTCTGCTGATGGCGCACCGCCGGATGAGCGAGCCAGAGGCCTTCCGGTGGATCCAGCGGACCGCGATGGACCGGCGCAAGACATCGTTGGCGATCGCCGCGCAGGTCGTCGCCGAGCTGGGCGACGCGCCCCGGCACCGCGCCGCGTCCTGATCCGCGGGGGCGACCGGCACCGTCCGGTGGTCTGCGGGCCGAGGCTCGCCCGCCCGTCGCGTACCACGCATCAGGTCGGCGGGTCGAGGGAGCGGTTTGGGCCCTTCGGGACGGCACACAAGGGCGCTTTCTGCTCCCTCGGCCCGGGAATGCGCGCAGACCCGAGCCTCGCCCAGGGGAACCCCCGTCGAGGGAGCGGTTTCGGCCCTCCCCAACCGCGCGCGAGGGCGCTTTCTGCTCCCTCAGCCCGGGATTGCGCGCAGACCCGAGCCTCGGCGAGGGGAACCCACGTCGAGGAGGCGGTTTCGGCCCTCCCCAACCGCGAGCGAGGGCGCTTTCTGCTCCCTCGGCCCGGGATTGCGCGCAGACCCGAGCCTCGCCAGCGCAACCCACGTCGAGGGAGCGGTTCCGGCCGCATCCAACCGCGCGCGAGGGCACCTTCTGCTCCCTCGACCCGAGAATGCACGCAGACCCCCCGCCGCCCCCCGGCCGCCCCACACGGACCCGCCCCGCCAAGCCCAGCCGCTCAGGCGCCCGGCTTGCGCAGCACCGGCCGCAGCGTGTCGAGCACGCCGGCGTCGTCGATGGTCGAGGGGACCGGCGCCTCCACACCGTCGGCGATCTGCCGCATGGTGCGCCGCAGGATCTTGCCCGACCTGGTCTTGGGCAACGCCGGCACCACGGACACCTCGCGCAGCGCGGCGACCGCACCGATCTGCTCCCGCACCCGCTGCACCAGCTCGGCCTCGACCGCCGCGGGGTCCCGGTCCACGCCGGCCTTGAGGACGACGAAACCGCGCGGTACCTGACCCTTGAGCACGTCGGCGACGCCGATCACGGCGCATTCGGCGACGTCCGGATGCCCGGCCAGCACCTCCTCCATTCCGCCGGTGGACAGCCGGTGCCCGGCCACGTTGATCACGTCGTCGGTGCGGCCCATCACGAACAGGTAGCCGTCGGAGTCGAGGTGCCCGCCGTCGCCGGTGAGGTAGAACCCGGGATAGGTGGACAGGTAGGAGCGCAGGTACCGCTCGTCGTCGTTCCACAGGGTCGGCAGCGCCCCCGGCGGCAGCGGCAACTTGATCGCGATCGCGCCGTCCTCGCCGGCCGGCATCTCGTCCCCCGACGGATCCAGGATCCGCACGTCCCAGCCGGGCATCGGGCGGGTCGGCGAGCCGGCCTTGATCGGCAGCAGCTCGATGCCGGCCGGGTCGGCCACGATCGCCCAGCCGGTCTCGGTCTGCCACCAGTGGTCGATGACCGGGATCTGCAGCAGGTCGCAGGCCCACCGGTAGGTCTCCGGGTCCAGCCGCTCACCGGCCAGGAACAGGTACTTCAGGCTCGACACGTCGTGCTGCCCGACGAACTCGCCGTTCGGATCGGCCTTGCGGATGGCGCGGAACGCGGTCGGCGCGGTGAACAGGCTCTTCACCCCGTGCTCGGCGACGACCCGCCAGAATTGACCCGCGTCCGGGGTGCCCACCGGCTTGCCCTCGTACAGCACGGTGGTGGCGCCGGCCAGCAGCGGCCCGTACACGATGTAGGAGTGGCCGACCACCCAACCGACGTCGGAGGCGGTGAACATGACGTCGCCGGCCCCGATGTCGTAGATGTTGCGCATCGACCAGGCCAGCGCCACCGCGTAGCCGCCGCCGTCCCGCACCACCCCCTTCGGCTTACCCGTCGTGCCCGACGTGTAGAGGATGTAGAGCGGATCGGTCGCCTTGACGGGCACCGGATCCACCGGGGCGGCGGTCGACATCGCCTCGTCCCAGTCCACATCTCGCGGGCCGAGCGTCGCAACCGCCTGCGGCCGTTGCCGGATCACGCAGTGGGCCGGCTTGTGCGCGGCGATCTCGATGGCCTGGTCCAACAGCGGCTTGTACTCGATCACCCGCTGCACCTCGATGCCGCAGGACGCGGAGACGATCACCGTGGGCCGGGCGTCGTCGATCCGCGCCGCCAACTCGCGGGGGGCGAACCCGCCGAACACCACCGAGTGGATGGCGCCCAGCCGGGCGCAGGCGAGCATGGCGATCGCCGCCTCCGGGATCATCGGCAGGTACACCACGACCCGGTCACCTCGACCGACGCCGAGGCCGGCCAGCACACCGGCGAACCGGGCGACCTCGTCCCGCAGGCCGGCGTAGGTGTAGGTGTGCCCGGTCCCGGTGACCGGGCTGTCGTAGACCAGGGCCGGCTGCTCGCCGCGGCCGGCGTCGACGTGCCGGTCCAGGGCGTTGGCGCAGACGTTCAGTTCGCCGTCCGGGAACCAGTGGTAGATCGGGGCGGCCGAATCGTCCAGCGCGCGGGTGGGCGGCACCGTCCAGTCGACGGCCTTGGCCGCGTCCAACCAGAAGGTGTCCGGATCGTCCAGACTCGCTTGCCGGATCTGCTCGTACGCGCCCATCCACTGGCCTCCTCGTCAGCTGGTTCGCGGTCGATTGTGGCTGATTGTGCCCGGTCCGTGACCGGCTCGGCGTGCCCGACCGGGATGATGCGGGGAACAATGGGGTTCGGGAGCGCAACGGTGAGTCTCGCCGGTGAGCGGTCGAGGACGCCGCTGACCGGCGTGCGCAACCCTGCCGAGGGGGTCGGGTGACGGGTCGGTACGAGATCGGCGACGAGATCGGCCGGGGTGCGACGTCGGTCGTGCACCGCGGTCGTGACCTGCGGCTGGGCCGGGACGTCGCGATCAAGGTGCTGCGTTCCGACCACGATCACGACCCCGCCTATCGGGACCGCTTCCGCCGGCAGGCGGCCGACGCGGCCGTGCTGAACCACCCGGCGATCGTCGCCGTCTACGACACCGGAGAGCGGCCCGCCGACGAGGGCGGCGAGCCGTTCGTCGTGATGGAGTTGGTGGACGGCCGCACGCTGCGCGCCGAACTGGTCGAGGACGGGCCCCCGGTGGTCCCGCGCGCCATCGAGGTCGCCGCCGACATCTGCGCCGCGCTGGACTTCTCGCACAAGCACGGGATCCTGCACCGGGCGGTGTGCCCGGAGAATGTGATGGTCGACGGAGCCGGCGCCGTCAAGGTGATGGACTTCGGTATGTCGCGCCCGCTGCAGGACGGCCGGGCGTCCGGCCGCGCGGCCGGGTATCTCGCGCCGGAGCAGGCCAGGGGCGAGTCGGTGGACGCGCGCACTGACGTCTACGGCACCGGATGCGTGCTGTACGAACTGCTGACCGGCTCGGTCCCGTTCGCCGGCGTCGACCCGGTCGAGATCGCCTACCGGCAGGTCGGCGAGCCGCCGCGGCCGCCGAGCGCACTCGCCCCGGCGGTGCCCGCCGACCTGGACACGATCGTGCTCAAGGCGTTGGCCAAGGATCCGCTCGAGCGGTACCAGTCGGCCGCCGACCTGCGCGCCGACCTGATCCGGGCCCTTGTCGGGGCGCCGGTACCGGTGACGGTCGGCCGGTCCGGGCAGATCGCAGGCGGACCCCCGCGGCCGCGAGCGAACCCGTCTCCGCCGTTGCTGGCGCCGCCGACGCGGACCCGGCCGCCGGACGAGACCGAGCCGGCACCCGGCCGTCGGCCCCGTCGGGTGGCCTCGTTCGTCGGCCTGGCGGCGATCAGCGTGGTGGCGCTGGCCGCCGCCGTGTGGTTCACCACCGCCGTGCTGACCGCGCCACCGCCGGCCCGGCTGATCGCGGTGCCCGACCTGTCGGGGATGACCGTCGACGCGGCCCGGTCGGCCCTGACCGACAAGGGGCTGACGGTCGGCACGCTGACCGACGCGGAGTCGACCCCGGGAGACGCCGGAAAGGTGTTGAGCCAGCGGCCGTCCGGGCAGACCGAGGTGAACGGCGGTACCCCGATCAACCTCGTCGTCGGGCACGGGGTGAGCGCGGTGGCGGTGCCCGATCTGACCGGGATGACCCCGGATGCGGCCCGTGCGGCGCTGTCCGCGGTGGGTCTGACCTACGCGGAGCAGCGGCAGCCGTCGTCGGACGCCGATCGCGGCAAGGTCACCGCCCAGACGCCGGCCGGGCACCAGCAGGCCGGTCCGAACAGCACGGTCACCGCCACCGTCGGGACCGGACTGACCATGGTGACAGTCCCGGACGGCATCGTCGGGGTCAGCGTGGACGACGCCTCCGCCGTGCTGTCCGGCGCCGGGCTGACCGCGGTCGGTGTCGAACAGGACGGAACCCAGCCGTCGGGGGTCGTCATCGGCAGCGACTACTCCCCGGGCCAGCGGATCCCCGAGGGCAGTCCGGTCACCCTCAACTACTCCAACAACGCGCTGATGGTGATGCCGAACCTGGTCGGGAGCGGCCGTGACGCCGCGGCCGGCGCACTGCAGGACCTGGGGTGGGCGGGGGACGCCGGCGCGATGGCGGTGACGTCCGCCCCGGCCGGCGCGGCCAACCTGATCGGCGCGGTGGTCACCCAACAACCGGCCGCCGGCACCGTGGTGCGCAAACTCGGCACCCCGGTGACGGTGGGCATCGGGGTCAAGCAGATCACCATGCCGGCGCTCGTCGGCAAGACCCGCGCGGTCGCCGAGAGCCAGCTGAAGGCGGCCGGCGCAACTGCCGTCACCTTCGCCGACGGTGGCACCGCGCCGCGCGGGCAGAGCGGTCGGGTGGCCAGCCAGTCGGTGCCCGGCGGCACCGCGATCACCGCCGACACCCCCGTCGTCGTGGTCGTCTACGACTGAGAAACCTTCCCGGTCAAGCGGATTCGCCCGCCGGATGGTCGGCGGTGACGACCGTGACCGGCGCGTCGGTCACCCGTCGGATCCGGTGGGCCAGGTCCTGATGCAGCCAGCGGGAGACCCCGGCCGGCAGCGTCGACACGATGATCTCGTCGACCGGTTGACCGACCAGCAAATCCCGGACCTCGGGCACCGGATCGTGCGCGACGACCTCACCGGTCGCCGACACCCCCAGCCCGGCCAGCCAGGCGACCCCGGCGGCGGCCCGGTCCCGGGCGGTGGCGTCGCCGTCATGGCTCTGCGCCGGCGGACGCATGCCGCCCTGCACCGCGAACGCCTCGGCCAGCGCGACCAGCAGGTCGGTGTGATGGGTCGCCGGAACGAGCAGCAGCACCTCGACCGGTCCCTCGGCGGCCCGCGCCCGGATCTGCTCGGCCAGGTGGTCCCCGCCGATGGTCTGATTCGCGATCACCAGGATTCGCCGCACCGCTACCCCGCCCGCTTCCCGTCCGCCGGTCGATTCCGGTCGCAGACAACGTAGCGAACTCCCCGGCGACCCACCGACCAGGGCGATCGATGACCGGTCATTGATCCGTTCCTGATCGCGATCACAGTGTCCGCACAGCCCTCGGGCGAAGGCTCGACCGCGATGAGCACCCTCCAGTCCGCGCCGATTCCGGCCCGGCGCACCGGATGACCGGGCGCGCGGCGCGGCGCGTCGCCGTCGTCGCGTCGGTGC
>JBDHZW010000049.1:0-24588 GCA_039812105.1 Nakamurella sp.
GGCGGCGGCGAGATCACCGGCCGCGAGATCAGTGGCCGCGAGATCAGTGGCGCCGAGATCGGCGCCGCCGCGCTCGGCGCCGCCGCGATCGGCGCCGCCGCGGCCGGCGCCCCCGCGCGGATGAAGTCGTCGACTCGCGTCCCACCCGTCCCATTCGGTCGAGGTTGATCCGCGCCGGCGTAGTTGATCCGCGCGGGGAGGGGTGGGGCGGGCGGCGGGGGGCGGGGAGGCGAGGACGGCGAGGTCGCCGTCGGGGAGGCCGATTCCGATCCGGCCGGCGATCGGCCGGGCCAGGTCGACCCGCCCGTCCAGGGCCAGCCGGACCACGACGGACCGGACGGCGGCGACCGCGTCGGGGGCGGCGGCCGGCCGTTCCAGGCCCAGGGTCAGCAGCATCACCGCGGCATTGACCAGATGGCGATCCGCCGGCGGCAGCGGACCGGGCCGGCCGACCGCCAGATACGCGCGGCGCCGGCCCGCCCCGACCGGCTGCAGGCTGACCGCGTCGGAGCCGCCGTCCCGGTCGATCTCGAAACCGGCGCCCACCGATCCGCGGTGCTCGCGGAGCCGGGACACCTCGACGGCGACCGCCGGCACCATCGCCTTCGCCCGGGCGCCGCCGAGCGCCAGCGGCGCGCCCCGGTCGTCCACCAGCACCACCCAGCCGTCGACCTTGCGGGCCAGCAGCCGGATCAGCCGCCCGGGCGAGTCCGGCGCCAACGCCGCCCGGGTCAGTTCCTGCTGCGCGGTGAACGTCCGGGTCACCGCCGCGTACTCGTCGGCGGCCAGCGCGTTGGACACCGCGCGGGACAGCGCGATGAACGGGGTGCGGCGGGGCACCTCCAGCAACGCCAGCCCGTGCCGGTCGGCCGCCTCGATCAGCCCGTCGGGCACCCCATCGAAGCTCAGCCCGATCCCGAAGCCGAGCCCGAGAACACCAACGCGGCAAAGCCTTTCGACGTACGAGGAGAAGTCGATGCCGTCCCGGACGAACAGCCCGGTGGTGAGCAGCAGCTCGCCGCCGGACAGGAACGGGGTCGGATCGTCCAGCTCGCTGACGTGCACCCAGGTGATCGGCTGCTCGGACACCGGACCGCCGGCGACGACCCGCACGCCCAGTTCCCGCTGGGCGGCCAGCGCCCGCACGCTCAGCGCCACCGTCAATGCTCCATTCTGTCCAGCTCGGTGAGTCTACCGCTCCACTTCTGACCATTACCCGCCGGCCCGGAATCGGGAATGGTGAAGGTCAACGAAGCGAACCCGCCGACCGCTGTCCCGACCGTGTCGGGCCGCGTGCCCATCCCGAGAACAGGAGCCGGTATGACCGCCACCCTGCCCACCCCCACCGCCACCCCCACCGCCCCGGTCGATCTGCCGCAGGAGCGGCGGATCGTCACCGAGCTGCCCGGCCCCCGCTCCCGCGAGCTGTTCGCCCGCCGGAACTCGGTGGTCTCCGGCGGCGTGAGCACCGCCTTTCCGGTGTTCATCGAGCGGGCCGGCGGCGGCGTGCTGGTCGACGTCGACGGCAACTCGCTGATCGACCTGGGCTCCGGGATCGCGGTGACCAGCGTCGGCAACGCCGCCCCCAAGGTGGTCGACGCGGTCTCGACGCAGGTCGCGGCGTTCACCCACACCTGTTTCATGGTCACGCCCTACCAGGGCTACGTCGACGTCTGCGAGCAGCTGGCCGAGCTCACGCCCGGCGACCACGCCAAGAAGTCGGCGCTGTTCAACTCCGGCTCCGAGGCGGTGGAGAACGCCGTCAAGATCGCCCGGCACGCCACCGGCCGCACCGCGATCGTGGTGTTCGACCACGCCTATCACGGCCGCACCAACCTGACCATGGCGCTGACCGCCAAGAACATGCCGTACAAGCACAAGTTCGGCCCGTTCGCCTCCGACATCTACCGGGTGCCGATGTCCTACCCGTTCCGGGACGCCGGCGTCGACGGCGCCGCGGCCGCCGCCCGGGCGATCAGCCAGATCGCCGTGCAGGTCGGCACCGACAACGTCGCCGCCGTGCTCATCGAGCCGATCCAGGGCGAGGGCGGTTTCGTGGTCCCGGCCGAGGGCTTCCTGCCGGCCGTCGCCGCCTGGTGCAAGGACAACGGCGTCGTGTTCATCGCCGACGAGATCCAGACCGGCTTCTGCCGCACCGGCGACTGGTTCGCCTGCGACCGCGAGGGTGTGGTGCCCGACCTGATCACCACCGCCAAGGGCATCGCCGGCGGCCTGCCGCTGGCCGCGGTCACCGGCCGCGCCGAGCTGATGGACGCGGTGCACGCCGGCGGCCTGGGCGGCACCTACGGCGGCAACCCGGTCGCCTGCGCCGCCGCGCTGGGCACCATCGCCACCATGCGCGAGCTCGACCTGGCCGGCGCCGCCCGGGCCATCGAGGGCACCATGGTGCCCCGGCTGCAGGCGATCGCGTCCCGGCACGCCGCCATCGGCGACATCCGGGGTCGCGGCGCGATGATCGCCGTGGAGATCGTCAAGCCCGGCACCACCGAGCCGGACGCCGCCCTGACCGGTGCCATCGCCAAGGCCTGCCACGCCCAGGGCGTCGTCGCGCTCACCGCGGGTACCTACGGCAACGTGCTGCGGTTCCTGCCGCCCCTGGTCATCCCGCAGCCGTTGCTGAACGAGGGCCTGGACGTCATCGAGGCCGCGTTCGACCAGCTCGCCGCCTGAACGAGGCTTGCCGACCGAAGCAGCGACACCGACCCACCGATCTCGGAGGAGCAACAATCATGGCCGTCACCGACGACACCGTCTCCCGCGTGCTGAACGCGGTCCCGAAGGGGCTGCTGATCGGCGGGAAATGGATCGGCACCGAGCAGACGATCGACGTGGAGAACCCGGCCACCGGGACCACGATCGCCCAGGTCGCCGACGCCACCCCGGCGCAGGGCATCGAGGCGCTGGACGCCGCGGTCGCCGCCGCCGACGACTGGGCGGCCACCGACCCCCGGGCCCGCGGCGAGATCCTGCGCAAGGCGTTCGAGCTGCTCACCGAGCGCGCCGAGGACATCGCGCTGCTGATGACCCTGGAGATGGGCAAGCCCCTGGCCGAGGCCCGCGGCGAGGTCACCTACGGCGCCGAGTTCTTCCGCTGGTTCTCCGAGGAGGCCGTCCGGATCGCCGGCCGGTACTCCATCGCGCCGTCCGGCGGCACCCGGCTGCTGACCATGAAGCAGCCCGTCGGCCCGGTCTACGCGATCACCCCGTGGAACTTCCCCCTGGCGATGGGCACCCGCAAGCTCGGCCCGGCGCTGGCCGCCGGCTGCACCGCGGTCGTCAAGCCCGCCGCGCAGACCCCGCTGACCACCCTGGCCCTGGCCGCCGTGCTGATCGAGGCCGGCCTGCCCGACGGCGTCGTCAACGTCATCACCACCTCGCACTCGGGCCAGGTGAGTGAGCCGATCATCCGCGACCCGCGGCTGCGCAAGCTGACCTTCACCGGCTCCACCGAGGTCGGCCGGCGGCTGATCGAACAGTCCGCCCAGGGCGTGCTCAAGACGTCGATGGAGTTGGGCGGGAACGCGCCGTTCCTGGTGTTCGCCGACGCCGACCTGGACAAGGCCGTGGACGGCGCCATGCTGGCCAAGATGCGCAACATCGGTGAGGCATGCACCGCAGCCAACCGGTTCCTGGTCCACGAATCCGTCGCCGACGACTTCGCCGCCAAGCTGGCGCAGCGGATGGGCGCGATGAGCATCGGCCCCGGCATCGACGACGGCGTCACCGTCGGACCGCTGGTCGACTCGGCGGCCGTGGACAAGGTGACCGAACTGGTCGCCGACGCGGTCGACAAGGGCGCCCAGGTGCTCACCGGCGGGCAGGCGCTGGACCGGCCGGGCCACTTCTACCCGCCGACCGTGCTGGCCGGGGTCGGCACCGACGCCCGGGTGTTCACCGAGGAGATCTTCGGCCCGGTCGCCCCGATCATCACCTTCAGCACCGACGACGAGGCCATCGCCAAGGCCAACGACACCGAGTTCGGCCTGGTCGCCTACGCCTTCACCGAGAACCTGACCCGCGCCGTTACCGTCGCCGAGAAGCTGCAGACCGGCATGGTCGGCATCAACCAGGGCATCGTGTCCAACCCGGCCGCCCCGTTCGGCGGCGTGAAGTCCTCCGGCCTGGGCCGCGAGGGCGGCACCGAGGGCATCGAGGAGTACCTGGAGACCAAGTACGTCGGCATCAAGCTCTGACGGCTTCTGTCACGACGGTCACACCCGGGGCTTCGACTCCGGGCCGGTGACGTGGGCAACGTGGTGAGCTATGTTACGTCATTAGGACGAAGGCAACGCTTCGACTCGTCCGCGCGACCTCGATCGACCGTCCCGGTAACGTCACCGCAATCACCGATGCGGTAAGACACGGGACGGTCGACGTCGTCCGGAGCAAGGGTCGAAGGCCTCTACCGCTGGGCAGTAATCGGGCTCCGGTGGCAAGCCGAAGCGGGGCCGACCGTAGATGATGGTCAGCACTGACACCATGGAGGAAGCATGTCGAACGGGCGACACCGTGTGGTCGTGGTCGGCGGCGGGTTCGGCGGGCTGAACGCGACCCGCTATCTCAAGGACGCGCCGGTCGACGTCACCATCGTCGACCGCACCAACCATCACCTGTTCCAGCCGCTGCTGTACCAGGTCGCGGCCGGCCTCATCTCCCCCGGGCTGATCGCCCCGGCCATCCGGGCCACCATCAAGAAGCAACGCAACGCGCGGGCCCTGCTGGGCGAGGTCAAGGATCTCGACCTGGACAACAAGGTGGTGCGGGCCCTCGGCCCCGACGGCCGCACCCTGGACCTGGAGTACGACTCGCTGGTGGTCGCCGCCGGCGCCTCCCACTCGTACTTCGGCAAGGACGAGTTCGCCGAGTTCGCCCCCGGCATGAAGACCATCGAGGACGCCCGCTACCTGCGCGACGGCATCCTGAGCAAATTCGAGATGGCCGAGATGGCCAGCGATCCGGCCGAGCGGGCCGAGTGGCTGACCTTCGTGGTGATCGGCGCCGGACCGACCGGCGTCGAACTGGCCGGCCAGCTGGCCGAGCTGGCCCACCTGGTGCTGCCGCAGGAGTACCGGACCGTCGACACCACCGAGGCCCGGATCATCCTGCTCGAGGGCGCCCCCGCCGTGCTGCCGCCGTTCGACAAGAAGCTCCAGCGCTACACCAAGGAGCACCTGGAGAAGATGGGGGTGGAGATCCGGACCGGCACCCTGGCCACCGACATGGACCACGAGTCCATCACGGTGAAGGGCCCGAACGGGGTGGAGACGATCCGCGCCCGCACCCGGATCTGGGCGGCCGGCGTGCAGGCCTCCCCGTTGGCCAAGATGCTGGCCGAGAAGACCGGCGCCGACACCGACCGGGCCGGCCGGGTGTCGGTCAACCCGGACTGCAGCCTGCCCGGACACCCCGAGGTGTTCGCCATCGGCGACATGGTCTCGCTCAACGGCCTGCCCGGAGTGGCCCAACCGGCCATGCAGGAGGGCAAGTACGTCGCCAAGCTGATCGGCGCCCGCACCACCGGGGCGCCCACCCCACCGCCGTTCAAGTACTTCGACAAGGGCAGCATGGCAACCATCGGCCACAAGGCCGCGGTGGCCGACGCGTTCGGCGTCAAGACCACCGGCTTCATCGCCTACCTGATGTGGGGCTTCATCCACGTCGCGTACCTGGTCGGCTGGGGCAACCGGCTCGGCACGCTGTACAACTGGGCCCGCTCCCTGTGGTTCAGCAAGAGCCGCGGCCACCGGATCATCACCTTCGAGCGGACTATGGTCGAGCTGGACGAGAACCGCAAGAAGGGCCGCGCCCCGGTGGTGCTGCCCGGCTCGCGACCGTCGCTGGCCGACCGGGTCGACGCCGAGGAGGGCGCACCCCGGGCCGGCTGATACGCCGACCGATCCGTCCGACCCGCGAAGGCCGGTTGCCCCGTCAGGTCAGGGGCAGCCGGCCTTCGACCGTCGTGCCCTGCCCGGCCGCCGAGCGGACCTCCAGCCCGGGCTCGGTGGTGGCCGCCGCCGACCGACGAACGTTCTACCCGGAGGCCGGCAGCCGCACCCGAAGGACGGTGCCGCCGCCGGGCGGGCTGGTCAGCTCGAAGGTGCCGCCGAGCACGTCGACCCGGTCGACCAGGCCGCGGATGCCGGTGCCCTTGTCGGCCGACGCCCCGCCCCGGCCGTCGTCGGCGATCTCCACGTCGAGCGTGCCGTCGACGCCGAGCAGCCGCACCGCGACCCGGGTGGCGTCGGCGTGCTTGACCACATTCGTCACCGCCTCGGCGACGACGAAATAGGCCGTGCTCTGCACCGGGTCGGGCAGCGCACCGAGGCCGGCGATCTGCAGGCTGGTCCGCAGCGGCACCCGGTCGACCAGATCCTCGGTCGCGGACGCCAGCCCCCGTTCCACCAGCGAGGCCGGCATGACGGCGTGCACCAGGGCGCGCAACTCGGCGGCCGCGGCGTCGATGCCCCGGCGCAGGTCGACGGCCTGGCCGCGGGTCGGGTCGTCCGGGCCGAGGCCGATCGCCAACTGCTGCGCCTGCATGGCCAGCAGAACCAGCTGCACCTGGATGCCGTCGTGCAGGTCCTGGGCGATACGTTTGCGTTCCCGGTCGGCGGTCTCCACCAGGCGCTCGCGGGAGCGTCGCAGCGACTGTTCCGACGTGCGCAGGGCCGCGGTCAACCGTTCCCGGTCGACGCCGAGGGCGACCACCCGGCCCGCGGCCGACACCAGCTCGGGGTCCGCGTTGAGCTCGGCGTCGTAGACGATCGCGCCGATCGGCTGACCGGACAGCTCGATCGGCACCCACGCACGAGGCGAGCTCGGCCTCGGGCCGGCCGGATCGGGCAGCGTGACCGGCCGGCCGGCGGCGTCGACGTAGCGGCCCCTCTCGGGCACCCAGAACACCAGCTCCAACGAACGGTCACCGAGCACCGACGCGAGCGCGGTCGACAGGTCGGACCGGTGCCCGGGCGCGCCCAGCCAGGTGGCCAGCTCGGCCAGCTCACCGGTCCGGGCGAACCCGCCGCGCAGCACCGCGAGCGCGAACGCGATCGGGATGGCCGCGATCACCACGATCTGGCTGGCCGCCAGGAACACCGGGTCGAGGTTCAACCACGGCGCCAGCACGCTGGAGGACAGCGGGATGTAGAGCACGGCGAGCGTCCCGTAGCCGAACAGCGGGACCAGCACCCGGCGCTGGTAGGGCAGCGACCGGTGCAGCCGGACGGCCAGGATCACCGCGGTCGCGACCATCACCGACGCGCCGGCGATCTCCTGGATCCGGGTGCCGGCCACCAGCAGGTCCGGCCGGTCGGCCACGAACACCGGCAGCCCGGCCGCCCCGGCGTTGAACGCGTACAGCGGGAACTGCAGCACGAGCACCACGACATAGCCGGCGGCGACGGTGATCCGGGACGCCCGGCCGCGGATCCGCCCGGCCGGGAACGCATGCAGCAGGTGCACCGTCACCGCCAACGGCGCGGTGGCGAACACCGCGCCGACCGCGGCGACCGCCGGGATGACGCTGCTGCTCGCCTCGCCCAGGACCATCGCCAGCCCGCCGAGCACCAGCAGGGCGCCCAGCCCGTTGGACGGGCGCCGCCACCAGGCGAGCACCCCGGCCAGCAGCCAGATCCAGCTCGCCGCACTGAACAGCAGGTACGCCCACGGCGGATTGGCGGCCTCGGCGACCAGCAGGACCAGCAGCAGCCCGCTGCCGCCGAGAACCGCCGCCGTCAGGTACACCAACGACCGGCGCAGCGAACGCGCCAGCGCCGACCGGATCACCGGCGGGTCGGGCGGGTGCCCAGTCACGGGCGCGATCAGACCGTCGACGACGTGCCGGCCAGGTACTTCAGCACGGCCTGCACCCGGCGGTGGCCGTCGTCGTCGTTGGGCAGGCCGAGCGCGTCGTAGATCCGCGACGTGTGCTGCACCACGGCCTTTTCGGTGATGACCAGCTCGGCGGCGATGTAGCCGTTGCTGCGCCCCTCGGCGACCAGCTTGAGCACCTCGTGCTGCCGGGGGGTCAGCCGGCCGATGACGCTGTCGTCCAACCGGGCCCGGGCCACCATGATGGCCACCACCTCGGGGTCGATCACCGCGCCGCCGGCGGCGATCCGGCGCAGGTCGTCCACGAACGTCTCCACGTCGCCGATCCGCTGCTTGAGCAGATAGCCGATCCCCTGGCGCTTCTCGGCCAGCAGCTCAATCGCGTAGCGACGTTGCACGTGCTGGGACAGCACCACGACGGAGATCACCGGATGGCTGCGGACGATGGCCAGGGCCGCCACCATGCCCTCGTCGGTGTGCGTCGGGGGCATCCGGACGTCGGTGATCACCAGATCGGGCTCGCGCCGGTCGACCAGGTCCAGCAGGCCCGCGGCGTCCGCGGCGGCGCCGGCCACCTCGATGCCCGCGCTCTCCAGCACGAGCGTGAGGCCCCGGCGCAACAGCGCCTCGTCCTCGCCGATGACCACCCTCATGCCGTCCCACCCTGCCGCAGCTCGGCGCCGTCCGCACGGTTCGGCGTACCCGGTCCGGCCCATTGTCGCGCGGGCCGGTCGGCGGGCCTACCGACCCAGGTCGCCAGGATCGACTGGCGACCTGGGCCCATATCCACCGGCCGGGAGGCGACGTCAGGATGATCATGGGCGCGCACCCGCGCGCCCGACTGCCCCGCCGGCCGGAGGTACCCATGGATCGACGCACCTTCTTCGGGGCGACCGCCGCGGCGTCCGCCCTCGTGCTGACGGCGTGCACCAGCGAGAGCGGCGCCGCCGCCGGGAGCGGGTCCGCGGCCGCGAACTCGCCGGCCACCGGCTCGGGGGCACCGACGAGTTCGGGATCGGCCGGCCCGGCGACACCCCCGTCGACCGGCAACCCGTCGGCGATCCCCGGCATCGCCACGAACGACGAGTGGGTCGCCCGGGCGATCGACCAGATCGACTCGATCGCCCAGGACGCCATGGACAAGACCGGCGTGCCCGGGATGGCGGTCGCCGTCGTGCACGGCGGCGAGATCGTGTTCGCCAAGGGGTACGGGGTCCGCGAGGTCGGCAAGCCGGAGACGATCGACGCGGACACCGCCTTCCAGCTCGCGTCGGTGTCCAAGCCGATCGGCGCGACGGTCGTCGCCGAGGAGATCGGCAAGGGCACCGTCGCCTGGGACACCAGGATCGTCGACCACCTGCCCGGCTTCACCCTGGCCGACCCGTACGTCACGCAGAACGTGACGATCGCCGACATGTACTCGCACCGCTCCGGCCTGCCCAACCACGCCGGGGACGACCTGGAGGACCTGGGCTACGACCAGCAGCAGATCTTCGACCGGCTGAAGCTGTTGCCGCTCAACCCGATCCGCGCGATCTACAACTACACGAACTACGGCATGACGGCCGGCGCCGAGTCGGTCGCCGCGGCGGCCGGCACCGACTGGTCGACGCTGTCGGCCCGCAACATCTACACCCCGCTCGGGATGACCAACACCAGTTCCGATTTCGACGATTTCGCGGCCAACCCGAACCACGCCGCCGGGCACGTCCCGGTCGAGGGCGGCGGCTACGCGGCCACCTACGTCCGGGACCCGGACGGCCAGTCGCCGGCCGGCGGGGCGAGCGGTTCGGCGAACGACGTCGCCCGGTGGATGACCATGGTGCTGGCCGGCGGGAAGGCGCCGGACGGCACCCAGCTGGTCGACGACGAGGCGCTGCGGGCGGCGCTGACGCCGGTGATGCGGGGCGCCGACGGCAGCCCGACGCCGAAGCAGATCGACGCCCGGGCCGGCTTCTACGGCTACGGTTTCGGCGTCGGCAACGACGGGTCGGGCCGCGTCCGGCTGACCCACTCCGGCGCGTTCGCCGCGGGCGGCGGCACCACCGTGATGATGATCCCCAACCTGGACCTGGGCATCGTCGTGCTGGTCAACGCCAGCGCCAACGGCACCGCCGAAGGGGTGGCCGCCAACTTCGCCGACGTGGCCGAGTACGGCAGCCCGCAACTGGACTGGCTGGCCGGCTACCAGACCGCGCTCGCCTCGGTCCTGGCCCCCACCGGCGAGCTGGTCGGCGAGACGCCGCCGGCCAACCCGGCCCCGGCGTCACCGAACTCGGCCTATGTCGGCACCTATGCCAACGACTACTTCGGCCCGATCACCGTGAGCGAGTCCGGTGGCGGCCTGGTGCTCACCGCCGGGCCCAAGCAGATCCAGTACCCGCTGACGCACTGGGACGGCCAGACGTTCACGCTCAACCCGGCCGGCAACCGCGGCTCCGAGCCCGGTGGCGAGAACATCGACAACGGCAGCATTTCCGCGGTCACCTTCACGGTCAACGGGGACACCGCGACCTCGGTGACGGTCGAGCAGTGGGACCACAGCGGGCTGGGCACGTTCACCCGCTGAGCCCCGCCCACGCCCGCCGCCCCCGTTCCGCTGCTCCGTTCCGCTGCTGCGGGTCGCTGTGCGGGCCGCGCCGCTCGCTGCCTGGCTGCGCTGATCCAAGTCCCATTTTCGCGCCCGATTTGCCGGGGTTTGTGGGACTTGGATCAGCGCACGGGGTCGGCCGCAGGGGGTCGGCCGCACGGGGTCGGCCGACGCCCGTCGGCGGCCGCGCCGATCAGGTGTGGCAGTGGTCGCCGGTGTTCGGCTGCGGCGGCACGTCCAGCGACGGATTCCGGTCGAAGAACCCGAACGGCTTGAGCCAGAACGAGATCGTGTCCACCGGCATGATCGGCCAGTCCTCCACCCGGGTGATGTGGTGGATGCCGAACACGTACCAGAGCACCACGTCGGTGTTGACCAGCGACTCGTCGTCGGCGATCCACCGGGTCAACCCGTCGTCCGTCTCGCTCTGCGTGGGATACGTTCCGGCCGGCCACTTCTCGTCGTCGTGGTTTCTGGTCACCCACAGCGTGTGGCCCATCACCGGCGCCCGCAGGTACTGCGCCGTCGTCGGATCCATCATCACCGGGAACGCCGCGCCGGGCACCAGCTTGTACGCGACCGGGGTACCGAAGGCGTTGGTCTTGTTGGGGTTGACCACCTTCCAGCCGCGCTGCCGCTCGAAGCTGAAGTCCCGGGCCGACTGCGACTCCGACTCGATCGTGGTCGCCTCGGTGACCAGCGCCAACCCGTACGGATTGTCCGGGCCGACCGGCGGTGCGTACGAATCGCTCTCGACCACGCTGTTCTGCTGGCCGTCGATGTCCAGGTCGAGCCGGGCGATGAGGAAGTGCTGGTGGAACGGCGCGTACGTGCGGTGATCCACCAAGGTCCCGGTCGGCGGGGTCGGGTCGCCCTCGGGAATCGGTGTGGTGACCATGATCCCGGTCGCCCGCACCTCGCACTCGATGTTGCCGTCCTGGTAGAACCGCCAGTAGACCAGGTACTCGTAGTTGGCCACGGTGGCGTGGATGGACACCACCATCCGCCGCTGCCGCCGCACCTCGGCCCGACCGTTGATCGAGTCGACGTGCTTCCACAGGACCGCGTTGTCCTCCTCGTGCAGGCAGATCGCGTTCTTGATGGTGAACGGCTCCCCGAGGCTGTCGGTGAGCACCGCGTCCACGTAACGGATCTCGCCCAGGCAGTCGCAGCCCAGCTCCAACGACTGGGTCATGTAGCCGATGCCCCACTCGCCGATGTCGTAGGCGGTGCGCCGGTAGTGGTCGAAGCTGCTGTCCCGGTAGGGCACCACCATCTCGGCGAACGACATCCGGTACGCGATGTCCCGCACCGTGCCGTGGTCGTCGTAGCTGACCTGGTGGATGACCGGCCCCTCCCGGTAATTGAAGGCCAGCCGGAACGACCAGTTCTGCCAGGTGATGACGTTCCCGTCGACATCGAAGGACGGCCCGTCCGGCTGGGTGATCTCCAACGGCTTGATGTCGTCCCGCAGCACCTGCCCGGGCACCAGGGCCGGTTCGTACTCGCCCATCACCGGCGCCGGTGCGGCCACCTTGTCGGATCGGTCGATCTCCAGCAGTTCCATGGTGTTCATGTCGACGATCAGCTTGATCCCGGACACCGGGTTCGCGTAGGGATTGCCGGTCGGGGTGGAGCGCACCCAGATGTCGGCCCAGCCCAGCCGCCGGTCCCGGTACTTCTCCGGCATCAGGGCCTTGCCGTAGGTCCAGACGTCGATCAGCACCAGGTCCAGATCGGTCAGGCCGCGTTCGGCCAGCGCGGCGACGACCTCCGGGTTCGCCTTCATGGCGACCTCGCAGTCGTGCCACTCGTCCGGGGTGAAGTTCGGCGTGACGCCCGGAATATGGGTGCACGAGACGACGGAGTCACCGGATTCGCCGAGTTCGACGACCGCCTCGTACGTTTTGTTGTCCGACCGGTCCCACATCACCGACAGTGACCGCCGGACGATCGGGTCGCCCTCCCGCCAGGCCAGCACGTCGGCCTTGGCCGGCTCGTCCAGGGTGATCGACGCGAACCGGCGGGTCGAGGTCAGGTCACCCGACGATCGCAACGCGGCGGTCGTGCGGCGGAACTCCTCAGCACTGAGCGAGTCGAGTGGATGACGGGACACGGGTGGCTCCTCCGAACGTCAGGTTTTCCAGGGCACCGGTCGGGCAGTGACCACAGATCCGACGTCGACCGGCCGCGTAGACCGTAACCTTTACCGCCCGATCCGGCAGCAGTGGCCCGAGCGGAATCCGCCGGGCCCGGCGAGGCCGCTTGCACCGCCCGTGATCGGCGGTGATGATTCGCCTGACGCCAGGCCCGAACCAGCACCATTCGAACGGGAGTTCACGTGCCCACACCGCTCAAGGTGACCCAGCAGTACGACGCCCCGGCGGCGGACGTTTTCGCGCTGTTCAACGACCGGGACTTCATCCAGGGCCGGCTGGAGGACTCCGGCGCGCTGGACCCGGAGGTGGTGACGGTGGACAGCACCGGCGACGGCGTCACCATCGTCACCCGGCAGGCGATCCCGGCGTCGGTCCTGCCGTCGATGGTCGCCTCGATGATCCAGGGCGATCCGGCGACCGAGCGGACCGAGACCTGGAAGGCCGACGGCGACGGCTACACCGCCGACTTCACGCTGACCGTCAAGGGCGCACCGGCCTCCCTCAACGGCACCATGTCGCTGACCAACGTCGGCTCCGGCTCCACGCTGAACGTGGTCGGTTCGGCGGCGGTGCCGATCCCGATCTTCGGCGCCAAGATCGAGGGCGTCATCGCCAAGCAGATCGCCGAGCTGCTGGCCATGGAGGAGACGTACACCCGGACCCGGCTGACCGGCTGAACCCGCGTCGCCCGCCGGGCGCGGGGCTGGCAGCATGGACCGCCGTGCCCGATGACCGTCGCTTCGTGCTGATCCTCAGCTGCCCCGACCGCACCGGGATCGTCGCCCGGATCACCACCTTCCTCGCCGACATCGGCGGCTGGATCACCGAGGCGGCGTACCACTCGGACGAGGAGTCCGGCCGCTTCTTCACCCGGCAGGAGGTCCGCGCGGAGTCGGTGTCGTTCCCGGTGACCGAGCTGCGGGAGCGGTTCGGCGCGGTGGCCCGGGAGCTGGACGCCGACAGCTGGCAGGTCGTGGACAGTGCCGACCGCAAGCGGATCGTGCTGATGGTCTCCCGCGAGGGGCACTGCCTGTACGAGCTGCTGTCCCGGTGGCACTCCGGGGAACTGCCGGTGGACATCGGCGTCGTCATCGGCAACCGGACCGACCTGGAGCCGGTGGCCCGGCTGTTCGGGCTGCCGTTCCGGCACATCCCGATCCCGGCCGACGACGCGGGCAAGGCGGCCGCGTTCGAGCAGGTCCGGATCGAGGCGGACCGGCACGACCCGGACGCGATCGTGCTGGCCCGGTACATGCAGGTGATCCCGGAGTCGCTGTGCCAGGCGTGGGACGGCAAGCTGATCAACATCCATCATGGCTTCCTGCCCTCGTTCCGCGGGGCGCGGCCGTACCACCAGGCATACGTGCGGGGCGTCAAGATGATCGGCGCGACCTGCCACTACGTGAGCCCGGAACTGGACGCCGGCCCGATCATCGACCAGGACGTCATCCGGGTCGACCACGCCGACTCCCCCGCGCACATGGTCCGCCTCGGCCGGGACATCGAGAAGGCCGTGCTGGCCCGCGGCCTGACCTACCACCTGGAGGACCGCGTCCTGCGCGACGGCCTGCGCACCATCGTCTTCGCCTGACCCCCACCCCTCCCCGCGCGGATCATCTACGCCCGCGCGGATGAAACCGCAGCGAATGTGAACGGTGTGACGCGAGTCGACGACTTGATCCGCGCGGGCGTCGTTGGGCCGGATGCCCGGTGGCGACGGGTCCGGCGCTCGGCGGGAACAGGGCGCCCGGGAATGCCGCGTCATCGGATCACGTTGCCCTGCCTGGACGGGCAGGTGACGATGGACCCGACACTCGATGCCCCGACGGGCGGACGACACGGAGCGAGGCGATGGGCGGCGAACCAGGCGAGCTGTACGAGCTGCACCTGGAGCGGGACGAGATCGAGACCCTGCACGACCCGGTCCTGATCGTCGCGTTGGACGGCTATGTGGACGCCGGGTCCGGCGTGCGGCTGGCCGTCGAGCACCTGCTGGAGACCCGGCCGACCACCGTGATCGGCACCTTCGACGTCGACCAGCTGATCGATTACCGGGCCCGGCGGCCCGTCCTGACCTACCAACGGAACGCCTTCACCGAGTACCAGGAGCCCCAGCTGCTGCTCCGGCTGCTCACCGACTCGGACGGCACGCCGTTCCTGCTGCTGTCCGGACCCGAGCCGGACAGCCAGTGGGAGCGGTTCATCGCCGCGGTCGGTCAGGTCGCCGACCGGTTCGCCGTGCGCCTGACGGTCGGCCTGATGGCCATCCCCATGGGTGTCCCACACACCCGCCCGACCGGCATGTCCTCGCACGCCACCCGGCCCGGGCTGCTGCCCGTCCAGGACGATCTGTTCGGCACGATCCAGGTGCCGGGGCACGCCGTCGGCCTGCTGGAGTACCGGTTCGGCCGGGCCGGCCGGGATGCCATCGGCTTCGCCGCCCACGTCCCGCACTACATCGCCCGCTCGGACTACCCCGAGACCGCGCGGACCCTGATCCAGGCCGTCGCGGATGCCACGGGGCTGCTGCTACCGACCAGCCAGTTGGACGAGGCCGCCGCCAAGGTGCGCACCGAACTGGCCAAGCAGATCGCCGACAACGCCGAGGTCGCCGAGGTGGTCCAGGCCCTCGAGCAGCAGTACGACGCCTACGTCTCGGCCACCGGGCAGAGCCTGCTCGCCCAGTCCGCGCCGCTGCCCACCGCGGACGAACTGGGCGCCCAGTTCGAGGCGTTCCTGGCCGACCGGGAGCCACCGACCAACCCCTGACGCGCCGAGTCCGGGTGGCTGGTGTCGTCGCGCACCCTCGGGCCGGGCCTCGCCCGACGTTGAGGGGGCACTTCCGGCCCTTCCCGGTCGTCGGCATAGGCACTTACTGCACCCTCGACCCTTGCGGTCCGCTCGCCGTGGGCCGCCGACGGTCGACTCCCGTCGAGGGAGCACTCCCGGCCCTTCCCGACGGTCCCGAAGGGCACGATCTGCACCCTCGGCCCTCGGCCGCCCCCCAACCGGCCCGCACTGCCCAGGCCCTTGCCCATGGACTCCGCGAAGCCTGCCGCGCACAGCGGCTCTGACCTGGCGATTGTGGACAACTCCGCCGCCCGCTCAGATTTCGGCCATCATTCGCACATGGCCAGCCCCCGGAAGCCCTTGCCGACCGAACTCAAGGCCGGTCCGTTCACATTGGCGCAGGGGCGCAACGTGGGCCTCACCACCAAGCGGATGCGCGGGCGCGACCTCGACCGGCCGTTCCGGGGAGTCCGGGTCAGCCGCGACGACACGAACGTCGGCGCCCGGTTCCAGGACGATCCGGGATTGTTCGTTCCGCCGTCCGAGTTGCTGGCCAGGTGCGCGGCGCTTGCCGTCGCACTCGGCCACGATCCGGTGTTCAGCCACGTCACCGCGGCCCGGCTCTGGCCGTTGCCGCTCCCCCGCGCCGATGGCGAGGACGACGACCTGCACGTCAGCATCCGTCCACCAGGCCAACCGCCCCGGAGGAACGGCGTCGTCGGGCACAAACTCATCGACCCGCACACCGGCGCGGTGCGCCGCCACGGGCGATGGGTCGTCGATCCGGCCAGCATGTTCTGCCAGTTGAGCGCGCGACTACCGGTCGAGGACCTGGTGGTGATCGGGGATGCGCTGATCTTCGATCCGCCGATCGCCCACCAGGTCGACGACCGGCCCTGGCTCACCCTCGCCGACCTGACGCAGCGGGTCGGCCGGTTCCGTGGACGCGGCAAGACCACCGCAAGCCGGGCCCTGGCCCTGGTCCGACCTGGTGTCGAGTCGCGACCGGAAACCTTGGTCCGCCTCGCGCTGGTGGGCGCCGGGTTGCCCGAACCGGAGGTGAACGTCGAGATCCTGGCGCCCGACGGCACCACGATCGGCCGGGGCGACCTGGTGTACCGGACGTTCCGGGTGATCGTCGAATACGACGGCGACCACCACCGCGCCGACACCCGTCAATACGACAAGGACCTCCACCGGATTGAGAACTTCGCCCGCCACGGCTGGGTCGTCGTCAGGCTCACCAGCCGCACCTTCTTCACCCATCGCGACGCGTGCCTGCGCCGGATCGAACAAGCCCTGGTCGCCGGCGGCTGGGTCCGCCCCTGACCGGCCGAGGGTGCAGTTGGTGCCCTCCGGACGGCTTCCCGAGGGCCGAAACTGCCCCGTCGACCGGGCAACGGGCCCCTTCAGGAGTGGTCGGGTGAATCCGCAAGATCGAGGGCGCAGAAAGTGCCCTTCACGACGACCCCCAAGGGCCGGCACTGCCCCCTCGACCGGCCCGGTCCTCGTTCTCGAACCCGAGAGACCGGCCCGGGCCTCGAACCCCTCCCCACGCGACCGCCACCCGCCCACGGCCAAGCCACGGCCAAGCCACCGCCGAGCCCCCGCCGAGCCGCGCCGGGCCTCCCCGCCCGCCGAGACCGCCCACGGCCGCTACGACCTGCACGTTCGGCGTACTGTGCGGCCTTGTGGCATCCGAGAATCCCACCCTGTCCTTGCCGGTCAAGGAGCACGGTCCGGTCCGGGCGATCAGCTTTCGCATTTTCGTCGCGGCGATGTGCGTGGTCATCACGACGGTCGTCGTCTACGTCGAGCGCGCCGACTACCGCGACCTCGAGGGCCAGATCGACACCTGGCTGGATGCGCTGTACTACGCCACCGTCACCCTGTCGACCACCGGGTACGGCGACATCACCCCGGTCACCGAGACCGCCCGGCTCACCAACATCGTCGTCATCACTCCGTTGCGGTTCGTCTTCCTGATCGTCCTGGTCGGCACGACGATCGAGGTGCTGACCGAACGGAGCCGCCAGCAATTCCGCACCAGCCGCTGGAGAAAGCGCGTGAAGAAGCACACCGTCGTCATCGGCTACGGCATGAAGGGCCGCTCGGCCGTCGGCGCCCTGATCGACCAGGGCTACCCGGCCGACCACATCGTGGTGGTGGACAGCGACGGGGCCAACATCAAGGCGGCGACCGGCGACGGGTGCGTCGGCGTGCTCGGCGACGCCCGGCGCGAGGAGGTGCTGCGGCAGGCCGCGGTGCCCAGCGCCACCCAGGTGATCGTCGCGGCGGATCGGGACGACACCAGCGTGCTGGTCACCCTCACCGCGCGCCGGCTGGCGCCGAACGCCACCATCGCCGCCGCGGCCCGCGAGGAGCAGAACATCGAGGTGCTCCGGCAGGGCGGCGCCGACGTGGTCATCCCCACCGCGGAGTCGGCCGGCCGCATGCTCGGCCTGTCGATCTTCGCCCCGAACGCCGGCGAGGTCATCGAGGATCTGCTGGAGCCGGTGGCGGGGCTGCAGATCTCCGAGCGCGAGGTGCGGCCGGAGGACGTCGGGCTGGCCCCCGCCCGGCTGCAGGCGCGCGGCGAGATCGTGCTGACGGTCATCCGGAACGGGGTGTCGCACCGCTTCGACTCGGGCGGGGTGAAGGTGTTCCAGCCGGGCGACCGGATCGTCGTCATCAAGGCCAACGCCGAACACCCGGAGGCGCTGAGCAGCCGCTCGCGGACCCGGCGGGCGGTGGAACCGGACCTATCCGGGCTGGCCGACCGCTCGCGGCTGCCACCGGGACCGGACGCGCGCGACGCCCGCGACCACCGCGACGCCCCGCCCGTGCGTCCGGCCATCCGGGATCTCCGCTGACCTCACGATCGGGGCAGGAACGACCATGACCATCGAACGGAAGGCCGGCGACATGACGACGAACGAGGCCGAGCTGACTCCCGACCTCGACCCGGTCTCGGACTCCGAGCTGTCCGAGGCCGCCCGGCAGGTCGCGGCCAACCCGGACGTCCAGGACGCCCTGCAGTCCGTCGTTGACCTGGCCATGTCGTCGTGCGGCTGCTTCGGCGCCAGCGTGACCTTGGTCGGCGTGCAGGGCGGGGCCGAAACCACCGCCACCTCGGCCGAGATCATCGACCAGGCCGACAAGCTGCAGTACGACTTCGACGAGGGCCCGTGCCTGAGCGCCGCCGAGCAGGGCGGCGCCTACCTGATCGTCGACACCGCGTCCGATCCGCGGTGGCCCACCTGGGGTCCGGCGGTCGCCGCCCTCGGTCTGCACAGCGTGCTGAGCATCCACCTGTTCACCGACGCGCGGGTGCTGGGCGCGCTGAACCTGTACTACGCCGGCGTCGACGACTTCAGCGACGACGAGATCGAGACGGCCCGGGTGGTGGCCGCGCACGCGTCGGTCGCGCTGGCCCGGGTCCGGTCCGAGCGCGACCTGTGGCGGGCGATCGACTCGCGCCACCTGATCGGCCAGGCCCAGGGCATCCTCATGGAGCGATTCAAACTCGGCCCGGAGAAGGCGTTCTCGGTGCTGCGCCGGCACTCTCAGCAGAACAACATCAAGCTGCACGAGGTCGCGGCCACCCTCGTCCGGACCGGCCGGCTGCCCACGGGCGACAGCCGGGACGGCCGGCCCGGCTGAGCGGGTCGAGCGAGGCAGCCGGTCAGCGGTCGGCGCAGCAGCGCAGCTTCTCGGTGATCGTCCGCAACCAGCGGGACACCTGCATCTGGCTGACGCCGATCTCCTTGCCGATCCGGGACTGCGACCAGCCGTTGTCGAACCGCATGTGCACCACGTCGCGCTCCCGGTCGGTCAGCGCGTCCAGCAGCCGGTCGACGGTGGCCCGATCCTCGACCCGGCGCAGTTCGGCGTCCTCCTCGCCCCAGGACAGGGCCAGCGCCAAGCCCGGGCCCTGATCCTCGTCCAGCGAGCGCGGGCGGCAGCAGGCCGCGGCCGTCCGGGCCTCGTCGATGTCCTGGGTGTCCGCGCCGGTGATCGCGGCGAGTTCGGCGTCGGTCGGGGCGCTGCCGTCCCGGTGCCGGTGGGTCTGCTCGGCCTCGCCGATGGCGGCCCGCAGTTCCTGGATCCGCCGGGGCGGCCGGACCAGCCAGGAATGATCGCGGAAGTACCGCTTGATCTCGCCCACGATGGTCGGCACCGCGAACTGGAGGAAGTCGTCGCTGCGACCCGGCCGCCAGCGTTGCACCGCCTTGACCAGGCCCATGTAGGCGAGCTGCTCCAGGTCGCCGCGCTCCACCCCGCGGCCGGAATACCGCCCCGCCAGCGAACGGGCGACGGGCAGGTATTCGATGACGACCTGCTGCCGGCACCGCCGCAGCTCGGCCGGATCGACGCAGGTGGCGGTGTATTCGAGCAGGTCACGGACCCGCTGGGCGCGGTCGCCGGTGGGCGCCGCGGCGATCGTGTGACCCGACGCCGGACGTCGGGTCGGCGCAGGCGTCGACGGGGTGGGGACATCGAGGATTGGATCCAGCACAGCAGTCACGAGGAACTCCCGATAGGTCAGGGTCGTTCCTGGCGCCTCTGCTGGACCAGTGATTCCATGACACCACAGCCCGGCGGCGGATTCAACGCCGGATCGGGGCATCCGGCGAAAACACTGCGTGACGGGTGGCGGTCGAGCCCTCGGGCTTGCGTTAGCGTGTTGCGGCGCCGGAACGAGCACCGCCGGCCGCTACGCCACCCTGCGGGAGGACCCCATGGCCCAGCCCCCGACCAGCGCCAGGACGCTCATTCTGATGCGCCACGCGGCGGCCGCCAGCGCGATCCGCGATCACGACCGCCCGCTGACCCCGGACGGCGTGCGGGCGGCGACCGAGGCCGGCCGGTGGATCCGGGCCAACCTACCGGCGGTCGACGCCGCGATCTGCTCGACCGCGACCCGGACCCGGCAGACGCTGGCCGCGACCGGCGTCACCGGGCAGTTGCGCTACGCCGACGAGCTGTACGGGGGCGGCGTCGACGAGATCCTGGAGCAGGTGGCCGCCGCCCCGCCGGCCGCCGCCACGCTGCTGGTCGTCGGGCACGCGCCGACCATCCCGTCGACGGCCTGGGAGCTTCTCACCCAGGCCCGGCTCGGCCGCGGTGACGACGAGGCCGGGACCAATCCGGCCGAGGACGAACTCCGGCGCTTCGCGGCCGGCACGTTCGCCGTGCTGACCACGAGCAGTGACTGGTCCGGGCTGGCCGAGGCCGGTGCGGACCTGGTGACCGTGCAGCACCCCGTCCACTGAGTCGGATCAGCTTCCGCCGTCGTTGCGGATCTGCACCAGCACCTGCACCAGCTCCTCGAACAACGCCGGCCCGGCGACCAGCACGCCGGGTTGCCCGGCGATCGGCGTCGTCCGGGTCGCCTTCGCGCCCGCCTCCTCGGCGATCAGCCCGCCGGCGGCGACGTCCCAGGGCTTGACCCCCTCCTCGAAGTACGCGTCGACGGAGCCGGACGCCACCGCGCACAGGTCGAGCGCCGCGGAGCCGATCCGGCGGATGTCCCGCACCCGCGGCAGCAGCCGGCCCATCAGCGCGGCCTGCCGTCGCCGCATCTCGGCGTCGTAGCCGAATCCGGTGGCCAGCAGCGCCCTGTCCATCGTCACCGGGTCGTTCACCCGCAGCGGCCGGCCGTCGACGCTGGCCCCCACCCCGCGGATCGCGTGGAAGGTGCGTTTGGTGACCGGGTTGTGCACGACGCCGACGAGCGGTCCCTGCTCGTCCTCGGCGGCGATGCTGACCGCGAAGTTGTCCAACTCGTACAGGTAGTTGACGGTGCCGTCCAGCGGGTCGATCACCCACCGGATGCCGGAACTCGACTCCCGTTCCGCCCCCTCCTCGCCGAGCAGACCGTCGTCGGGGCGCTCCGAGACGATGAGCTTGACCAGCGTCGACTCGGACGTTCGATCGGCGTCGGTGACGGGGTCGGTGGCCGACGACTTCGCCGCCAGTCCCTGCACCTTGCCGTACCGGCTCATCAGCTCGCGGCCGGCGGCGCGGGCGCCGCGCATGGCGAGGTCCAGCAGCCGGGCGGGGTCGACGGGGGGCGCCATGCGCCCCATCCTGCCCGCCCGTCACCGATCACGCCGAGCCACCACCGGCCACCGGTCAGGTCGAGCACGATCGGCGCGGCATAGCCTTCCCGGCATGGATCTGCGCATCTTCACCGAACCCCAGCAGGGCGCCTCCTTCGCCGATCTGCTGGCGATGGCCCGGGCCACCCGCGACGGCGGCTTCTCCGCGTTCTTCCGGTCCGACCACGTCCTGGCGATGGGCCAGGACGGGTTACCCGGGCCGTCCGAGTCGTTCGTCAACCTGGGCGCCATCGCCGCGCTGGTCCCGGACATCCGGCTGGGCACGCTGGTCACCTCGGCGACGTTCCGGCACCCGTCGATGACGGCGATCGCCGCGGCGACCGTCGACGACATCTCCGGCGGGCGAATGGAACTGGGCATCGGCACCGGCTGGTTCGAGCCCGAGCACCGGGCCTACGGGCTGGACTTCGGCGGCTCGTTCGGCGAGCGGTTCGACCGGCTGTCCGAACAACTGGAGATCATCACCGGGCTGTGGGCGACCCCGCCCGGCCAGACCTACGACTACACCGGGCGCTTCTACACGCTGGCGGGCGCGCCGGGTCTGCCCAAGCCGGCGCAGACCGACGCGGCGGGCCGCCCGCACCTGCCGATCATCATCGGCGGCAAGGGGCCGAAGAAGACCCCGGCCCTGGCCGCCCGCTTCGCCGACGAGATCAACGTCGCGTTCACCGATCTGCAGAGCGTCACCGCGCAGTACGAGCGGGTGCGCCGGGCCTGCGAGTCCGTGGGCCGGGATCCGGCGTCGCTGACCTACTCGACCGCCCACACCACCGTCGTCGGGGCCGACGAGGCGGAGTTCGCCCGGCGGGCGGCGGCGCTGGGGCGTACGCCCGAGCAGGCCCGGGAGAGCCCGCTGGCCGGCACGGTCGCCCAGGTGACCGACACCCTGGGCACCTGGGCGGCGGCCGGCGTGCAACGGGTGTATCTGCAGGTCCTGGACCTGTCCGACCTGGACCACGTCGCGCTGCTCGCCCGGGACGTGCTGCCGGCGGTGCGCGACCGCTGACCGGTCAGACCGGGACGGCGAGCCCGTCGATCACCTCGGCGCCGGGCAGGTCGGCCAGCCGGGCGCCGTCCAGCACGATCTTGGAGCCGCGGATGCCGGAGCCGATCACCACCGGGCCGGCGGCCGCGACGGCGGCGTCGACGAGCACCGGCCAACCCTCGGGCAGGCCGATCGGGGTGATCCCGCCGTACTCCATGCCGGTCAGCCGCACCGCGTCGGCCATCGCGGCGAAGGAGAGCTTGCGGACGTCGAGCCGCCGGCGGATGGCGCCGTTCACGTCGGCCCGGGTGGTGGCCAGGATGACGGCGGCAGCCCAGCGCTGCTCGCCGGCCCGTTTGCCGGACACCACGACGCAGTTCGCCGAGACGTCGAGCGGGACGTCGTAGGCGGCGCAGAACGCCGCCGTGTCGGCCAGGTCGGGGTCGATGGGCGCCACCGCGACCCCGTCGGCCGCGGGCCAGCCAACCAGCGCGGCGGCCACCGGGGCCGCCAGCAGGTCCGGTCGGGCCAGCGCGGGTTCGGCGGACAGGGTGCCCAGCGTCGTCAACTCGCTCATGGCTGAGCACACTCCCACATCGACTCGCCGCCGCGGCCCGGTCCATCCCCCGCCCGCGGCCCGCTCCCCCCTCAAAGTTGATCATGCAGGACACGCCCTTATCGCCGCCGGATAAGGGCGTGTCCTGCATGATCAACTTTTTCTTGGGGGGAGCGGCGGCCCCCGGGACGGGACAATGGGCCAGTGAACGCCTCGACCACCGACGCCGCACCCCGGGCGGGCACCCTGCGCATCGGGCCCTATCCGGTGTGGCCGCCGGTGGTGCTGGCGCCGATGGCCGGCGTCACCAACGCGCCGTTCCGGTCGTTGTGCCGCGAGTTCGGGGCCGGCCTGTACGTCTGCGAGATGATCACCACCCGGGCGCTGGTGGCCGGCGACCCCAAGTCGCGGGCGATGATGCGGTTCGAGCCGGACGAGCGGCCCCGCTCGGTCCAGCTGTACGGGGTCGACCCGGCGGTCGTCGGCCGGGCGGTCCGGATGGTCGTCGAAGAGGATCTGGCCGATCACGTCGACCTCAACTTCGGCTGCCCGGTCCCGAAGGTCACCCGCAAGGGCGGCGGGTCGGCGATCCCCTACAAGCGGCGGCTGTTCGAGGCGATCGTGCGGGCGGCGGTGGACGCGGCGAGCGAGCGGGCCGTCCCGGTCACGGTCAAGATGCGCATCGGCATCGACCCGGAGCACATCACCTACCTGGACGCGGGTCGGATCGCCGAGGACGCCGGCGTTGCCGCGGTCGCGCTGCACGCCCGGACCGCGATCCAGCACTACTCGGGAACCGCGGACTGGGAGACGATCGGGAAGCTCAAGCAGGCGGTGACCTCGGTGCCGGTGCTGGGCAACGGCGACATCTTCGCGGCGTCCGACGCGCTGGCGATGATGGCGATGACCGGCTGCGACGGCGTGGTGGTCGGCCGCGGCTGCCAGGGACGGCCCTGGCTGTTCGCCGAACTGGCCGCCGCGTTCGACGGTCGCCCCTCGCCGACCCCACCCGACCTGCGCGCCGTGGCCGCGGTGCTGCGCCGGCACGCCGAACTGCTGTGTGCCGAGATGGGCGCCGACCGGGGCATTCGTGACCTGCGCAAACACACCGCCTGGTACCTGCGCGGGTTCGCCGTCGGCTCCGACCTGCGCCGCCAGTTCGGCATGGTCGCGGGCCTGGGCGAGCTGGACGAGTTGATCGACCGGCTCGACCTGGACCAGCCCTACCCGCAGGCCGCCGAGGGTCCCCGGGGGCGGCAGGGCTCGCCGCAGCGGCGGGTGGCGCTGCCCTACGGATGGCTGGACGATCCCGAATCGGCGGCCGTTCCGCACGAGGCCGAACTGGACGACGGTGGCGGGTGAGCGACCCGGCCGGCGCCGGCTGACCGGTGCCGCCCGGTTGACCGGTGCCGCCCGGCTGACCGGTGCCGCCCGGTTGGTCGCCGTGCTGATCGCCGTGCTGGCCGCCGGCGGCTGCGCCGGCGACCCGGCGGGCGGTGCCGCACCGGCTCGGCCGTCCGAGGTGCCGGGGT
>JBDHZW010000050.1:0-24140 GCA_039812105.1 Nakamurella sp.
CGCCGCGCTCGGACTGGCCGAGCCGGCGCGCGGAATCGGCGCCGGGCCGGGCGGTCTCGGCATCGACATCGCCGCCGGGCAGCGACGGCCGGACGGGCGCTGGCTGGCCCGGCTGCCGCTGGCCGCCACCCGGACCGTCGCCGTGGTGCACCGCGCCGACCTGCACGGCATCCTGCTCGGCGCGCTGCCCCCCGGCATCCTGCGCACCGGTCGAGCGGTGACCGGGGTGTCGCCGGACGGCCGGACGGTGCGGCTGGCGGACGGCTCCGCGGACACGTTCGACGTGGTGGTGGCCGCCGACGGCATCCGCAGCCGGATCCGCGCGGACCGGCCCGGCGACCCTGGCGTCCGCTACGCCGGGTACGTCGCCTGGCGCGGGGTCACCGATCGGCCGGTCGACGTCTCGTCCGGAACGGGGGAGACCGTCGGCCGCGGGCTGCGGTTCGGCATCGCGCCGCTGCCCGACGGCCGGGTCTACTGGTTCGCCGTCGTGTCCCAGCCGCCGGACGCGCCGATTCCCGACGGTCCGGCGATCGCCGCGCGGCGATTCGGCGACTGGCACCCGCCGATCCGGGAGCTGATCGAATCGACGCCACCGGACGACGTCCACGGCCTGCCGATCGACGAACTGGCCGGCCGGCCGCCCACCTTCCGGCTGGGCCGGTGCGTGCTGCTCGGCGACGCCGCACACGCGATGACCCCGAACCTGGGTCAGGGCGGCAACCAGGCGCTGGAGGACGCCGCCACTCTGGTCGCGCTGCTGGCCGGCGTGGGCGACGGGGCCGGGTCCGCTGCCGGGATCGACGCCGCGCTGGCCGACTACGACCGGCTGCGCCGACCGCGGACCCAGCGGATCGCCCGGCAGGCAAGCGTTCTCGGCCGAGTCCTGCAGGCATCCGGGCCGATCACCAGCCGGCTGCGGGACACCGTGCTGCGGCTCACCCCACCCCGGGTTGCGGCCCGCGGCGCCCTGGCCGTGCAGCGGTGGCAGCCGCCGGCGGTGCCCGGAAAGGTGGCGGCATGAACAGCCGGCCGGTCACCCGGTTGCTGCTGGTCGTGCTTGGCGTGTTCTTCGGGCTGATGCCGGGGGTCTGGGCGGCCTTCCGGCCGGAGTCCTTCTACACCGACTTCCCGGTCGTCCGGCCCGCCTGGGTGGCCGTGGACGGCCCGTACAACGAGCACCTGATCCGGGACGTCGGCGCGATGTTCCTGGCCCTGGCGGTGATCGCGCTGGTCGCCGCCGCCACCGGGCGAGCGGGCCAGGCCCGGCTGGCCGGACTGGCCTGGCTGGTCTTCTCGACGCTGCACTTCGCCTACCACGTCACGCATCTGCACGTGTACGACACGCTCGATCAGTGGCTCACCGTGGCCAGTCAGGTGACGAGCATCCTCGTCGGGCTGGCGGTGGTGCTGATCCCGCCGGCCCCCGACGGCCGGCGGGATCAGGTCCGGGTCAGACCCGAACGGGCGCCAGAGCCGTCCTGAGCGCTTCGGCGAACGCGACCGGCTCGGGGAGGAAACCGCCGTGATCGCCGGGAAACTCGACCATCCGGGTGCCCAGCAGGTCGGCCAGGGCGGCGGTGGTGCGGTAGGTCAGCAGCGGTCCCGAGTCGGCACCGATGCCCAGCACCACCTGGCCCGGACGGGCGGTCAGCGCGGCCACGTCCGGCCGGTACCGGGTGGTGCCCAGGATGTCCATCCCGAACATCCGGGCGCTGTCGGCCAGGTCCTGCTCCGTCGGCTGCCATTCGGGCTCGCCGGCGACGGCCGGATCCTGCGCCTCCGGGCCCGGCTCGCCGGCGTCGAAGCCGGCCTGGGCCATGAACTTGGCCATGGCCGCCTCGACCCCGTCGCGGCGGAAGGTGGCGACGATGTCGTCGGTCATCGCCATCTGCTCGTCGGCGTCGGGCAGGATCGTCAGCAGCGGCGGCTCGTGCGCCACCAGCGTCCGCACCCGGTGGGGGTGCCGGGTGACCAGGGCCAGACCGCTGACCGCGCCGCCGCTGCTGCCGAAGACGTCGGCCCGCTCGGCGCCGATCGCGTCCAGCATGGCCACGATGTCGTCGGCCCGCTCGTCCGGCGTGCTGGGCGCGGTGGGGTCGTCCATCGGGCTGCCGGCGTTGCCGCGCGGGTCGTGGGTGATCACGGTGTACCCGTCGGCCAGCGCGTCGGCCAGCGGCGCGAAGAACCGGGCCGCCATCGGGGAGCCGGCGATAACCAGAACCGGCCCGGCGCCGCGGATCTCGTAGTGGATGCGCGCGCCGGGTACGGCCACGGTGTGCGTGGTGGTCATCTGGGTGAGGTCCCTTCGCCGTGGTGGGTGTCGCCGGTGTCGACCGGCGGCCCGGCCGGGACTCATCGGTCGCCGGCGACCTGGCCGGTCCGAAAC
Source organism: Nakamurella sp. (assembly GCA_039812105.1). Lineage (GTDB taxonomy): Bacteria > Actinomycetota > Actinomycetes > Mycobacteriales > Nakamurellaceae > Nakamurella. Next base: position 2,390 of record JBDHZW010000050.1, read on the forward strand.
GACTGATGCCGCAGCGACGTCACCCGGGCGAGGACCTCGAAGTCGCGATCCTTGTGGATCAGGGTGGCGCCGTGCCGCAGGGCGACCGCGGCGATCATGCAGTCGAGGATGCTCCGCACGGTTTCGCCGTGAGATCGGGCGATCCGGTGCAGGGCGGCCGCTGCGCGGAAGTCCGTGGCCGGCTCGACGTCCAGCGACGGCAGCCCTTCGGTGACTGGCTCGATCCGGTGCAGCGCCGCGGGATCGGCCGCACCGGCCAGCAACTCCATGGCGATCGGCTCGCACATCACGAGATCGTCGAGGCGCCCGACGATCAGATCCCGCACCGCCGCAGTCGCCGGGGTGTCCACGCCACGCAGGTAGTCCACCCAGGCCGAGGTATCGATCAGAATCACCGGGGCACGGACGCCCCGGCCCGCATCGCCTCGAGGTCTCCGTCCCAGCCGGTGCCCTCCAGCGCCAGCAGGGACTGCCGGGTCAGCGGGGTGCCGACCAACCGGCGCAGCGCCAGGTCGACCGCCTCGCGCTTGGTCTTCACCCGGAAGCGCCGCATCACCTCACGGACGAGATCCTCGTCGATGTCGATGTTGGTGCGTGCCATACACCAACGATACACATTTGCTGGCCGGGTAGGCATAGCCCCACCCCGGTCGGCACCCTCGGCCGCTGGTCCGCTGCCGGACGACGGCGAACCATCAAGCCATGACCACCTTCGCTCCCGCCCGGACCGATCACCCAGTGGTGGACCGGACCCGGCCGCCGGGGCTGACCTCGCCCCGGGCATGGGCCGAGCTCGTCTACGCCGTCGTCGATTTCGCGGTGGCGATCGCCTTCTTCGTGCTGATCGTCACCCTGCTGACCGTGGGCATCGGGCTGGCGGTGATCTACGTCGGGGTGCTGATCGGCGTGCTGGCGTTGCTGGTGGCCAGGTTCGGCGGCCTGGTCCAGCGGACGCTGGCCACGGCCCTGCTGGACCTGCCGACCGCGGCCCCCGGGTGGACGAGGCCGCGCCGGCCCGGCCCGATCGCCGCCATCGGTGCCACGCTGCGGGATCCGGCCCACTGGCGGGCGGTCGCCTACTTCTGCGTCAAGATCGTGCTGGCGCCGCTGACCTTCTCGGTCGCCGTGGCGTTCTACAGCGCGGGACTGGGTGCGATCAGCTACCCGGTGTGGCGTCCGTGGCTGCCCGGTGAGGTCGCCGCCGACGGGAGCATTCATCACGGCGCGCAGCTGTGGCCCAGCTTCTTCGTCGACACCTGGCCGGCGATGATCGGCTACGCGCTGGTCGGGCTCGGCGTGCTGTGGTGCGCGCCGCGGGTGGTGGCGTTCCTGACGACCGTCGACCGGATCCTGATCGTCACCCTGTTGGGCCAGCGACCCACCTGAACGCCGGCGACGCGCCGCCGGTCGGGATCAGGCGGTACGCCGGAAGGCCGCCGATTGCCGGACCGGGCGGATCGAGCGCGGACAGATCGTCGGGACCGGTCCGGCGGTGCCGGTGCCCGGCGTCGTCGCGTACAGCCGCCCGATCAGGTGCCGGAGTTGGTCGTAGCCGATGTCCGTCGGGGTGCAGGCGAATCGGAGCGGTTGGTCGCTGCCGATCAGCTCGTCCTCGACCAGGGCCGGCCGCACACCGCGACCGACGGCCGGCCAGGCGGCCCGCGCCTCGGCGAGAAAGCGGACTCCGCGCAGGCGATCCCGCCGATCCATCCAGGACAGGTCGTCGACGGCGATCCGCCGGTACCCCGGCGGATCCCGCGGGTCCGGCGGCAACTCGACCACCCCGGAGGGCAGGGTGAGGGCCCGCCGACCGGCCGGCGGTCGGGGCGCCGCCACCGACCTGGCGCGAGGGTCGAGCAGCACCAGGGTCGGCCAGCGTAGCCGGATCCACAGGCGCAGCCGAGCGGCCTCACCCGGCTCCGGCCAGACCGGCGCGAGTCCGATGTCCTCCGCAGAAGTGCGTGCGGGCAATTCACCGGGTTTCCGGCGCAGCCGCCGGGATCCCTCGAAGACCACCAGCACGTCATCGACGGTCATCGTCGTCATGTGAATTCAGCTCCTCCGGCTGTCGGATGGGTCGGGCGGGTTGACGGATCTTCAGGCGGCCAGGACCTGCTGGAGCCGTCCGGCGAGCACCCGGACGTGCCGGGCGTCGCGGAACATCGAATAGTGGTTGCCTGGCACCGGGATCGTCAGCAGGCCGCCGTCGACGTGTTGCTGCCAGGTCGATTTCGGCACCACCCGCATGCCCAACCGCGCCAGGTCGGCGGCGTCCTCGGGCTCCTGGGCCTCCAGCACCACCACCTGCGCGCGGACCCGCTCGTCGGGGTAGTAGCGGCGAAGGGCGTCGTGGTTGTTGCGCCAGACGTCGAAGAAGGCGGCCAGCTCGCGCATCATCGAATCCGACCAACCGGGCTGGCGGACCAGTTCGAGTGCCTCGGACACGGTCCCGGCGGTCCGATCGGTCGGGATCGCGGTGTCGGCGAACAGGGCTCGAACGAGCACCGGGAAGGCCGCGGCGTAGTCGCCGTCGCCGATGTGGCCGCCGATGTAGGCCTCCGGCGGGTGCGAGTCGAACAGCACGACCTGTTCCACCTGCTCGCCCGCCCCCTGCAGAAGCAGGGCCATCTCGAAGGCGACGTTGCCACCGAACGAGTAGCCCCCGATCCGGTATGGGCCGGCCGGCTGGACGGTCCGAACCTGGTCCAGGTACCGGCGGGCCAGGGCCCGGATGCTCTGCGGCCGATCGACCAGGTCGGCCGGGAAGGCGAGACCGTAGACCGAGTCGCTGGCGTCCAGGTGTCGGGCGAGATCGATGTAGCAGACGGTGGTGCCGCCGGCCGGATGGACCAGGAACACGTTGCGCCCACCGCGCCCCACGCGGACCGGGATCGGGCCGACCGTCGGCCGGGCGTTCTCGGTTGGGAGGTCCTGCACCTCGTCCCGCGCTCCACCCGGCAGATCCAAGGCCGCAACGCCGACCGCCACATCGACAGCCGGCACGCCGATGCGCGGGCCCAGCAGCGCCGACAGCGCGGCCGGGGTGCGGGCGGCCTCGGCCTCCTCGAAGGAGATCGGCACGGCGAGCCGGTCCCGCAGTTCGGTGACGATCTCCACCAGGTTCATCGAATCGACGCCCAGGTCGAAGATGTCGTCGTCGGCCCCGACCGGCCGGCCGACGTGGCCGGCCACCAGATCGGCGATCTGCGCGGCGACCTCGGCCCGGTCGGCGCCGGCGGCCGGCCCGACGGGTTCCGAGGACGTGTCGACGACGGTGTCGATGTCGGTACCGGCGGCAGTGTCGACCTCGACCCAGTGCCGGCGGCGGCGCAGCACCGTCCCCGGCAGCGCGACCCGCTGGGCTCGGCTCAGGTCGTCGGCCGGTCGGGTACCGGGATCCGCAGCAGCCGGCGCCCGGCCCGATTCGACGAACCCGTCCAGCGCCGCCACCAGATCGGGCACGCCGGCGACGACGAACTCGACCCGATGCGCCAGCGCGCGGCGGCCGTGCCGCAGGGTCAGCGCGATGTCATCGATCCGGATCGTCGGCCGGGCGGCGCACCAGTCGCGGAGCCGGCGGGCCGCCTCCCGCAGGGAGTCCGCATCCGGGGCGGCCAGCGGGATCCGGAAGACGCCGGCGGGCAGGGGATCTCGATCCCGGGGAGGGGCGGCGGTCAGCACCGCGTGGGCGTTGGTGCCGCCCAGGCCGAAGGAGCTGACCGCGGCGGCCCCGACCGCTGCGGACACGGTCGCCGGAGGCACGACGTACCCGGTGCCGGCCAGCTCCAGCCGAGGGCTGACGCTGCGCAGCGTCGGCTGGCCGGGCACCCTCTGGTCGCGCAGCACCAGCGCCGTCTTGATCAGGCCGGCGGCGCCCGCGGCCGCGTCGAGATGGCCGACGTTGGCCTTGAGGCTGCCGATCAGGCAGCGCTCGGGCGGCGGCCCGTCCGCGGCATGCGCGGCGCGCAGCGCCCGCAACTCGATCGGGTCGCCGAGCGCGGTTCCGGTGCCGTGGGCCTCCACGTAGCCGATGTCGGCCGCCGGAACCTCGGCCACCGCGAGCGCCTCGCGGATGACCTCCTGCTGGCCGGCCGGGCTGGGCGCGGTGAAGCCGACCTTGTCCGAGCCGTCGTTGTTGATCGCGGTACCCCGGATCACCGCGTACACGTGGTCCCCCGCGGCGAGGGCGTCGGCCAGGGGTCGCAGCGCGACGACCGCGCAGCCGCTGCCCTTGACGGTGCCGGACGCCTCCGTGTCGAAGACCCGGCAGTGGCCGTCCCGGGACAGGATGCCGCCCTCCCGGTACAGGTAGCCGTGGCCCAGCGGGACGGTGATGCTCACCCCGCCGGCCAGGGCGATCGAGCACTCGCGTTCCAGCAGCGACTGGCAGGCCAGGTGCACCGCGGTGAGCGAGCCGGAGCACGCGGTCTGCACGGTCAGGCTCGGTCCGGTCAGCCCGAGCTTGTAGGACACCCGGGTGGCCAGGAAATCCTTGTCGTTGCCCAGCAGCATCGGGTAGTTGACGTCGCCGGGAGTCATCTCGCCGGCAGCGGCGAGCACGTTCAGCAGGTAGGAGCTGGCGCTGGTGCTGCCGAACACGCCGACCCGCTCGGTGAGCCCGTCCGGGGTGTAGCCGGCGTCCTCCAGGGCGCCGTTCGCGCACTCCAGGAACACCCGCTGCTGCGGGTCCATCACCCGGGCCTCGTGGTCGGGCACCCCGAAGAACTCGCCGTCGAACGCGTCGGCGTCGCGCAGTTCGGCACCCGCCGCCACGTAGGCGGGGCGGCGGCGCAGCGATGACGGCACCCCGGCGCACCGCAACTGGTCGTCGGTGAGCGGGCGGACCGACTCGACCTGTCCGAGCAGGTTGCGCCACAGCTCGTCGACGCTGTCGGCTCCGGGGAAACGGCCGGCCATGCCGATGATGGCGATGGCTCCGGGCGGTGTGCTGCTCACTGGGACAGATCCTTTCGGTTGACCGGGCGCAGGGTGCCGCGGCGGGCCGGACCGGCTCGGCCGGCGCGGCGAGGGGCGGGTCGGGGCTCGGACCGGGTGTCGGGGCGGTGCCGGGGGTGGTCGGCGTCGGGCCGGCCGGTTCCGGGAGTATGGCGGCGGACGCGATCCGCCAGGGTCCGCGGGGTCGGGCATTCGAACAGTTCCACCATGGCCAACGCGCCGGCGTCCAGCTCGGTGACCAGCCGGCGATGCACGGCGGCGACATGCATGGAGGTGCCACCGATGTCGAAGAAGTTGTCGTCGACGCCGACATGGCCCGCCTGCACGATCTCCGACCAGATCCGGGCCACCGCCAGGGCCAGGTCGTCGCAGTCCCGTTCGCCGGGCGCCTGATCCGGGGCTGCTGCGGCGGCCGGTCGGGGCAGCAGGTGCTCGGCCACCTTCCCGTTCACCGTGAGCGGGATCGCGGGCACCCGAACGAACATCGCGGGTGTCATGTAGGGCGGGAGCCGCCGGGCCAGCTGGCCGCGGATCTCGCCGTCGGCGGGTGCGCCACCGGACCCGTCGTCGGCCAGGTAGGCGACGAGGCGCGGCTCCACGCCGTCGGGTTCGTCGAGCAGCACCGCACACTCCCGGACCCCCGGCACCGCCAGCAGCGCCGCCTCGACCTCGCCGAGTTCGATCCGGTACCCGCGCAGCTGCACCTGCTTGTCGATCCGGCCCAGGTAGACCAGGGTCCCGTCGGGACGCAGGCAGCCCTGGTCGCCGGTGCGGTAGACGACCTCCCCGTACGGGGTGCCGCGCAGGAAGCGCTGGTCGGTCAGGTCGGGGCGATTGCGGTAACCCCGGGCCAGGCCGGCCCCGCCCACCAGCAGCTCGCCCGGGACGCCGACCGGGCACCGGTTCAGCCCGCGGTCGACCACGCTGACCTGCAGATCGCCCAGCGGGCGGCCGATCACGCTGGCCCGTTCCTGGCCGACCAGGTCCGGTTGCACCTCGAAGAACGTGACGTGCACGGTGGTCTCGGTGATCCCGTACATGTTGACCAGGCGCGCGTCGGCGACGCCGGCCCGCAACCAGGGTCGCAGCACCTCGAAGTGCAGCGCCTCGCCGCCGAACACCACCCAGCGGACCGCCAGCCGGGTGTCCGGCCGCAGCACCCCGGTGAGCCGGCGGAACGCCGACGGGGTCTGGTTGAGCACCGTCACCCGCTCGCGCTCCAGCAGGTCCAGGAACGCGTCCGGCGACCGCGCGGTCAGGTCGGGGACGACGACCAGTCGGCCGCCATAGAGCAGCGCCCCGAAGATCTCCCAGACGGAGAAGTCGAACGCGTAGGAGTGGAACAGGCACCAGGTGTCCGACGGCCCGAAGTCGAAGTGGTCCTCGGCCGACCGGAACAGCCGCATCACGTTGCCGTGGGTCACCTCGACCCCCTTGGGTACCCCGGTCGACCCGGAGGTGAAGATCGTGTAGGCGATCTCGTCCCGGCTGTCGGCGACGCTCGCGGGCGGGCCGCCGGCCGCGCCGCCGACCGCCCCGGGGTCGCCGGTCGACAGCTGGTCGGGGGTGACCCGGCCGGCGGTGGCCAGCTCCGGCAGGGCATCCGGGTCGGCCACCAGCAGCAGGTCGGGGAATTGGGCGACGATGTGCCGGACCCGCTCGGCCGGGGCGGCCGGGTCGATCGGCAGGTAGCTGCGGCCGGAACGCAGCACCCCGAGGATGACCGCGATCAGCCGGCGGCCGCGACCCATCGCGACGGCGACCGTCGGCCCGGCACCACACCGGTCCAGCGCGCCGGCCACGAGATCGACCTGCCGGTCGAGCTCGGCATAGGTCAGCTCACCGTCCGGATCGCTCACGGCGGTGCGCCCCGCGTGCTCGGCGACCACGTTGCGGAACCACTCATCGAGTGAATCCGGGATCGGGTAGTGCCGCGCTTGGCCGCCCAGCCGGGCGACCTCGGCCGACCGGGCCGGGTCGAGCAGCCCCAGGGCGGCCAGGGGCGTGGCCGGCGCCTCGGCCACCCGGTCCAGCAGGTGAAGCACCCCGGCCAGCGGATCGGCGGGCGTCAGCCGGGACAGATGCTCGACGGTGACCAGATAGCCGTCCGGACCGCGATCCTCGACCGTCATGCCGAACGGGTACTTGATCAGGGCGCGGGGGATCGGCAGCGGCTCGGCCGGGCAGCCGTCGAAGTCGGGGCGCAGGGCCTGCTTGTAGAAGGTGAACGCGTTGTCGGTGGCGACCGGACCGGACGGGACCCGGTCCAGCACGCTCGCGGCGTGGGCGGTCAGGTCGAAGTCCTGGTGCCGCAGCAGGGTGAACACCCGGGCCGCGACCCAGTGCACCAGGTCCTCGAAGGTCTCGTGTACCTCGAGGTCGATGGGCAACGGCAGGGTGTTGACGAAGTAGCCGAAGGCGCGTCTGGCGGATGCCGTGCGCCGGTTGCCCAGCGGCACTCCGACCACCACCTGGGACGACGCGGTGAGCCGGCCAAGCGCCACGGCATACCCTGCCAGGAACGTGGCGAACGGGCCGTGCCGCCCGATCAGGCCGGCGCGGAGCCGGTCCGTCGTCCGGGACGGGATCGGCGCGGATCGCGAGATCCCCGGTAGGACAGGGTGTTCGGTCCGGTCCACGGCCAGCGCCTGGTGACCGAGAGCGGCCCGGCCGGCGAGCATCTCCCGCAACGCGGCCACCGCCGCCGGATGCGGCTCGGCCGGTGGGCCGGCGACCGCCGCCGGATGCAGCCCGATGTCCTGCGAAATCCGGTGCCAGGCGGACGGATCCCGGTACAGCTGGGCCGCCTTCTCGATCACGTTGTACCAGGTGTAGGCGTCGCTGATCAGGTGGGAACTGAGCACGGTCAGATAGTTCGCGGCCGTGCCCCGATGGATCCGGACGTCGTAGAGCGGCCAGACGTCCGGCGGCATCGGGGAATCGGCGCGCGCGGCCAGCCAGCCGGTCACCGTCCGCTGCTCGGCGTCGGCCTCGAGTCCCGGCGGCAGATCGGTGACGGCCAGGCCGGCGCCACCGTCGTGCAGCACGGCGGCCAGGCCGCGCTCGTCGTCGGCGAAGGTGGTGTTCAACGCGGTGCACCCGGACAGCAGAAGGTCGACGCACCGGCGCAGCCGGGGTAGGTCCAGGTCCCCGTCCAGCCGGAACGCGTAGGCCAGGTTGAATGCGCCATCCTGTGGAAACATCAGGTGTTGCAACAATAGTCGGCGCTGCATGGGCGTCACCGGGATGCGGCGGACCGGCTCGGCCGGTGTGGATGCCGGGGCTGCAGTGCTGAGGGTCATGCGGACACTCCAAGGGTGGTCGGGTCGGACGCGGTCCGACGGCCGGTGCTGGACAGGCGGGCGGCGATCAGGTCCGCGGCCGACACCCGGACCCGGGTGGGTGGTGCCGCGGATGGTGCGGTCGTGCAGACGGCGAGCGTGTGGTCGGTGTCGAGCGGCTCGACGGACGCCCAACCCCGCTCGCCGGCCGGCGAGCGCAGGGCCAGCAACCGGTCGCCGACCTGAACCGCGTGCACGGCGCGCGGGTCGACGGCCAGGCCGGTGCCGAGCAGCTTGAGGAAGGACTCGATGGCGCACCACCGGGCGACCGCCAGGCGGGATCGGTGCGGGTCGGCGACCGCCGCGAGCCGGGTCGCTGTCCGGTGGTCGAACAGGGCGAACCCGCAGTCCGCGGTCACCGGCCGGTGTCGCTCGATGTCGATGCCCACCGGTCCTCGGCTGACCGCGCAGCCGACCCAGCGGCCCGAATGGGTCAGCGAGACCGAGATCGGTTCGAGCAGTGCCGGTCCGGCGCCGACCGGGTGCGGCGCTCCGCGCTGGTCGCGGTCGATGCCGAGTTCCTCGACGGGCCGGCCCAGGACTCGGGCCAGCAGATCGGCGGCGAGCAGGTCGGCCAACGCGCCTCGGGTCCGATCGTCGCGCCGGACGAAGCGACCCAGCCGGGCCCGGCGCGGTGCCGGCAGCAGCTCGATGACGCGATTCAGGACGGCGTCATCGACCGGTTCCCCGATGTCGACCAAACCGATGATGGGCGACCGCGATTGCGCGGCCGAAGTCACCAGCATGCTTCCCCCTCGTGATTGCCGGCACGCCGTCGGACATTTTCAAAGAGCATTCGCAGGGTTTGCAGATACGATGCAGAAATGACATTCACCCGTCCGGATTCCGCCGACGTCCTGGCGCTGCGCCGGCGCGTCGCCTGGACATTTCCGATCGCATTCGCGCTGCACGACCTGGAGGAGGTGGTGGCCGCCGGCCGGTGGCAGCGGACGGCGATGCAGGTGCTGCGCCGCCGGTTCGGCCGGGTGCCGGGCCCGCTGCGCCGCGTCGCCGAGGTGTCACCACGACAGATGGGGATCGCCGTCTCGGTGGTGGGCACGGGGGTGGCCGCGGTCAGCGCCCTGGCCCTGGTCGATCTGGCCGGTGCGGAACGGCAGGCCGCATCCGGCGTCCGGCCCGACGGGGCGGCCGCCGCCGACCCGCGGGCGCAGCGCCTGTTCCGGGCCGTCCTGATGGCCTTCACGGCGCACGGTCTGACCCATCTGGCGTCGTCGGTGGTGCTGCGGGCCTACACCCCCGGCGTGCTGACCGTGCCGCTGGTCATCGCGCCCTACTCGGTCTGGGCGTGGCGCACCCTGGCCCGCTCCGGCGCTCCCTTGCTGTCCCGAACGGGCTTGGGGGAGTTCGCATTCGGTGCGGCGGCGACAGTCGTGTTCGTCGGCGGTGGGCAGCTGATCGGCCGGACGGTCGACCGCCGGCTGATCGCCCGCGGCCGCTGATCGCCGGCCGGCGCCCTACTGGGCAAGGGCCGGCACGGCGGTGGACGGTCGGGCAGCGGTGCCACTGCTCGGCGGCCCCGAGAGCGACCCCGGGCCGGGGTCGGCGGGTTCCAGGTGCGGCAGCAGCCGGTCCAGCCGGCGCGGCATCCACCAGTTGAGCCGGCCGAGGAGCCGCATGGCGGCGGGCACGGCGACCACCCGCACCACCGTGGCGTCGACCAGGACGGCGGTGGCCAGCCCGAAGCCCATGGCCTTGAAGGCCAGCAGCCGGCTGCCGGTGAAGGCGGCGAAGACCACGACCATGATCAGCGCCGCGCAGGTGACGGTGCGACCGGTCCGCTCCAGGCCGTGCGCCACCGCGGCCTGGTTCGAGCCGGTCCGCAGCCATTCCTCGCGCATCCGGGTCATCAGGAATACCTCGTAATCCATCGACAGGCCGAACAATACGGAGAACAGAAAAAGCGGCACGAAGGCCTGAATGAAGCCCTCCGGTCGGAATTGCAGCAGATCGGCGCCCCAACCCCACTGGAATATCGCAACGACGACACCGTAGGCGGCCGCGACCGACATCAGATTCATCACGATCGCCTTCAACGGCAGGATGATCGACCGCAGGGCGACCACCAGCAACAGGAAGGACAGCGCCAGCACCGCACCGACCACCCAGGGCAACCGTTCGGCAATGGTGTCGGTCAGATCCAGGTCGGCGGCGCCCGGCCCGCCGACCAGGGCGCCGGGCAGCCCGGCCGCCGGCAGGATCTGCTCGCGGATGCGCCGGACCAGCTCGCCGGCCTCGTCCGACTGCGGGTCGGTGCGGCCGATCACGGTCACCCGCGACCAGTCGCCGTCCACGCTCGTCAACGAACCGGCGTCGACGCCCGGCACCGCCGCGGACAGGACGGCGGCCACGTCGGGATCGGCGGCCAGCGCCGCGGTCAGCGCGCCGACCCGCGCCGCGCCATCGGCCGGCGCCGATCCCGCCGGGACCGGGACCAGGACCTCGATCGGCCCGACGGCGCCCGGCCCGAACGCGTCGGCCAGCCGCTCCGCGGCGACCCGCGGCCCGGTGCCCTCCGGCAGGGTCTGCGCGCTTGGTTGCCCGAGCACGATGCCGCCGAGTGGCGCGCCCAGCGCGACCAGCACGACCAACGCGCCGACCAGGAAACGCACCGGCCGCCCCATCACCCGGACCGTCCACCGGTGCCAGCCGCTGGCCCGGTGCCGCGCCCGGTTCGGCCGGCGCACGGCCAGCCGGTCGATCCGGCGCCCCAACAGGGCCAGCACGGCCGGCAGCAGGGTCAGGCCGGCCAGCACGGCCAACGTCACCACGACCATCGAGCCGACCGCCATGGACCGGAATCCCTGGATGTCCACCAGGAACATGCCGGCCAGCGCCACCACCACGGTCAACCCCGAGACACAGATGCTGCGACCCGATGTCGCGATGGATCGGACGATCGCGCCGGGGACGTCACGGCCGGCCGCCAGCTCCTCCCGGTACCGGGTGACGATGAACAGCGCGTAGTCGATCCCGACCCCGATGCCGATCACCGACGCGGTGTTGGTCACGTAGATCGACAGCGGCATCACCAGGGTCAACAGGGACAGCAGCCCGAGCGTGATGCCGAGGCTGACCAGCGCCAGCAGGACCGGAAGGCCGGCCGCCACGGCCGTGCCGAAGACCACCAGCAGGACCAGCAGGGTCACCGGGAAGGTCGCCAGCTCGGCGGATTCCAGGTCGCTGCGGGAGATGTCGTTGATGCTGGTGTAGAGCGCCGACTTGCCGCCGACGGTCACTTCGAGGCCGGCCGGGCCGGCCCCGGCGACCGCCGACTCGATGGCCGCGGTGCGGCGCAGCTGATCGCTCTGGTCGCCGGCAACCGCGACCGACAGGTACGCCGTCCGGCCGTCGACGGAGAGTTGCCCGGCTCCGCCGGGATCGGCCGGGCCGCGCACCCCGACCACGCCGTCCAGCCCGGCGACGGTGTCGGCAATCGTCGCGGCCGCCGCCGGCAGAGCGGCGGCCTGCTGCGCGTCGTCGGCATGCAGCACGATGACGACCGGATCGGCCGCCTCCCCGGTGAAGTCCTGCCGCAGGATGTCCTGGACGGCCAGCGACTGCGATCCCGGCACGTCGAACCCGCCGGCGGCGAGCCGGTCCGGCAGGCCGGTGCCGAGCAGCCCGAGCCCGGCGAGCGCCAGCGCCCAGACCGCCACCACCCGCCATGGTGCGGCCACCATCACCGTGGCCAACCGTTCGAACCGGTCGCCGCGCCGCGGCGGGTCGAGGTCGGCGCCGGCATCCTCCTCGTCGTCGTCGTCGTCGTCGTCGTCGTGGTCGTGGTCGTGGTCGGGGTCGAGGTCGGGTGAACGGTGCCGGCCCGCGATGAGAGCGGTCGGTCGGACGGGCATGTCGGGCTCCTGACGATCGGGCACGGTGCTGCCGGCTCAGGCGGCGGTGAGCCGGGCGGCCGGCGCACGGGCGGGCTCGCGGTCCGGCAGCGGGAACGCGGTCGGGGCCGGCAGGGGGATGCGGCGCAGGCGCCGGACCAGCCGGGTCAGCCGCAGGGCGCCGGCGGCGTCGATCCCGTCGGCCAGCGGTCCGACGTTCCAGACGATCACGTGTCGAAGCCCGGCGTGGACCAGAGGGGTTATTTCGTCGATGATCTCGTCGGCCGAGCCGGCGAAGATCGCATCGCCGATCAGCTCGGGGGTCAGCGACCGCCGAGCGATCGCGATCTGGTCGTCGGTGACCCGCTCCGGGACGAAATCGGAGAACCCCGCGAACGTGTCGCCCAGTGGATGCCGCCGATCGTGCCGCCGCCAGAGCTCGCCGGGCATCAACAGGGCCAGCGAGCCGGCGATCGGGGTGCCGATCAACCGTTCCAGGACCGTCCGCCGGTCCGGGCCGAGGGCCACCAGAATCTGCAGCGCGGGCTCGAAGCCGACCGATCGGCGGCCGGCCCGGTCGGCGGCACCGCGGATGACGGCCAGACTCTGCGCGTACTGCGCCGGTGTGAGCTTGTGCGTCGGCAGCCAGCCGTCGCCGAAACGCCCGGTCAGCTCGAGCATTCGCGGGCCGTGCGCGGCGATCCACAGCCGGGGCGGCCGACCCCGGTACAGCGGTGTGTCGAAGACGGCGTCGTGTAGCGAGAAGATCCGCCCGGCAAAGGACACCGGTGCGCCGCCGCTGTCCCACAGCAGCCGCAGCACGGTCAGCGCCTCCTCGCACCGGCGCACCCTCGCGGTGAACGGCAGGCCGTACGGCTCGGTGTTCTCTCGTTCACCGCTGCCGATGCCGAGCACGAAACGCCCGCCGGTCAGGTGGTCCAGGGTGACGGCGGCCTGGGCGAGCACGGCGGGGTGCCGCCGGAACGATTCGCTGACGGCGACCCCCAGCCGAGTCCGCCGGCCGCTCGCGGCCATCGATCCCAACAGGGAGAAGGGGTCGAAGAAGCCGTGCGGGGACGGGAGAATCCCGGCGGCGGGGGTGTGGTCCGGGGTCCACTGCGCCCGCGGCGCGAAGCCCATCAGGTGGTCCTGGACGAACAGCGAATCGACCCCCATCAGGCGGTACAGGTGGTGGGCCAGACGTTCCAGACGCATCGGCGCCATTCCGCTGGTCAGCATCCCCACCGACAGTCGTTCGGCCATCTCCGTGTCCCCCCGCGCGTGCCTGCGGCCCATCGGCCGGACCCGCTTCCGTGCCCGTCAATTTCCGTTCGCCATTCATGGCCGCCCCGAAGGACACCGGTCCGAACCTATTCGGACAGAGATCCGGCGGATGGTGAGAAATCATCCGATTCGGTGCGGCAGGAGAGTGACCGACCCGGTCACATCCCCTCGATAAGGTGAATCCGTCACTCGAACGAGGCCCCGCCGTCGCTGGGTGCGCCATCCGCCGGGCGCCGGCCGGCAACGTGATTCCAGCCCGATAATACCTTTGGTGCAGGCACTATCGGACTGTCCGGAGCCGTGGTGAGCCGATCGTATCGGTCGGTGACCAACGGTTCGACGCGCACGGGGACTCCCTGTCGATCGATGATTGGCATTGCCGGTTCTGAGGCGGAGGGCCTCACCCAGATACCTGTGGCGGGAACAAGAAACGGATGTATTCCGGTGCCCACTCTTGTCCTCCGTGCTGCCGGAGTTCAATTCTTTCCGCAGTCGATCACCAGGGGGAGCACGGATGGAAATGCAGCGCGAGGACGAACTGCCGATGATCGGTCGACGGATGACGGTGCTCCTCACCGGGGCGTCCGGGGTGGTCGGGTCCGCGCTGCTGGACCGGTGGTCCGATGACCCGGCCGCGCCCGAGGTGATCGCGCTGGTGCACCGCCGGCCGGTCGGCGGGCGCGGCGTGCGATCGGTGCGGGGCAACGTCACCGCACCCGGGCTCGGGCTGCCCGCCGGCGAGTACGAGGCGCTGGTTCGGCGGGTGGACGTGGTGGTGCACGCGGCCGCAGTGGTGTCGTTCCGGGCTGCCGGACAGCTGGCCGACACGAACGTGGGCGGCACCCGGGAGGCGATCGCCTTCGCCGAGCGTGCCGGCGCCGCCCTGGTGCACGTGAGTTCGGCCTTCCTGCACCCCACCGGGGCCGGAACCGGCGAACGGTCGTCGGCCGACTACGCGCAGTCGAAAAGGGAAGCCGAAGCACTGGTCTCGGCGGCCGGTGTGCCGACCGCAGTCGTCCGTCCGTCGATCGTGGTCGGGCACAGCGCAACCGGGCGGATCACCGAGTTCCAGGGCTTCTACCAGGTGGTTGCCGCGGTCCGGCAGGGGCTGCTGCCGGTGTTGCCGTTCGACCCCGAATGGCGACTCGATCTGGTTCCCTGCGACGTCGTCGCCGAGGCCATCGCCACCGTCGTCGCACGAGCGATGTTCGGCCGTGACTTCTGGGTGACCGGCGGCGAGCGAGCACTGACGGTCGGCCAGTCGTTGGAGGCCGTGCTGGACCACGCGGACCGGGGTGGGGCTCCGGTCGGGCGTCCGCGGTTCGTCGACCCGGAGATCTACCGGAATGTGATCGTGCCGGTCTTCCTGGGCTCCCTGCCCCGCGGTCAGCGGATCGCACTGAGCAACGTCGCGGACATGTTCTGCGAGTACCTGAGCATGCCCGAGCCGTTTCCCAGTTCTTTGGACGAGTTGGCGGCCGCGGGTGCTCTCGGCTTTCCCGATCCCGGTTCCAGCCTGCGCGCCTGCCTGGACTTCTGGCAGGCGTCGACGGACGCCGCCCCGGCCTTCGTCGCAGCCGGCGTCGCCTGATCTTCCGGGCGGGCGACGAATTCAGGCGTGCCGGGGCGGCCGGCCGAGGTGACGCAACCCCGGCGCCGTTCCGGCGAGCAACGCCGCGAGCAGGCACCCACCGCCGATGGTCGCGAAACCCGCCGCCGGGCCGTAGGTGTCGACCAGCGGCCCGAAGGCCAGCAGGCCGAGCGGTCCGGCGGCCAAGGCCAGCGCGGTGTACGAGCCGATCACCCGCCCGCGGAACCGTTCCGGGGTGCGCGACTGGACGATCACCGCGCAGAGCGGGTTGATCGGCCCGGTCGCCACGCCGGCGAGCAGGGCCAGGCCGACCATCGCCGGCACCGGCGGCAACGCAGCGAACGCCCCCAGGGACAGCCCGGCGGCGGCCAGCGCGACGACCAGCGCCACCCGCGTCGGCACCCGGTGGGCCACCGCGCCGTACCCGAGGGCGCCGACGATCGCCCCGCCCGCGTAGCCGGCCAGGATCACCCCGAACGCCACCACCTGGCCCGACTCGTTGAGATAGGCGTTGAGCACCACACTCTCGAACGGCAGCAGGAACAGCCAGATCACCGCGGCGGTCGCGGTGACGGCCCGCAACGTCCGATCGCCCAGCAGGAACCGGACACCCGCCCAGACCGACCGCAGGTACGGCTCCCGCTCGGGTCGGGTCGAGACGGCGGACGGCACCAGCAGCCCCGTCGCCAGCAGCGCCAGCGCGAACAGCGCGGCCGCCACCCAGACGGTGCCGAACCCGCCGACCACCACCAGCAGCAGCCCGGCCAGCGCGGGACCGGCGAGATAGCCGATGTTCTCGGCGACCTCGCCCCACGCGTTCACCCGGGCCAGCGGAACCCGGGCGGCCCGGGCCACGTCCGGTCGCAGCGCCTCCCGCGCGGCCGCGCCCGGACTGTCGAACACCGCGCCGACCGCGACCAGCACCAGGACAAGGCCCACCCCGAGGCCGACCGTCGCGTCCGCGATCGGCAACGCGGCCACCGCGGCGCCGCTGAGCGCGTCCGCGATCATCGAGGTGCGCCGCTTGCCGATCCGGTCGATCAACGCCCCGCCGAACACCGCGGAGAACACGATCGGCGCGATCGCGGCGGCGCCGGCCAGGCCGGCCAGGGCGGCGCTCCCCGTCCGCTCGAGCACCAGCCAGGGGACGGCGACGGCGACGACGCTGTTCGCGGTGACCGACAGCGCCGTCGCGGTCAGCACCCCGATCAGTGGGGCGGGCGACCGCACGGCGACGGTCAGGCGACCAGCACGAGCTTGCCCGGGCTGCCCTCCTCCAGGTCCCGCAACGCCTGCGCCCCTTCGGCCAGCGGGTAGGTGCGGTCGACCACCGGGCTCAGCCCGGTGGCGTGGCACAGCGCGATCAGCCGGCGCAGCTCGTCCAGCGTGCCCATGGTCGAGCCGATGACGGAGATCTGCAGGAAGAACAGCCGCTGCAGGTCGGCGGACGGGTCGTAGCCGCTGGTCGCGCCGCAGCAGACGACGACCCCGCCGGGCCGGACCGCGCGCATCGAATGCGCCCAGGTCTGCTTGCCGACCGACTCGAAGACCCCGTCGACCCGCTCCGGCAGCCGCGCCCCAGACTCGAACACCTCGTGCGCGCCCAGGTCGGCGGCGCGGGCCCGGCCCTCCTCGGTGCGGGAGGTCGCCCACACCCGCATGCCCAGCGCCCGCCCCAGCTGGATCAGCGCGGTGGACACCCCCCCGGAGGCACCCTGCACCAGGATCGTCGACCCGCCGGGCAGCCCGCTGCGGGTGGCCAGCATCCGGTACGCGGTCAGGTAGGTGGTGCCCAGGACGGCGGCGGTCCGGTGGGTCATGGATGACGGCAGCGGCAGCAGGTTCCGGGTGGGCACCACTACGTGCTCGGCGAACGTGCCCTGGTGTTTCTCCGTGAGCAGGGTGCGCTTCGGGTCGGTGGTCTCGTCGCCCGCCCAGCCGCTCTGGCCGATGATCGGGTAGAGCACGACGTCGCGCCCGTCGTCGGTGACGCCGGCCCCGTCGCAACCCAGGATCATCGGGAACTGTTCGGGTTTGATGCCCACCCCGCGCAGCGTCCACAGGTCGTGCCGGTTCAGTGACGCCGCCCGCACCGTCACCCGGGACCAGCCGTCGGGCACGTCGGGGTCGGGTCGTTCACCGACCACCACCCCGGCCAGCGGGTCGTCCGGATGCGGGGCGTCGGCGTAAACGGCGAGCATGCGGCCCAGCCTATTGCCCGGCCCGTTGGCCGCCGATGCGTAGGCTTGCCGACCATGTGGCAGACCGTGCTCGACGTGGTCGACGCGGTCGAGTCGTGGATCGCCGGGCAGTCGTACTGGGTGCAGGTCGTCATTCTGCTGGCCGTGCTGGGACCGCTGTGCTACCTGCTGGCCGGGCTGATCGACCGGGCGGTCGAGGCGGTGCTGGCCTGGCACTCCCGGCGGGACGGTGCCCGAGCCGGGGAGCCGTCGTGAGCCGCCGGCCGCTGCCCGAGGTGACCCGCCGGTGGATGACGATCGCGCTGGTGGCCCTGGTCCTGGTCGCCATCCTCGTCGCGGTGCTGCGCTGACCGGGAGCTGACCGGGAGCTGACGGGGAGCTGACCAGGCCGGGTCAGCCGCACCCGGACCGGACGTTCACCCCGTCCAGGTCGTAGCCGTCCTGCACCAGCAGGAAGGGCCACGGCAGCCGGGAGGTGGTGTCGCTGATCCGGATCTGCCGCGCGGCGGTCAGCGAGCCCAGGTCGAAGGTGCCCGGGGCGTAGCCCCGCACGGTGCCCAGGTCCACCCAGGTGGTTCCGTCCCAGGACGCGGACACGGTGGCCCGGTCGGCCAGATCGGTCAGCAGGCGCGGGAAGCCGGGTACCACGGTCAGGTCGGCGCCCGGCAGGTTCTGCACCGGGTTGTCGAAGGTCACCGTGATGCGTCCACCCAACCCCAGCGAGACCGCGGCCCCGGGGGAGCGATCCGGGCCGGCCGTGCCCAGCGCGGCCGCCGGGTCGCGCCGATCCACCGGCCGCCCCGAACCGACCGGGCCGGGCTGGTAGGCCGAGACCCGGTGCCCGGGGCCGTAACAGGCAGCCGCGGTGGCCCGGCTCAGGGTCAGCCCGGCCAGTGCGGGGTCGTGGTCGGACGCGCGGAATGCGTCCGGCTCGAACAGCGCGTCCTGCGCGGGCGGCTTGAAGCCGGTGTCGTAGTCGAGCACGTCGGGCTCGTCGGCGTTGATGTGCCACTCGCCGGCGCCGGTGACCTGTGATGTCAGCGACGACGAGGCCAGCACGTGGTCCAGGTAACCGTTCTGGCCGTCGAACACATAGCTGTAGGCGAACTCTCCGCCGAACCGCTTGATCTGGTCGACGTAGCCGGCGTCCCGCAGGGCGGAGATCGGGTTCTCGTGGTCGTAGGAGTTCAGGTCGCCGATGATCAGCCGGTCGTGATCGCCGCTGGCGGTGGGATCGGTGCCGAGGTAGTCGGCGAGCGCCTGCGCGGCGGTGGTCCGGGTCCTGTTGCAGTTGCCCTGACCGTCGCCGGTGTCCGGGTCGCCGGCACACGCCGAGCCCTTCGACTTCAGGTGGGCGACGGCCACGGTGAACCGGCCGCCGGCGGCGGTCTGGAAGGTCTGGATCAGCACCGGCCGGTTGGCGGTGTCGACGAACCGCGGATCCTTGGTCGAGTCGAGAATCTGGTAGGGCCCGACCGGGGTGACCGCGGACGGCCGGTAGATCAGCCCGACCCGGATGGCGTCGCCGCCGATGACTCCGGTGTCGATCGCCCGGTACGGCGCCGCGCCCGGCCGGGCGTTCAGACCGGCGACCAGGTCGCCGGCCGGGTCGACCCCGGGCGTGTTCTCCAGTTCCAGCAGCCCGACCACGTCCGCGTCCAGCCCGGACAGGGCGGCCAGGATCTTGGCTCGCTGCCGGTCGAGTTCACCGGTGTCATCGGCGCCGCGGCATTCCTGGTTGCGCTGCGGACCGCAACTGTCGGTGCCGGTGTCCAGGGTGCGGAAGTAGTTGAGCACGTTCTGGCTGGCCACCCGGACGCCGCCGCCGACCGTCGGCGGGGCCTCCGGCCGCGGGTTCGCCGCAGTGTAGGCAGCGGACGCGGTCGGCTGCACCCGGTACACCCCGAACGTCTGGTCGAGAACCCCGGTCACCCCGGCCACCGTGTCGCCGCCGCGGAACCGGTTGGCCAGGGTGAACGGCGCGCCGTTGCCGGGATGGCGCAGCTCGGCCGGGTTCTGGTCGTTCGACCCGTCGTCCAGGGTGATCCGGCGCAGCGCGTTCCGGGCGGCCAGCTCCACCGCCGGCGGTCCGGGATCGACCACCGCGGTCGGCGTGAAGGCCCGGGCCTGGCCGTCCTCGGGCAGCGCCAGCACCACCTCGCCGAACCGGTCGTAGTTGAAGTACTCGCTGATCACCAGGGTCTGCGGGAGCACCACCCGCATGCCCTCGTACCGTTCGAGGGCGTCGGCGGCGGACAGCGGGAACTGCACCGGGACAGGGTCGGGTAGGGCGGCACCGGACGAGCACACCTGCACGTTCGGCGAACCGGACAGCTGGGTCTGCGAACTGGCGCCCGAGTTGGTGACGTACTCGCCGGCCGTCCCGGTCACCCGGACGACGTCGCCGACCGCCGGAACCGGGGTGCCGCCGTACACGAACACCCCGTCCGAGGTGGCGGGGTCGCCGTCACCGGCGGGATCCTGCAGGTAGAACCCGCCGAGGCCGGGTTCGACGGCGGTGACCACCGCCTGCACGGTGAGTCGCTGTCCGGCCTTCGGGGTGCTCGCGCCGTCCCCCTGGACGGCCGGAATCGGTGTGATCGCGACGTCGGCGGTGCACGGCGCCGGCGGGGGCGGGTCGGCGAAGCTCTGCCCGTCGTTGGGCCGGCCGAAGCCGGCGGCGGCGCTGATCCAGGTGAAGTCGGCCGGGCCGCGCCCGGTGCCGGTGAGCTGCAACGACGTGCCCACCGCGGTGCCCGACCCTTCCGTGACCCCGATATCGGTGCTGGTCATCCCGGCGGCCGGGCCGTTGCCGGCGGTGAAGACGCCCGCGTAGGACAGCAATTGGACGACCGCGCCCGACGGGTCGACCAGCGCCAACCCGTCCTGGGGGCCGTTCTGCAGGCCGGGTGCCGGCAGCGCGGAGGTGCCGTATCCGGCGGACTGGTCGGCCAGCGATCCCGACAGGGTCAACGTGCGGTAGGTGACCGCGTTCGTGGCGGTGTTGCCGTTGTAGAGGACCACCGTCCAGCCGGTCAGGTCGGTGCCCGCCGCGCCGGCCACCTCGACGCCCTCGCCGGCGTCGTCGCCGGTGTTGTCGTAATGGATCTCGTTGATCCAGACGGCCGGCGGCTCGGCCGCCGCCGCCAACGAAACGGCGATCGGGGCAACGGGCAGCAGCGCCGGCGTCAACAGCAGGGCCAGGGCCAGGGACAGGAACCGCCGAGCGGATCGCCTCACGAATAGTGACGCTAGGCCAACGCACAGTGTTCGTACAGTCCCGAGGTTCGTACAGTCCCGAGGTTCGTACAGTCCCGAGGTTCGTACAGTCCCGAGTGCGGTCGGCCGGCGGTCCGTCGTGCGGAACACTGGACCCGTGCCGTCCACGTTGCCCGACGGCGACCCGGTGCCGCCGGACGGGTCGCTCCCGGACCAGGCCCACCGCGGGGCCACCCGGCGCACCCTGTCCTTCTACGTGCACGTGCCGTTCTGCGCGACCCGCTGCGGCTACTGCGACTTCAACACCTACACCGCCGGCGAACTGGGCAGCGCCGCGTCGCCGCAGTCCTGGCTGGCCGCCGCGCTGGCCGAGATCGACCTGGCGGCAGGCGTCCTGGGCAGAGATCGAACCGTCTCGACCGTCTTCGTGGGCGGCGGCACCCCGTCCCTGGTCGGCGCGGAACCGCTCACCGCGATCCTGGCCGCGATCCGCGACCGGCTCGGGCTGGCCGACGACGCCGAGGTCACCACCGAGGCCAACCCGGAGTCCACCGACCCCGATCTGCTGGGCGCCCTGCACACGGCCGGGTTCACCCGGCTGAGCCTGGGCCTGCAATCGACGTCGCGGAACGTGCTGCGGATCCTGGAGCGCACGCACACCCCCGGCCGGGCGTTCGACGTCGTCCGCTGGGCCCGGAAGGCCGGGTTCGGCCAGGTCAACCTCGACCTGATCTACGGCACCCCCGGCGAGACCGACGAGGAGTTCGCCGGCTCGCTGCGCGCGGTCATCGACAGCGGCGTCGACCACGTCTCCGCCTACTCGCTGATCGTCGAGCCGGGCACCCGGCTGGCCCGGCAGGTGCGCGGCGGAGCGCTGCCGATGCCCGACGACGACGTGCTGGCCGACCGCTACCTGATCGCCGACGACGCCCTGACCGCCGCCGGTTTCGGTTGGTACGAGGTGTCCAACTGGGCCCGCGGGCCGCGGGCGAGGTGCCGGCACAACCTGGCGTACTGGACCGGGCAGGACTGGTGGGGCATCGGGCCGGGCGCGCACTCGCACGTCGGCGGCGTCCGCTGGTGGAACGTCAAGCACCCGGCCGCCTACGCACAGCGGCTGGCCGCCGGGGTCAGCCCCGGGCACGCCCGGGAGATCCTGGACGACGACGCGCGTCACCTGGAGGACGTGCTGCTGCGGTTGCGGCTGGCCGACGGGCTGCCGCTGGGGGCGTTGACCGCCACCGGCCGGCGGGCAGCCGGGGTCGCCGCCGACCAGGGCAGCCTGGACGGCGCCGCGCTGGACCGGGG
>JBDHZW010000051.1:0-24106 GCA_039812105.1 Nakamurella sp.
GTTCGACGGCCGCATCCAGGAGCTGGTCTACCGGCCCACCCGGCGTACCTGGCCGGCCGGCTGAGCGAGGCGGCGACCATTCGGTGCGTGGTCGGTCGACGAGGTCGTGCCCGGCGTGGGGACTGGTGTCGGGCCGGCCGACTGGCGCAGGACCGGCGCAAGTGAGCCGGTGGTGCGCCACTGGCGCGGGCCGGGATCGGGGCCGAGCGGCCGGGCCGGAACGACCGGGCCGGAACGGCCGGCCCACGAACACGTGGACCGGCCGCTGCGGCCGACCGACGGCGCCTATGCCGGGTCGATCTCCGGCGCCCCCAGGTCGTCGGCCAGCCGGTCGGTGGTGGCGCCGGGCACCACCAGGACCGGCACCGGCGACGAGCGGATGATCTTGGTGGCCCGGGATCCGATGAACACCCGGGCCAGCGAGCCGAGCGCGGACGAGCCGACGACCAGCACCTCGCCGTGGATCCACTCGATGTCGTTCATCGCGTCGGCCCAGTCCGAGCCGGTGGCGATCACGGCCTGCGCCGACGACGGCAGCAGCCCGTCCGCGCCGAGCTCGCGCAGCGCGTCCTTCTGCTCGACGCGGATCTGCTCGGACCACTGGCTCAGCACCATGTCCTCGGCGTGCAGGCCGACCTCCGGCGGGAACATCGTGCGGCCGCGCACGCCGAAGGTGACGATGCGCAGCGCGCCGCCCACCCGCTGGGAGAGCTCGGCCACCGCGGTCAGCAGCTCGTGCGAGGAATCGGCGCCGGAGAACGAGCAGGACAGCCGGGTGAGGGCGGCGCAGTGCGATCGGTAGCCCCGCGGCGCGATGGCCACCGGGAACCGGGACGAGTGCAGCAGCGGCTCCGAGGTGGAGCCCAACGCCACCTGCCCGGCCCGGCTGTCCTGCGCCGATCCGAGCACCAGCAGGTCGCCGCCCTCCTGGTCGCAGGCGTCGGCCAACGCGGCCGGCGCCGACCGTCCGGCCACCTGGTGGAAGGTGGCCGGCACGTCGGGCGCCTTGTCGGCCAGGTACTGGCGGGCCTGGTCCAGCGCCGCGTCGCCCTGCCGGCGGGCCCATTCGGCGAACTCGGCCCCGGCCTTGAACGTCGAGGAGTGGGTCCAGTGCTGGGGAGTCACCGTGGTCACGGCGAGCGGTTCCGCCCGCCCGGAGCGGGCCAGCAGGGCCGCCAGTTCCAGGGTGGCCCGGCCGTTCTTGGCCGGGTGATAGCCGACGACAATCGTCACAGGTGACCGCCTTCGATCGAGGTGTCCGGGTCGACGACCGTCGCCCCCGGGTTGAGTTCGGAATGCTTGCGGCCCCAGGCGAAGTAGTAGGCCAGCACGACCGCGAGCCAGACGCCGAACCACAGGTAGGTGACCCAGTGCAGGCCGGAGAGCACGTACACGCAGGCGACGATGGCCAGGATCGGGGTCACCGGGTAGCCGGGGACCTTGAAGCCGCGGGGCGCGTCCGGCATGGTGCGGCGCAGGATGATCACGCCGATCGACACCACGATGAACGCCACCAGCGTGCCGATCGACACCAGGTCGGCCAGCCGGTCCAGCGGCACCAGGGCGGCCAGCACCGAGACCACGACGGCGACCACGACCGTGTTGAACACCGGGGTCCGGGTGCGCGGGTTCACCTGGGCAAAGCGCTTGGGCAGCATGCCGTCCCGGCCCATCGAGAACAGGATGCGGGTCTGCCCGTACATGGTCACCAGGGTCACCGAGAAGATCGAGATGACGGCGCCGGCGGCGACCACGGTGCCCGGCCAGGGGCTGCCGACGATGTTCTCCAGGATCTGCGAGAGCCCGGCCTCCTGACCGTCGAACTGCTGCCACGGCTGCGCGGCGACCGCGGAGATCGCCACCAGCACGTAGATGGTGACCACGGTGATCAGCGCGAAGATGATCGCCCGCGGCATCGTCCGCTGCGGGTTCTTGACCTCCTCACCGGCCGTGGACACCGCGTCCAGGCCGATGAACGAGAAGAAGATGGTGCCGGCCGCGGCCCCGACCCCGGACACGCCGAACGGGGCGAAGTCGGCCAGGTTGTCGGTGTCGAACGCGGTGAACGCGACCAGGATGAACATCGCCAGCACGGACAGCTTGATGATGACCATGACGGCGTTCACCGCGGCCGACTCGCTGGCCCCGCGGATCAGCAGCAGCGCGCACAACACCACCAGCACGACGGCGGGAAGATTGAGCACGCCCGGGTTGTCGTCCCACGGCGCGTGGGACAGCGCCTCCGGGATCTGGAAGCCGAACAGGTTGTCCAGCAGCTTGTTCAGGTACTGGCTCCAGCCGACCGCGACCGCCGCCGTCGACACGCCGTACTCCAGCAGCAGGCAGGCGGCGACGCCCATCGCGACGACCTCGCCGAGGGCGGCGTACGCGTAGGAGTACGTCGAGCCGGATACCGGGATGGTGGAGGCCAGTTCGGCGTAGCAGATCGCGGCCAGGCCGGCCGCCACGCCGGCGATGATGAACGAGAAGATCACCGACGGGCCCGACTTGGGCACCGCCTCGGACAGCACGAAGAAGATGCCGGTGCCCACCGTGGCGCCGACCCCGAACATCGTCAGCTGGAACGTGCCGATCGTTCGCTTCAGTTCGGCGCCGTGCGGCACGCCGGCGCGCATGTGGTCGATGGGTTTGCGGCGGAACAGTTGTCCCGCCAGCCCGGTCGGATGCGGGCGCTGTTCGACGGCAGCCATTGCCGTCACCTCCTGCAGGTGGAAAGACGAACGGTGGGAACGACCGGCCTCGATCGACGCGAGGCGGTGACGGGGAGAACTATGGCCGCCCATCGGCGCGGGGAACACCCATTGTGACCGAGTTCACCGCTGTTTATCTCGTAAACAAACTAGATGACGAAAGATTCTCTTGCCAAAGGCCGCCGACTATAGAAGTATTTCGGTCAACCACCATAGACCGGGGACACCAGGTTGCGCCCGGAGACCGGAAAGGACGGCCAGTGCCGATGTCGGCGTTCCCGCGGGGTTCGACGACCTCAGGACGCCGGACGGTAGTCGGTGCCGCGGTTGCTGTGCCCCTCCGGCGGAACGGCGTCGGCCGCGGCCAGGTCCACCACCAGCAGCGCCTCGCCCCGCCCGCCGGCGGCGGCCAGCGGACGGCCGTCCGGACCGGCGATCACCGACTGCCCGCCGAAGGTGATGTCGCCCTCCGGCCCGACCAGGTTCGCGTAGGCCACCACGGCGTCGTTCTCGTGCGCCCGGGCCCGCACCAGGATGCCGGGGACGTGGTCGAAGCCGACCGGGTTGGCCGTCGGGACCAGGATGACATCGACTCCCGTGCGTCCGAGAACCCCGGCGTGGCCGGGGAACTCGATGTCGTAGCAGATGAGCAGGCCGATCCGCCGGCCGTCGAGCTCGATCGGGTCGACCAGTGCGGTGCCGCGCCGGAAGCTGCGCTCCTCCAACCCGCCGAACAGCTGGATCTTGCGGTAGTGCAACAGGATCCGGCCGTCCGGTCCGATCAGGGTGGCGACGTTGAACACGTCGTCGCCGTCGCGCTCGGCCCAGCCCAGGCAGACCCCGCAGGACGCGCGCTGCGCCATCGCCCGGATGTGGGTGATCCACTCGCCGTCCAGCGGCTGGGCCAGGCTCTCGTGCAGGTCCGGGCGGTTGTACCCGGGCAGGTACAACTCGGGCACCAGCAGGATCCGGGCGCCCGCTGCGGCGGCCGCGATCAGCTGCCCGGCCAGCGCGTCCAGCGCCGCCTCGATCCGGCCGTCGGTCGGACTGCACTGCCATAGTGCGAGTTTCACCGTCCTGACGTTACCCCCACCCGCACGCGGTCGATGCGTGCCACAGTAAGGAGATGAAGATGAGCGAGGCTTGCCGAGCGAATCATGAACACAGGAACCGGCGCCGCATCCGGGTGGCCGAGCATGCGAGGCGCTCCGGAATGACGGCGGCATGAACGGGAGACCGCCGGTGACGGCCTTCGGGCCGGACTTCCCCTTCGCGTACGACGACTGGATCACCCACCCGTCCGGCCTCGGCTCGATCCCGGTGGACCGGCTGGGCGAGTCGATCGCGGTGATCGGCGCGGGCACCGCCGGCGTCGTCGCCGGCCACGAGCTGATGAAGCTCGGGCTGCGGCCGGTGCTGTACGAGTCCGGCAAGTTCGGCGGCCGCCTGCGGTCGCAAACCTTCGAGGGCACCCAGGACACCATCGCCGAACTCGGCGGCATGCGCTTCCCGGTCTCGTCCCGCGGCTTCTACCACTACGTCGACCTGGTCGGACTGGAGTCGCGCCCGTTCCCCAACCCGCTGACGCCGGCCGCCGGGTCGACCGTCATCGACCTGGAGG
Source organism: Nakamurella sp. (assembly GCA_039812105.1). Taxonomy (GTDB): domain Bacteria; phylum Actinomycetota; class Actinomycetes; order Mycobacteriales; family Nakamurellaceae; genus Nakamurella. The sequence continues at coordinate 4,333 of JBDHZW010000051.1, forward strand.
GCGTCACCGAGTTCGCCCGCACCGCCGACGACCTGCCCACCCTGTACCACGAGGTGGCGCGGGCCTACCACTCCGCGCTGGAGGAACTCGCCGACTTCTCCGAGTTGCAGCGCGCGGTCCGGGACCGGGACGCCAGGCGGCTCAAGCAGCTGTGGGATCCGATCGTGGAGGGTTGGGACGAGCGCACCTTCTACGACTTCGTCCTCTCGTCGAAGGCGTTCCGTGACCTGAGCTTCCGGCACCGCGAGGTGTTCGGGCAGGTCGGCTTCGGCACCGGCGGCTGGGACAGCGACTTCCCCAATTCGATGCTGGAGATCCTGCGGGTCAACCTGCTGGAGTTCGACGACCACCAGCGGTTCATCGTCGGCGGCGTGGAGAACGTGCTGCACCGGCTGTGGCGCCGACCGGCGGCGTGCCGGCACTGGCCCGATGGCACCACCCTGGCCTCGCTGAACGGCGGCGCCACCCTGGGTCGGGCGACCCGGATCCAGCGCAACGACGCCGGCGGCTTCACCGTGGTCGACCAGTGGGGCAACGCCCGCGACTATGCGGCCGTGCTGGTCACCTGCCAGAGTCACCTGCTGACCACGTCGATCTCCGTGCAGGAGGACATCTTCGACCAGAAGCTGTGGATGGCGCTGGACCGGACCCGGTACATGCAGGCGGCCAAGTCGTTCGTCATGGTGGACAGGCCGTTCTGGAACGACATCGACCCGGACACCGGGCGTCCGGTGTTGTCGATGACGCTGACCGACCGGATCACCCGGGGCACCTACTTCTTCGACAACGGTCCGGACCGCCCGGCGGTCATCTGCCTGAGCTACTCGTGGATGACCGACGCCCTGAAGGTGCTGCCGCTGTCCCCGGAGCGTCGGGTCGAGCTGGCCCTGGCCGCGCTGGAACGGATCTACCCCGGCGTCGACATCCGCAGCCACATCCGGGGCAACCCGATCGTGGTCAGCTGGGAGGCCGACGAGAACTTCCTCGGCGCGTTCAAGGGCGCGCTGCCCGGGCACTACCGCTACAACCATCGGATGTACGGGCACTTCGTGCAGCGGGACCTGCCGGAGCAGCAGCGGGGCATCTTCCTGGCCGGCGACGGCGTGAGCTGGACCCCCGCCTGGGTCGAGGGGGCGGTGCAGACCTCGCTGAACGCGGTCTGGGGCATCGTCGACCACCTGGGCGGCGCCAGCGACCCGGACAACCCCGGCCCGGGCGACGTCTGGGACGAGTTCAAGCCGGTCGCGCTGGCCGACTGACGTCCCGCCTCACCGCCCGGCCGCCACCCCTTGGGGGCCCGGCCGGGCGGGGGGGATGTCCAGCGGCCGGCCGGCCAGCACACCCGCGACGGCGTCCATTGCCCGCAGCGTGTCGTTGAGCAGGACCGGCGCCTGGGCGGTCGGCCAGGACGACGTCTTGGCCGCGACGGTCCCGGTGGCCGGGTTGACGTAGACCAGCTGACCGTGAATCCCCAGGCACAGCAACACGAATCCATGCGCCCCAGGCAGGAACCAGAACTGGTTGCGATACCAGCCGGTGACGGCGTCACCGGGCGCGTCCCCGCGGAAGGCGGCGATCACGTCGGGCCCCGGATTCCACGACGAGGTCAACCAGCCGGCCGGCACCACCGGCCGGCCGGCGACCTCGCCGCCGCCCAGCAGCATCACCCCGAAGCGGGCCAGATCGACGGTGGTGGCGCACATACCGCCGTCGTGCACGGCGGTACCGACGCCGTCGCAGGTGATCTCGGCGTCGTACTCGGCGCCCAGCGGGCGCCAGATCAGTTCGCCGATCAGGTCGGCCATCCGGGTGCCGGCGGCCCGCTCGGCGACCCAGCCGAGCACGTCGGTCTCGCACGACCGGTACTCGAACCGGCCGCCGTGCTCACGGGCGGCGGTCAGCGTCTGCAGGCAGCGGTAGATCGACGCCGGGGCGTCGTGGGTCGGCGGCCGCCACAGCGCCGCCTGCTCGAAGATCCGCACCTCCGCGTTCGGATCGGTGTACTCCTCGCTGAACCGGATCCCCGAGCGCATGTCGAGCAGGTCGCGTACGCCGGCCCCGCGGTAGCCGCTTTCGGCCAGCTCGGGCACGTAGTCGGTGACGGGCCGGTCCGGGTCCAGCAGCCCTCGGTCGACCAGATTGCCCAGCACGCAGCCGACCACCGACTTGGTCACCGACATCAGCAGATGCGTGGTGTCCCGGCGGGTCTCGCCCCGGTACTGCTCGAACACCAGGGTTCCCCGGTGCACGACGGCGATGCCGTCGGTGAAGGTCTCGTCCAGCACCGTGCCGACGGTGGTCACCGTGCCGTCGCTGCGCACCGTCGCCGTGTCGGCCAGCGCAACGGGCTCGGCCGGCAGCGGCCGGACGGGACCGTCGCCACGCGCGATGCGCTGCGTCGGCACGATCTCCCGCAGGTGCGAAAACGACCACCGGTTGTACGGCGGCTCCTGCCAGTTCGCCAATCCGACCCGATTGTCCGGGTCCGGTGGAAATCCCTCCATGAGCATGCCGACGACAATATCAGCGACGGCCGCGGGAATTCACCGGCCGGCGGCCGTCGGGCGGGTTGCTGGACGATCTGGCGCGGTCGGCCCGGCCAACCTGTCCAGACTGGACAGTGCGGCCGCTGCCAATGTCGAATAACCTGGTCACAGCCGGTGCGCAGGACGCCGGACCGCACCTGATCCGGCCCGCCGCGGCCGCCCACCGGGAGGCTTGACATGACCGCCAGGCGTCAACTGGACGGCATCTCCGAGATTCGGAGCTTCTTTCGCACGAACACCGACCCGGTTTATTTCTTCGGGCCCACCGCATTCAATCTGCTGGGCATCGACCGGTGGGTGCGCAATTTCCATTACGTCACCTACTACGATTCCTGGGACGGCGGCCATCCCCGGGTTTTCACCCCGTCCAACAAGCCGTACGTGGAATTCGACAGCAGCGAGGCGATCGTCAACTACCTGCTGCGCGATCCCGAGGTGCAGGCCTGGATCGCGGCCCGCGGTGGCCGGCCCCGGGTCGCCATGGTGTTCTTCGACGCCGAGACCGAGCGGATCTGTCAGGAACTCGGGTACGAGCTGATCCTCCCCGCCGACGCGCTGCGCCGCCGGCTCGATTCCAAGATCGTGACCACCGAGTTGGGCAACGAGGCGGGCGCGCCCAGCGTGCCCAACGTGCTGGCCGAGGTCGACTCGTACGAGACGCTCAACCGGCTGGCGACCGAGGCCGGCCTGGGCACCGACCTGGTGGTGCAGACCCCCTACGGCGACTCCGGCAAGACGACGTTCTTCATCAAGTCCGAGGACGACTGGGACAAGCACGCCGACGACATCGCCGGCCAGCGGGCCAAGGTGATGAAGCGGATCAACAACAAGGCGGCCGCCGTCGAGGCCGTGCTGACCCGGCACGGCACCGTGGTCGGCCCGTTCATGGTCGACCTCACCGGGTATCCGGAACTCACGCCGTACCAGGGTGGCTGGTGCGGGAACGACCTGTTCCCCGAGGCGCTGTCCGACGAGCACCGGGCCAAGGCGGTGGAACTGGTCCGCCGGCTGGGCGGGCGCCTCGGCGAGGAGGGCTACAAGGGCTTCTTCGAGGTCGACGTGCTGATCGACATCGACACCGACGAGGTGTATCTCGGCGAACTCAACCCGCGGATCTCCGGGGCGTCCTCGATGACCAACGTCACCGCCGGTGCGTACGCGGACATTCCGCTGTTCCTGTTCCATCTGCTGGAGTACATGGATGTCGACTACCGGGTCGACGTGCAGGAGATCAACGACCGCTGGCGGGATCTGGCCGCGGTCGACGTCTGGGCCCAGCTGATCATGAAGGAGCCGGTGGACGCCGTCGAGCGGATCGAACGGGCGCCGGCCACCGGCACCTACCAGCTGTCCGACGACGGTTCGCTGCGCTTCGACCGCCGTGCCTACGACTGGCACGACGTCACCCACGAGGACGAGGCGTTCTTCCTGCGGGTCTACGGCACCGGCGACTACCGTTTCAAGGGAGCGGATCTGGGCATCCTGGTGACCAAGGGCCGGATGCAGGACGCCGGCGGGCTGACCCCGCGGGCGCGCCGGTACATCGAGGCGATCCGGGCGCAGTACGTCAGCACCCCGCTGACCGTCGTGCCGCCGGTCACGTTCTTCCCAGCGGTGAAATAGCACAGCGAAGTAGTCCGCTTCCATCTGCCAGGATCGGCCGATGCTGATCGCCGCGTTGGGAAGCTCGTTCGCCGCCGGGCCGGCGCTGGAACCGGTCGCCGACCGGGCGGCGATGCGCTCCGCGCGGAACTACCCGCACCGGCTGGCCGCCGCGCTCGGCGTGGAGTTGGTTGATCTGACCGTGTCCGGGGCGACGATCGCCAACGTGCTGGACACCCCGCAGGTGATCGCGCCCCGGGTGCGGTTCGGACCGCAGCTGGACGCCCTGCCCGCCGGTGCCGACCTGGTGACGGTCACCACCGGTGGCAACGATCTGCGGTTGATCGGCACGATGCTGTCGATCGCCTGGACCCGGCACGACCCGGGCGGCGCCATGGCGACCATGCTCGGCCGCCAGTACGGCGGCGACATCCCTGCGGCAACGAAGGATTCCGTCGATCGGGTGGGCGCCGGGCTGGCCCGGATCGTGGCCGCGGCGCGGGACCGGGCACCGCGGGCCCGGGTGCTGCTGGTCGACTACCTGACCGTGCTCGATCGGGGCGCCCGGTCCACGGTGCCGTTCACGGACACCGAGCTCGACCGGTTCCGGGCCCTGCAGTCCGCGTTGGTCGGTGCGTACCGGGTGGCCGCCGAGCGGTCGGGGGCGGAACTGGTGCCGGTCGCCGAGCGCAGCGCCGGCCACGGTCTGGGCTCCGCCGAGCCCTGGGTGTTCGACTTCATCCCCGAGACCCGGCGGACGGCCGGCTCGTTCCATCCGAACGCCGACGGCATGGCGTTCGTCGCCGACCTGCTGTCCGAGATCCTCGGCTGATCAGGCGACGACGGCGAAACCGCCGTCCCAGCCCACCTTCTCGCCGGCGGCCAGGGTGATCTGCAGGAACCCGACGGCCTCCAACTCGCGCGCCCGGCTCAGCGAGCCGGCGTCGATCGCGTCCAGCCCGCCGCCCTTGACCACGTCGGCCAGCAGCGCCTTGGCGTCGGCGTCGTCGCCGGCGATCAGCACGGTGGTCGGCTGGGGGCCGACGGTCCCGGCGGCCAGCGTCGCGCCGAAGGTCGTGTTGAACGCCTTGAGCACGCTGGATTCCGGCAGCGCGGCCGCGATCTCCGCCGCCGCCGAGGAGTCCGCCGGAACGGTCAGCGAATCGAAGGTCTGGAAGTTCAGCGGGTTGGTGATGTCTACGACGACCTTGCCGGCCAGTTCGGCGCCGCGGGTGGCGATGACGTCGGCGACGGCCGGGTAGGGCACCGCGAGCACCACGATCGGCGCGGTGATCGGCTTGTCCGTCTCGGCGTGCCCGATCAGCTGCACGTCGTTGCCGCCCCGTCCGGCGATGCCGGCGATGGCCTGGGCCATGGTCCCGGTGCCGATGATGCTGATCTGCGTCATGATGACCTCCTGGATGATTGAACGCTCAAGTAAGTTCTAGTCGGCAAAGCTTGAAGCGTCAAGTATTTGTTCGTACGCTGTTCCGATGACCACATGGCTGACCGATCGGGAACAAACGGCCTGGCTCCGATTGATCGCCGTCGTCGAACTGTTGCCCGGCGCGCTCGAGGCGCAGCTGCGCCGGGACGCCGACCTGAGCCACTTCGAGTACTACGTGCTGGCGATGCTGTCCGAATCGCCGGACCGGACGCTGCCGATGACCGCGCTGGCCCGGCGGACCAACGGGTCGCTGTCCCGGGTCTCGCACGTCGTGCGCCGGCTCGTCGAGCGGGGATTCGTCGACCGCCGGCCCAGCGCCCGGGACGGGCGGATCACCGAGGTGGTGCTGACCGACCCCGGGTACGACAAGGTCGTCGCGGCGGCCCCCGGTCACGTGTCCGCCGTGCGCGAGCAGGTGATCGACGCCCTCACGCCGGGGCAGGTGGACCAGCTGGCGGCGATCATGGACGCGGTGCTGCGGCGGATCGATCCGGACGGGTCGATGACCGGCTCCTGGGTGCCGCCGGACGGACCGGGCACCCCGCTACCGTGAACCGGGTGTCCGAGGATCCCGCCGAGCAGGTTCGCCGCGCCGCCGTCCGGTTGGGCGCGATCGCGCAGAGCGGCCTGCACTACGCCGACGACAAGTACGACGTGGACCGGTACGACAAGGTCGCCGGGATCGCGCGGGAGCTGCTGGTCGCGGTGGCGGGCGGATCCGACGACTCCTGGCGGCTGCGGCTGGGCGACGATCGCGGGTACGCGACGCCGAAGGTCGACGTCCGCGGCGCACTGGTCGACGACCGGGAGCGGATCCTGCTGATGCGGGAGAGCACGGACGGCCGCTGGTCGCTGCCCGGCGGCTGGGCCGATCCGCTGGACACCCCGTCGACCGCCGTCATCCGCGAGATCCGGGAGGAGACCGGCTACGGCGCCCGCCCGGTCAAGCTGGTCGGCTGCTGGGACCGGGACGCCCGCGGTCACCGGCCCAAGCTGCCGTTCGCGATCTACAAGCTGTTCTTCCTCTGCGAAGCCACCGGCGAGGTCGAAGCGCCGCAGGCGCTGGAGACGCTGGAGATCGGCTGGTTCGGACTCGACGAGTTGCCCGAGCTGTCGGCCGGGCGGATCAACGCCGACGAGCTCGGCCGGATCGTGGCGCACCACCGCGACCGGGCGCTGCCGACCGAGTTCGACTGAACCCCCTCCTCCTACTTGCTGTTCATCATGGTCAAGTGGCCCTTTTGGAGCGCCGCAAAGGGCTACAACGCCATGATCAACTCCGAGGGAGGGCGGCCGGTCGGGGGATCGACTTCCGTGTCGGGTCCGGCTATGCTGTACCGACTGGTTGGTATAGAAACGAATGAGATTGCCGGGTCGCCGGCACAGGGTGTGGGGTAGTTCTCGTGTTCGGCTCGTACGCGAAGGTGCTGCGGCGCCCCGGGGCGCTGCGGTTCTCGGCGGCCGGGTTCCTGGCCCGCATGCAGATGTCGATGATCGGCCTGGGCGCCGTCATGCTGCTGTCCGCCGAACGCGGCTCGTTCGCCGTCGCCGGGGCGGTGTCGGCGATCTACGCCCTGTCCAACGCCGTCATCGGGCCGCAGGTCAGCCGGCTGATCGACTCGTTCGGCCAGTCGCGGGTGGTGCCCATCCAACTGCTGGTGCACGTGCCGACCCTGCTGGCGATGGTCGCGATCGCCCTGTGGACCCCGCTGACCTGGCCGATCTTCGTGCTGGCCTTCGTCGCCGGCGCATCCCAACCGATCATGGGCCCGCTGGTGCGGGCGCGCTGGTCGGTCCAACTGCACGGCACCTCGCTGCTGCGCACCGCCTTCGCCTGGGAGTCGCTGATCGACGAGGCGGTGTTCATCATCGGCCCGCCGCTGGCCACCATCGTGGCGCTGCAGATCAATCCGAGCGCCGGGATCCTGCTGGCCACCGTCATGCTGATCGTCGGGTCGATCCTGCTGCTGGCCCAGCGGTCCACCGAGCCGACGCCGACCGGCCGGCACACCGCGGCCAAGGGCAAGCCGGCGATCCTGCTGCCCGGGGTCGCCGCCATCGCCGCCGTGTTCGTGATGATGGGCGGGCTGTTCGGCTCCTTCGAGGTCACCACCGTTGCGTTCACCAAGGCCGCCGGCGTGCCCGAGGCGGCCGGGGTCGTGCTCGCCCTGTACGCGGCCGGGTCGTTGCTGGCCGGGCTGGTCTTCGGCGCGCTGACCTTGCGGGCGACCCTGCTGCGCCAGTTCATGATCGCCGTCGCAGTGCTGACCGTGGTCAGCGCGCCGCTGCCGTTCCTGCCGCAGGTGTGGCAGGTGGCGGTCGGCCTGTTCGTGGCCGGCCTGGCCTGCTCACCGGTGCTGATCTCCGGCATGTCGTTCATCGAGCGGGTCGTGCCCGGCGGCCGGCTGACCGAGTCGATGGCCTGGGTGACGTCCGGAGTCGCCGTCGGCATCGCCGTGGCCTCGCCGCTGGCCGGGGTGATCATCGACGAGTTCGGCGCCCGCACCGCCTACTGGGTGACCTCCGGGTCCGCCCTCGGCGCTTTGCTGGTGGCCCTGGCCTTCCTGCCGTCGCTGCGGCGGGCCCAGGCCGGGGCGGCCGTTCCGGTCGAGCGGGTGCTGGCCGCGGGGGAGCCGAGCCGGTCCGCCTGACCGCGCTCGCGGCAGCAGGCGCGGCCACGCAGCTCCCGTGGCCCGGGCGCACCCTGCGCGACTCGGGCGCACTCGGCGCGCGCCGAGCGCACTCTGCGCGTGAGATCCGCGGTGCGGAGTGCTCCCGGATCGCGCAGGGTGCGCCGAGGTGGCGCAAGGTGGGTGGCGCAAGGTGGATGACCGGGCCGGGTTGGCTCCCACGGGGCCCCTCTTGGCCCGGCGCTCACGGGCCCACCCTCCTGGCCCCGCCCGGCGCTCAGTGCGGTCGGCCGTCGGCCACCACCCTGTCCTGAGGCGCGGGCGGCGGCACCCGCCGCGGGATCCAGAAGGCCAGCCAGCCGGCCCCGAGCAGGCCGACCACGCCCATCGCGACGATCCCGACGCCCAGCGTGGCCACCGCGGTCACCCCGGAGATGACGAACGGGCCGGCGGCGTTGCCGGAGTCGGAGAACACCCGCCAGATGCCCAGGAACACCGGCCGTTGGCCGGGCGGCGCCAGGTCGGCGCCCAGCGTCATCACCAGGCCGGAACTGAGCCCGTTACCAACTCCCATGATCAACCCGATCACCATCAGCCCGGTGGCGCCGGTGGCCAGCGGGCACAGGATGAGCGACAGGCCCAGGATGCTGACCGACGGCAGGACGACCCACAGCCGGCCGAACCGGTCCATGATCTTGCCGGCCGGGTAGAACAGCAGCATGTCGACGCCGCCGGAGACGCCGAAGATCAGCGAGATCGTGGACGCCGACAGGCCGAGTTCCTGGCCCCACAACGGGATGGCGACCTGGCGGACGGCCCGGATGGCGCTGACCGTGGCCACGCCGACGCCGAGGGTGGCGAACACCGACCGCTGCTCGCGCAGCACCGCGGAGAACGACGCGCGCGGCTTGGCCGGACCCGGTGCGGCGTCGTGCTCGATGTTCAGATCGCCGACGGCCAGCAGGATGCCGGCGGCGATCAGGGCGGCCAGGATGTGCACCGCGTAGGCGCCCCACACGCCCACCCAATGCACCACCGCCGAGCCGACGAACGGTCCGATGAACAGGCCGATCCGGAACACCCCGCCGAGGGTGGACATCGCGGTGGCTCGTAGCCGGTAGGGCACCACCTCGGTGACATACGCCTGCCGGGCGAGCAGCCAGACGGCCGTGCACATGCCGGTGACGAAGATCGCCGCGGTGAACAGCGCGATGTGGTTGGCGACGATGCACCCGACCAGGGCCAGCACGGTCAGCAGCGCCGCGCCGATCATCGTCGGCCGCTCCCCGAACCGGTGGACCAGCGAACCGGCCGGGATGTCGGCGGCGATCTGCCCGAGCCCCGCCGACGCCACCACCAGCGCGGCCATCGCCGGGCTGGCGCCCAGGTCCGTCGCCGAGATGACGATCACCGGCGCGATCGCGCCCTGGCCGACGGCGAACACCGCCGGGGGGACGAACGCGGCCGGCGCGATCTCGCGCAGCGTCACCTCGCGGCGCACGCCGTCCGACATCGCTCACCGCCCCTCGTGTCGGATCTGAAGCTACGCGAACGAGTCGCCCGGGCCCGGCCGCGGTGGCCGTCGCCCACTGAGCGGGAGCGGGGACATCAGTGAGCGGGAGCGGCGACATCACTGAGCGGGGTGCGCCGATATCCGCACCATGGCGGATGTCTCCCCCGAGGTTCGCGACCAGAGTGGTCGACATCGGACATCGACCGGAAGGAAATCCACCATGATCGGGGACATCATCGCCGCGCTGATCGGCAACTACATGACGACCTGCTTCGTCATCGGGCTCGTCGTCGGCCTGGTCGCAGTGCTGCGCCGGCGCGGCCGGGGAACCGGCGTGCGGCCGGCCGAGGAGTTCCTCAACAGCTTCGTCTTCTGGGCGATCGGGGTCGGCCAGGCCATCAACTTCGTCATGCATTCGGTGTTCGGCGATTTCGCCGCCTCCACCATCGGCTGGGCCCAGAGCCCGTTCCAGCTGGAGCTGGCCTTCTCCAGCCTGGGCGTCGCGGTGATGGCGTTCATCCTGCACGGGCGGACGACCCAGCTGCGGGCCAAGGTGGCGCTGGTCGCCGCCTCCGCGGTGTTCGGCTACGGGGCCGCCGCCGGCCACGTCTACCAGATGGTCGTCAACCACGACTTCGCGGTGAACAACACCGGGCTGCTGCTGATCATGGACGTGCTGATCCCCACGGTCGGGATCGCGTTCGCCATCTGGAGTGCCGTGGCCGGCCGCCGTCATCCCGCGGCCGCCGATCGGGCGGCGACGCCGGAGCCGGCGATCAGCCGCTGAGCCTGCGCTCGCCCGATCCCGTGTTGATCATGGCGTTGCGGCCCTTTTGACTCGGTCAGAAGGGCCGCAAGCCCATGATCAACAGCCGGTGGGGTCTACAGGTCGGTGCCGCGGGCGGCGACCGCCGAGGACCGGTTCACCGCCGACACCACGGCCTTCAGCGAGGCCGTGGTGATCGACGAATCGATGCCCACGCCCCAGACGATCTGCCCGTCGATCGCGCACTCCAGGTAGGCCGCGGCCCGGGCGTCACCGCCGGCTGACAGAGCGTGCTCGACGTAGTCCAGCACCCGAACGTCGTGCCCGATCGACCCCAGCGCCTGGCAGAAAGCGGCCACCGGGCCGTTGCCCGAGCCCACGGTGGTGACCTCCTCGCCGTTCGAGACCACCGTCGCCGAGATCCGGTCGTAGACCGTCTCGCCGACCGCGTCCTCGGGGGTCTCGAAGCGGGTGCGGACCAGCTGCACCGGCGTGGTCCGCTCCAGGTACTCCTCGGCGAAGTAGGCGAACATCGTCTTGGGATCGACCTCGCCGCCCTCGCTGTCGGTGTGCTCCTGGACGACCCGGGAGAACTCGATCTGCAGCCGGCGCGGCAGGTCCAGGCCGTGCTCGGTCTTCATGATGTAGGCGACGCCGCCCTTGCCGGACTGCGAGTTGACCCGGATGACGGCCTCGTAGGTGCGGCCGACGTCCTTGGGGTCGATCGGCAGGTACGGCACCTGCCAGGTGTAGTCGTCGACGTCCACCCCGGCCGCCTCGGCGTCCCGCTTGAGGTGGTCGAAGCCCTTCTTGATCGCGTCCTGGTGCGATCCGGAGAACGCGGTATACACCAGGTCGCCGCCGTACGGGTGGCGTTCGGGTACGCCCAGCTGGTTGCAGTACTCGACGGTGCGCCGGATCTCGTCGATGTCGGAGAAGTCGATCTGCGGGTCGATGCCCTGGCTGAACAGGTTCAGGCCCAGGGTGACCAGGCAGACGTTGCCCGTCCGCTCGCCGTTGCCGAACAGGCAGCCCTCGATCCGGTCGGCGCCGGCCATGTAGCCCAGCTCGGCCGCGGCCACCGCGGTGCCGCGGTCGTTGTGCGGGTGCAGGGACAGCACGATCCCGTTGCGCCGCTCCAGGTTCCGGTTCATCCACTCGATCGAGTCGGCGTACACGTTCGGCGTGGCCATCTCCACCGTGGCCGGCAGGTTCACCACCATCGGGTTCTGCTCGGTCGGCTGCCAGATCGCGCTGACCGCGTTGCACACCTCGACCGCGTACTCCAGCTCGGTGCCGGTGTAGGACTCGGGGGAGTACTCGAACCGCCAGTCGGTGTCCGGGTACTTCTCCGCCCAGCGGGCGACCTCCTCGGCGCCGTCGGTGGCGATCCGCCGGATGCCGGCCCGGTCCAGCCCGAACACGACCCGCCGCTGCAGGGTGGAGGTGGAGTTGTACAGGTGGACCAGCGCCGACGGGGCGCCCTCGACCGCCTCGAACGTGCGGGCGATCAGCTCCGGCCGGGCCTGGGTGAGCACCTGGATGCGCACGTCGGAGGGCACCGCGTCCTGCTCGATGATCTCCCGGACGAAGTCGAAGTCGGTCTGGCTGGCCGCCGGGAAGCCGACCTCGATCTCCTTGAAGCCCATCTTGACCAGCAGGTCGAACATCCGGCGCTTGCGGGCCGGCGTCATCGGGTCGATCAGGGCCTGGTTGCCGTCCCGCAGGTCGACCGCGCACCACTGCGGGGCCTTGGTGATGACGGTGCCCGGCCAGGTCCGGTCGGGCAGGTCGATCGGGGCGAACGGGGTGTAACGGCCGACCGGCATGTGGCTGGGGCGCTGGCGGTTGTAGGCCTTCTGGTCGGCGGGGATGTCGCCGGACGGGGTGCGCAGGCGGGTCGGGGCGGGGGTACCCATGGGTCTCGGTGTCCTTTGCGGGGGAGAGCCCGGTGCCGATGATCGATCAGGCCCGGGCGAGGGGATGACCGGCAGCACAACACACCGCGACGGAGGAGCCAGTCGGAAATCAGGCTCCGTCGCGGCGGCGAAGGAGCAGGCCGGACGTCTTCGCGCCGGGCGCTGCGGTGCGCACCACGCCTGGGACTGTACCCCGGGTCCGCCGGTGGGCGCATCCGGGTGGGCGGGCCGGGCGGTGGGAGTTGCGCAGGTGGTGGCGCGGCGCGGCCGTCTCGGCGCGCAGCAGCGGGTTCGGCAGACAAAATGTCGCTGCGGCGCGGCGCCTGCGTGCCGAAGGGCGGCACCCGGCTGGCGGTCGGGGTCAGCGCCAATGCGCCGGCCGCCGTAGATCCGCGGGAAGCAGGGTGCGCCCGTCGCCCCGGGCGGCCTCGAGCTGCCCCTGCCGCACCCACAGCGCACCGGACAGGTCCGCTCCGTCGAGCCGAGCCCCGCGCAGGTCGGTGCCGGTGACGTCGGCCAGGGTCAACTCGACCCCGCGCAGATCGGCGCCGACCAGCGTCGCGCCGCGCAGGTTCGCCCCGCGCAGATCGACGGAACGCAGGTCGGCGCCCAGCAGCATGGCCCGGTGATGATCGGCCCCGCCCGGCCCGGTGGACCGAACCCGAAGGCTGACCCGTTCCAGCAGTTCGACGATCGGCCGCAGCTCCGCGGCGACGTCGATCGCGACCAGGTCGCCCGGGGGCAGGTCGGCCCACTCGTCCACCCGGCGGAGCATCCGCCGCACCGGCTGGTGCAGCGGTTCCGCGGCGGGCATCCGCAGCGCGGCGGCCAGGTGCCACATGATCTCGTGCAGGTCGAGCATCGTCATGAAGGCGCGGAAGATGTCCGGGGCCAGCGCCGGGTCGCCCCGCCAGGTCCGCCCGCCGAAGGTGGACCGGGTGATCCGCTGCCCGGCGCCGAAGCAGTCGAACGCGACGCAGCCCGGAAACCCGTTCTCGCGCAGCCGGTCGTGGATGCCGCAGCCGGAGTCCGCGGCCAGGTGGACACACGGCCGGCCGGCCGGCCGGTCGAACGCGAAGTCCGCCGACTTGGCGAAACTTGTGGCCACGCAACACAACCCGGAGCAGGCTGAGCAGTCCGCGGTCAGGACCGGAAGCGATCTCACCGCCAGTACGGGACCGGCCGGGGCGGCGAGTTGGCCGCGGCCAGCGCGCCCCACACCATCGATCCGGCCCAGGCCAGCGGCCAGAGCAGGAACCAGAACAGCCCGAACACCAGGAAGCCGCCGAGGAACAGCACGGCCAGCATGATCAGCGCGCCGGTGACGGTGGAGTAGAGCATGCCGAAGGGACCGAAGAACAACGTCAGGACCAGGGCCACCCCCACCGACTTGCCCGGTTGCATGACGACCGGGGGCGGCGGCAGCGGACCGGTGTGTGCGGTCCAGGCCCAGCCGTTCCACCAGCGCAACGCCGGGTAGCCCTGCGGATCGGGGTACCAGCCGGGTGGGACGTCCAACGGGTCCGGCCCGGGCGCCACCGGCCGGTAGGGCTCGTCCACGGTTGCCAGCAGGCCGTCACCGGCGGTCGACCAGGCTCGCGGCGATTCGCCCTCCAACGCGGCGACGTCGGCCGACAGGCCGGTCAGCCGGGTGTGCGTCGTCCACTGGGTGCCGTTCCACCATCGCTCCCGCGCGGCATCGTCCTCGTCGGAATACCACCCCGCGTGGCGACGATCGGTGGGCATACTCCGACAGTACCGAGGCCGCCGCCGGGGCGGGGCACGATGGGACGGTGCAGCCGGACCCCAGTGACCCGCCCACCCAGCCGCTGGCCGTGGTGGATCCGACGGCCCCGCGCCGGCGGCTCGAGCCCACACCGTGGACGTTCGTCGACGTGTTCGCCGGGCTCGGTGTGGTGCTGCTGGCCGGCACCCTGATCTCGGCGGCCGTCCGCCTTCCCGGGCTGACGTTGGGGTCGGCGGCGCTGCAGGTTTCCGCCCTGCCGGTGTGGATCGGGCTGCTGGGCACCGCGATCTGGGCTTGCCACCGGCACGGCACCGGCAACCTGGTCGCCGACCTGGCGTTGCGGATCCGGCCGATCGACCTGGCGATCGGCCTCGGCGCCGGCCTGGGGCTGCGGTTCGCGATCGGCGTCTGGACCGTCATCTGTTACCGGCTGACCGGCCAGCAACCGCAGGGCAACCTGCAGGACGTGCTGGGCGACGGCGGCGTGGGCACCGGCGCCTTCCTGGTGATCAACCTGCTCGCCATCGGCCTCATCGGGCCGGTCATCGAGGAGATCTTCTTCCGCGGGGTGGGTCTGCGCGGCGCCCTGGCCAGCCTGCTCCGGCGGGCCGGCACCCGGCCGGCGCTGGCCGACCCCGGTCGCCGGGCCCGGATCGCCATTGCGGCGACCGCGCTGATCTTCGCCCTGCTGCACACGTCGGAGATCAACGACGGGGTGTCCGCGCTGGCGCTGCTGCCGGGGCTGTTCGTGGCCGGAGTGGTGTTCGGCTGGCTCACCGTGCGCACCGGCCGGCTGGGTCCGGCGGTGGTCGGCCACGTGGTGTTCAACGGGGTGGCGGTCGTCGCACTGGTGGCCATGTCCTGACGTCGGGAGGGGGTGTGTCCGCCCGGTAAAATCCGGGGTCGGCCCGGACCTCGGGCGCGTGCGCCGGCAGAGTGGGAGTGGGCAGTGGGCCTCGTCGTCCAGAAGTACGGCGGTTCGTCGGTCGGGACGGCGGAGCGGATCAAGCGGGTGGCTGAGCGGATCGTGGCGACCCGCAAGGGCGGTCACGACGTGGTCGTCGTCGTGTCGGCCATGGGCGACACCACCGACGAGCTGATGGACCTGGCCCAGCAGGTGTCGCCGTCGCCGCCGCCCCGCGAGTTGGACATGCTGCTCACCTCCGGGGAGCGGATCTCGAACGCGCTGGTCGCGATGGCCATCTCCGCGCTCGGCGCCGAGGCCCGCTCGTTCACCGGGTCGCAGGCCGGCGTGATTACCGACTCGACGCACGGCCGGGCCCGGATCATCGACGTGACCCCCGGCCGGATCCGGTCCGCGCTGGACGACGGCAACATCGCCCTGGTCGCCGGCTTCCAGGGGGTCAGCCAGGACACCAAGGACATCACCACGCTGGGCCGCGGCGGCTCGGACACCACCGCCGTCGCGCTGGCCGCCGCGCTGAACGCCGACGTCTGCGAGATCTACACCGACGTCGACGGCGTGTTCAGCGCCGACCCGCGGATCGTGCCCAACGCGGCCAAGCTGGACACCATCACCTACGAGGAGATGCTGGAGATGGCGGCGTCCGGCGCCAAGGTGCTGATGCTGCGCTGCGTCGAGTACGCCCGCCGCTACGGCGTGCCGGTGCGCGTGCGCTCCTCGTACAACGACCGCAACGGCACGCTCGTGCAAGGCAGCATGGAGGACATACCCGTGGAAAGTGCCCTGATCACCGGCGTCGCGCACGAGCGCGGCGAGGCCAAGGTGACGATCACCGGGGTGGCCGACCACCCCGGCGTCGCGGCCAAGATCTTCCGCACCATCGCGGACGCCGAGATCGACATCGACATGGTGGTGCAGAACATCTCCAAGGCGGTGGACGGCAAGACGGACATCACCTTCACCCTGCCCAAGGCCGACGGCCCCCGGGCGGTCGAGGCGCTGGAGGGCCGCAAGCCCGAGATCGAGTTCGAGTCGATCGTCTACAACGACCACATCGGCAAGGTGTCGCTGGTCGGCGCGGGCATGCGGTCGCATCCCGGGGTCACCGCCACCTTCTGCGAGGCCCTGGCCAAGGCCGGGGTGAACATCGACATCATCTCCACCTCCGAGATCCGCATCTCCGTGCTGGTCCGGGACGTGGAATTGGACACCGCGGTGCGGGCGTTGCACGACGCATTCGAGCTCGGCGGCGACGAGGAAGCGGTCGTGTACGCGGGAACCGGGAGGTAACGGTCGTGGCTGGATTGAACGTAGGGGTCGTCGGCGCGACCGGGCAGGTCGGCGGCGTCATGCGCCGGATCCTGGCCGAACGGGACTTCCCGGTCGACCAGATCCGGTTCTTCGCCTCGGCCCGGTCCGCCGGCAAGACGCTGACCTGGGGCGATCGCGAGGTCGTCGTCGAGGACACCGCCGAGGCCGACCCCTCCGGGCTGGACATCGCGCTGTTCTCCGCCGGGGCCACCCTGTCCCGGGCGCAGGCGCCGCGGTTCGCCGAGGCCGGCGTCACGGTCATCGACAACTCGTCGGCCTGGCGCAAGGATCCGTCGATCCCGCTGGTGGTGTCCGAGGTCAACCCGGATGCGGCGCTGAACGCGATCGCCGAGAAGGGGCCGGGCGTCATCATCGCCAACCCGAACTGCACCACGATGGCCGCGATGCCGGTGCTCAAGCCGCTGCACGACGCGGCCGGCCTGCGTCGGCTGATCGTGTCCACCTACCAGGCGGTCTCCGGGTCCGGGCTGGACGGGGTCGCCGAGTTGGAGGGCCAGGTGACCGCGGTGGTCGGCGGCCCGGTCGCGCCCGGTGCGCTCACCCATGACGGGTCCGCGGTCGAGTTCCCGGCGCCGAAGAAGTACGTGCGGCCGATCGCGTTCAACGTGGTCGCGCTGGCCGGGTCGATCGTCGACGACGGCACCCTGGAGACCGACGAGGAACAGAAGCTGCGCAACGAGTCCCGCAAGATCCTGAACATCCCGGACCTTCTGGTGTCCGGAACCTGCGTGCGGGTGCCGGTGTTCAGCGGGCACTCGCTGTCCATCAACGCCGAGTTCGACCGGCCGATCTCGGTGACGCAGGCGACCGAGCTGCTGGCCGGCGCGCCCGGCGTCGAGCTGACCGACGTGCCGAATCCGTTGCAGGCGGCGGGCGCCGATCCGTCCTTCGTCGGCCGGATCCGGCAGGATTCGTCGGTACCCGACGGGCGGGGGCTGGTGCTATTCGTGTCGAACGACAACCTGCGCAAGGGCGCGGCGCTGAACGCGGTGCAGATCGCCGAGGTGGTCAGCGCAGGCCGGCGCGGCTGAGCAGATCGGCGAAACAGGACGAAGGCCGGACCGGCTCCCTCCGGGTCGGCCGGTGCCGCCCGGGTGAGCCGGTTCGGGTCGCCTCGCGGACATCGTTGTCGTTGCCCGGTGTCCTGCTCCGGCCCGCTCGACTCCGAGAAGGCAGACAGCAGAGGCTGAGTCAAGGGCAGTCCGGAAATGTGGACAACTATTTCGTCGTCCGGCCGAATGTGGATAACTTCCGAGCCTGGTCGGCGTGATGGTTTACATTGCGCCCCATGGTGTTCGATGTCCGCCGCGGGCGGCTGTTCCTGTTGGTGATCCTGGCGCCGACGCTCGTCGCCTGTACGGTCGCGGAGGCGGGTTCGGCGACAACGGGTTCCGGGTCGGTGTCGGCCGGGGTATCGGCGCCTGCGTCGATCGCGCCGTCCGGCGGGTCCGTCGCGCTCGTCCCGGGTCAATGGACGTCCGCCGACGTACGGGCGGGACCGGCCGGAATCGTTTCGCCCACCGGCGATCTGGTCGCCCGACCGACCGATGGCCGGGTCTGCTTCCTGCCGGTCACCGACGGCGGCGACGGGACCTGTGCGGCGTTGGCCGACGACGACCGGCCGTCGCTGGCGAGATTCTCCGATGATGGCACGTCACTGCTCGTGCTCGCCGGGCCCGACGAGCATTCGCGGACGCCCTACGTCATCGCCACCGCGGACGGCTCGGTCCGCGTGATCGGCCCGACCGGGGTCGACGATCTGGCCGCCGGATCGCCGCCGCGTTGGGATCTCGCCACTGCGGAATGGGTGGTCGGCGGCACGGGGATCCTGCTGGTTCCGCGCAGCGACCAGCTGGACGCGCCGATCCTCGGCGTCAGCCTCAGCTCGGAGCGGGTGTTCGAGGTCGGCGAGATGCCGGGCGACATGACGACCGCGAACCCCACCATCAGGGCCAGCGCCCTCGGTGTGGCGATCGCGGCCGACGGCGCGACCGCAGGAGGCTTCCTGTGGTGGCTCGCGGACGGCGCGGCGAACGCCACCCGGATCGCGCGGGCCGCGGAGGAAGGTGGCTCGATCCATCTGTCGGCCGTCGACCCGTATGGACGGTACGTGGTGGCTTGTCCGCGCGCCCCCGACGGCCGCTTGGGCGCAACGTCGATCTCCTCGGTGGAGAACAACGCCAGCGTCCGGCTGCTCAGTGGTACGGAGTCGTGCGGGGGAGCCGTCTTCGACGCGACCGGAAACCGGCTCGCCCTGACCGTCACGGTCGACGGCACCTATTCGTTGATCGTCACCGCCTATCTGGTGGGCCGTCGGATGCTCACGGTGCCATTGCCGGTCGCCGAGCCCTCTAGGCCGCCGTACGTCACCTGGCTGAACGACGTCGTGGTGATCTCCGACGTCAGCGGCGACTGGGCGACGCCGTCGCTGATCGTGCGGCTGCGGTGACCGGCGGGGTCAGCCACAGGTCGCGAAGCCGAGCGAGCCGGACGAACCACCCGGGCCGGCCTCCGACGCCACCACGTACCCGCAGCCGTCGGCCGCGCCGACGATGCCTTCGGCCTGCGGCAACTGCGGGAACGGCAGGGAGCGGACCGGCCAATCGGTGAAGGTGCTCACGTCGGCGTCCGGGTCGGGAGCGGTGTACTCGTGCACGTCGTCGTAGGTGAGCAGGAGGATCCGGCCGGGAGTGGCGGCCAGATCGGTCGCCACGTTGCCGGTCAGGACGGTGCGCATCGGCAGGGCCGAGCCCGGGATGGTGAACTCGCGGACGAACGCCAATTCGCCGCCGCCCGGGACCCCCCGGTACATCCGGTGCGGCGCGTTGTTCTTCGGCTTGGTGACCACGAGCACCGATCCGTCCGGCTCGACCAGCATCGATTCGGCGTTGTGCGGGCCGTCCGGATACGTGTAGTGCCACTCGTCGGCCGGCACGTCGATCGTCGCCGGCGGGTCGCCGGCGAGGTCGGGTTCGGCCGCCCGGTAGATCACGATGTCGTCGCGGCGCTCCCTGTTGTCGCCGATATCGCCGACGTACAGACAGTTCTCGGCGCTTGCCTGATCCGCAACGGGGGTGGGCCCGCACGGCCCGCCGGCCAGGGCCTCGGCGTTGGCGGCGGACATCCCCGCCGTGTCCACCCGGGTCACCAGGGTCCCGTCCCCGTCGACCACGGCCAGGTCGCCGGTGCCGGTGCCGTCGTCGACCAGGAAGTAGCGGTCGGGCGCGGTGGTCGAGGCGGCGATGCCGCTGGCCTCGTCGGAGACACCCGGGGCCAGCGAGACCGTCCGCAGCGTGATGGCCGGGCCCGTGGGTGCCGGGTCGGCCGTGCCCGATGCGGCCGGGCCG
>JBDHZW010000052.1:0-23589 GCA_039812105.1 Nakamurella sp.
GCCGTGCCGCCGCCGCCCAGGATCAGCGCCGACCGCACCGGCGGCGCGCCGGCCGCCCGCAGCGCCCCGACCAGCCCGTCGACGTCGGTGTTGTCGGCGAACCAGCCGCCGTCCCGGCGGACCAGGGTGTTGGCCACCCCGAGCGCCTGCACCCGCGGCGACCGCTCATCGGCGACGGCCGCCGCGGCCGACTTGCCGGGCATCGTCACCGAGAAGCCGGCCCACTCCGGCCCGCGCGACCGCACCAGGTCCGGCAGTGCCTCCGCGTCGCACTCGATCGGCTCGTACTGCCAGTCGGTCAGCCCGGCCGCCGCGTACCCGGCCCGGTGCAGCGCCGGAGAGAGCGAATGGGCGACCGGCGACCCCAGCACGGCAGCCCGCCAGCCGACCGTCACCCGAACACCCCGTTCGCCCGGGCCTGCGCGACGCAGGCGTCGTGCTCCTGGGCGGTGATGGAGAAGCAGGACGAGCCGGAACTGTCGATCTTGACGAAGAACAGCCAGGATCCGGCCGTCGGGTCGAGCGCCGCGGCAATCGCGTTCGGCCCCGGCGAGGAGATCGGGGTCGGCGGCAGCCCCTGCGCGTAGTAGGTGTTCCACGGGCTCGGGTTGGCCCGATCGTCGGCGCTGGTGGCGATGGAGGCCCGGTCGAGCGCGTAATTCACCGTCGAGTCCATCTCCAGCTTCATCCCGGCGGCCAGCCGGTTGTAGACGACCCGCGCGACCTTGGGCATGTCCGCGGTGATGCCCTCGCGTTCGACGATCGAGGCGATGATCGCCGCCTGGTACGGGGTGACCCCCAGCTGGGCGGCGTCGGCGATGATGTCGGTGCCGTTCCACATCGCCGCCGACGCGCTGACCACCGCCTTGAGCGCCTGCTCCGGGGTCGAGCCGGGCGGGATGTCGAAGTCGCCGGGCAGGATCGTGCCCTCCAGCCGTTTGCGCGGGTCGGGGGCGGTCCGGACGCCGTCCGCGGCCCACTCGACCACGCCCAGGGTGGCCGGGTCGGCGGTCTGCGCGACCTGCCACAGCTCGTCGGCGGTGAAGCAGTTCTGTTGCCCGTTCAACGGGACGCAGGCGGCCGTGGCGATGTCCGAGATGTAGCCGGGGACGACGGTCGCCGGCTGGGTGGGATCGGTCGCCACCGCGGTGACGTCGGCCAGTTGCCGGCCCGGGATCAGCCGCAGGTGTCCGACGTGGTTCTCCTTGGCCACCAGCGCGTCGGCGGTCGCCTGCGCGGACGCGTTCTGCCGGACCTTGTAGTAGCCCGGTTTGAGTGCCTGCACGTCCCCGTCCCGGGCGGCCTGCTGCACGAACGCCTCGGTGCTGGCCACCACGCCGGCCTGGTACAGGGTGGTGGCGATGTCGTTGATGCCGTCACCACCCTGGATGCGGACGACCACCTCGGTGTCCCCGGTGCCGGCGTAATCGGGGATCTCCTCGGTGCCGGACTTCCACACCACGAACCCGGCGACCAGGCCGCCGACGATCACCAGCAGCACCACGACGGCGAAGACGAGCCAGGTCCGGTGCCGGCGGCGAGCGGTGCGGGCGCGGTCGTCCGGCGTGGGTTCCCGGTCCGCCGGTTCGGCGTCCGGATGGGGTTCGGGATCGGGATGGGCGGCCAGCGCCGCCTTCAGCTCGTCCACGTCGACGTCACCGGTCTCGCCCGGCTCCCGTCCGAAGATCAGGTGGTCAGGCATGATTCACCCGGGCGAGCCGATCGAGCCGGTTCTGCAGGATCCGGGTCGCGGCGAGCTGGTCGACCACCGCACGCTTCGCCTTTCCCTTCACGCCGGCCTGGGTGAGCAGCCGGTCGGCGGTCACCGTGGTCAGCCGCTCGTCCTCGTAGACGACCGGGACCGGTGCGATCAGCGCGGCCAGGGCCTGCCCGTAGGCACGCGCCGCCGTCACCGCCGCTCCCGGCGTGCCGCGCAATGTGGTGGGCAGACCCACCACCACCTCCACCACGTCGTGTTCGACCACCAGGTCCCGGAGCGCCGCCAGGTCCGCACTCGGATCGGCGCCGTCGTTCGCCGTCCGCGGTGACATCCGTTGCAGCGTCGTCACCGGGGTGGCCAGAATGCCCGCGGGGTCGCTGCGTGCGACCCCCACGCGAACGGTACCCACGTCGACTCCCAGACGCACGCCTTTCGCGGGTGCGTCACCGGACGGGTTCTCGGCTTCTCGGTCAGTCATGTCGATGCGTGGGTATCGATTCCGGATCGGGTGCCTGCCGGCACTCTCGTATGGCGCAGGGCATGCCGAGGAGAAGGACGTTTCCGACGCGATCCGGTTGCGTTCAGCCGGCCGTCAACCCACCACCGTCAACACCGCGGCCCGCAGGGCGTCGATCGCTTCGGCCACCTTGTCCGGGCGGGTGCCCGCGCCCTGGGCGAGGTCCTTCTTGCCGCCGCCCCGGCCCTCGATCACCGGCAGGACAGACTTGGCCAGGTCGCCGGCGGCGAGCCCGCGGCCGACGCCGGCCTGGTTCACCGCGACCGTGAACGGCACCGAGGCGTGGGCCGGCGCGAACAGCGCGACCACGCCGGCCCGGTCCCCGAGCCGTCCGCGCACGTCCGAGGCCAGGGTGCGCAGGTCGCCGGGGTTGGTGCCGTCCGGCGCCGTCCCGGCGACCAGGGCCACTCCCCCGACGTCGATGGCGCCCGCCGCGAGGGTGCCGGCCACGTTGCCCAGCGCGGCCTGCCGCAGCCCGGCCAGCTCCTTCTCGGCCGACTTCAGCTTGTCCAGCAGGGTCTCGATCCGGCCGGGCAGCTCGCTCGGCTGCACCTTCAGGGTGCTGGCCAGCTGGTTGACCAGCGCCCGCTCGGCGGCCAGCCGGTGGAACGCCTCGATCCCGACGGCGGCCTCCACCCGGCGCAGGCCCGACCCCACCGACGACTCGCCGGTGATGGCCAGCGGCCCGATCTGCGACGAATGCTCGACGTGCGTGCCGCCGCACAGCTCCACCGACCAGGGGCCGCCGATCTCGACGATCCGGACGGTGTCGTCGTAGGTCTCGCCGAACAGCGCGATGGCGCCCATTGCCTGGGCCTCCTGCATGGACCCGTACCGGACGCGAACGGGCAGGTCCTGCCGGACGGCCCGGTTGCTGACCTCCTCCAGCTCGCTGCGGGTGGCCGCGGACAGCGCCTGGTCCCAGGCGAAGTCCAGCCGCAGGTAGCCGGGCTTGTTGAAGGAGCCGGACTGCAGCGCCTCCGGTCCGAGCACCTGCCGCAGCGCGGCGTGCAGCACGTGGGTGCCGGAATGGGCCTGCCGGGCACCGATCCGCCACTCCGGGTCGACCTTGGCCAGCACCTCGCTGCCCGTGGTGAACTCGCCGTCGGTGATCCGGATGCGGTGCACGTACAGCTTGCGGTCGACCTTCTGCACGTCCAGCACCTCGGCGGCGCCGTTCGCACCGACGATGGTCCCGGCGTCCGAGTCCTGGCCGCCGGACTCCGCGTACAGCGGCGTGCGGTCAAGCACCAGCTCGACCTCGTCGCCCTCGACCGCCGCCTCGACCGGCGCCCCGTCGCGCAGCAGGCCCC
The DNA here is from genome assembly GCA_039812105.1 of Nakamurella sp. Classification (GTDB taxonomy): domain Bacteria; phylum Actinomycetota; class Actinomycetes; order Mycobacteriales; family Nakamurellaceae; genus Nakamurella. Next base: position 3,551 of record JBDHZW010000052.1, read on the forward strand.
GGATCCGCGCCTGGGATTGCAGCTCGGAGTACCCGGTGAACTCGGTGGCGCCCTGGTCGAGCAGCCGGCGGTACTCGGTCAGGTCGGCGAACCCGCCCTTGCGGGCCTTGGCGTCCGCCCGGGCCCGCTCCTTCTGCTCCCGCATCAGCCGCTCGAACTCGGCCACGTCGACGGTGAGGCCGGCCTCGGCGGCCATCTCCAGGGTCAGGTCGATCGGGAAGCCCTGGGTGTCGTGCAGGGTGAAGGCGGTGCTGCCGGGCAGCACGGTCGCCTTCTCCGCGGCCAGGTCGGCGGCCGCCACCTCGAACAGCTTCGATCCGGACGCGATGGTCCGCAGGAACGCCTTCTCCTCGGTCGCGGCGACCTTCTCGATCCGGTCGTAGTCGGTGGCCAGCTCCGGGTACGACTCGCTCATCAGGTCGCGGACGACCGCCATCAGGGTGGGCATGACGGGTTCGGTGACGCCCAGCAGCCGGGCGGAGCGGATGGTGCGGCGCAGCAGCCGGCGCAGCACGTAGCCGCGGCCCTCGTTGCCGGGCGTGACCCCGTCGCCGATCAGCATCATGCCGCTGCGGGAGTGGTCGGCGATCACCCGGAACCGCACGTCGTCGGGATTGTCGCCGCCGTGCTCGTTCCCATATGACTTGCCGGACAGCTGCTCCATCGTGGTGATGATGGGCCGCAGCAGGTCGGTCTCGTAGACGTTGTCGACGCCCTGCAGCAGGAACGCCAGCCGTTCCACCCCCAGGCCGGTGTCGATGCTCTGCTGGGGCAGCGGGCCGAGAATCGGGAAGTCCCCCTTGCCGCCACCGGTGGACTCGCCCCGCATGTCCTGCATGAACACGAGGTTCCACACCTCGAGGTAGCGGTCCTCGTCGGCGATCGGACCGCCCTCGATGCCGTAGTCCGGTCCGCGGTCGTAGTAGATCTCCGAGCACGGTCCGCAGGGTCCGGGCACGCCCATCGACCAGAAGTTGTCGGCCATCCCGCGGCGCTGGATCCGCTCGGGAGGCAGCCCGGCGATCTCCTGCCACAGCCGTTCGGCCTCGTCGTCGGACTCGTAGACGGTGACCCAGAGCCGGTCCTTGTCGAGCGCATAACCGCCGTCGTCCAGCGATGAGGTGAGCAGCGTCCAGGCGTGCTCGATGGCGCCGGCCTTGAAGTAGTCGCCGAAGGAGAAGTTGCCGGCCATCTGGAAGAACGTGTTGTGCCGGGTGGTGACGCCGACGTTGTCGATGTCGCCGGTGCGCACGCACTTCTGCACGCTGGTCGCCCGCGGGAACGGCGGGGTGCTCTGGCCCAGGAAGTACGGCTTGAACGGCGCCATGCCGGCGATGGTGAACAGCACGGTGGCGTCCTGGCTGATCAGCGACGCCGACGGCACGACGGTGTGGCCGGCCCGCTCGAAGTGGTCCAGGAAGCGGCGCCGGATCTCGTGGGTCTGCACTCTGCTGGGTTCCTCGCTCGAAATGCTGTTGATATCAGGCTCAGGCGCTGTGCCGGACCTGCCGGGCGCTGACCCGCTCCGGGCGCGGCCGGCTGGGCGGCAGGCCACCGGGGATGCGCGGCTCGATGGGTTCCGGGGCCGGCCCGAGCGCCTCGGGCGGCACCATGACCACCGCCCCGGACGCGTTGTCCACCAGCGGCCGGTAGCTGGCCCGCCGGTTGACCGCGCCCTGCCGGACGTCGGAGGCGAACGCGCCGACCGCGTTGCCGAGTTCGGCGATGGCGTCGGCGATGTCCGCGGCGATCGCGGACGGGGTGAGCTTGGCCTTCATCGCCGCCGCGGCGGCCTCCTTGGCCCGGCGGGTGCGGCGGGTCGCGGCCACGCCGAGGGCGACCCCGGCGCCGAAGACGTACATCTTCTTCATCTCTGGCCTGTCCCTACTCCTAGGTGGGCCCTTCCGTCGGTGGGAAGGGTACCCGCCCGGCGGTCGGCTACTCGGTCGCCTGACCGTCGGGTCTGACGGCGCGCTCGCATCCCAGCGTCGCCCGGGCGAACCCAGCGCCACTTCGATGTGGCGCTCGGATCGCTGCAGCGGCGCTCGGATCGCGGGAGCGGCTGCGACCCTCCGACCGCCAAACACATCCCAGCGCCGCTCGGGCGAACCCCACGCCACTTCGATGTGGCGCTCGGATCGCCCACGCGGCGCTGGGATCGCTGCAGCGGCGCTCGGATGGCCCCAGCGGCGCTCGGATCGCCGCACCGGCGCCCGGATCGCCCAAGCGGCGCTCCGACCGCTCCAGACCCCGGACCGAACCGATCCGGGCCGGCGCTCGTGTTCCCTATGGCCGGCACAGCTGAACGGGAGATGATCCTTGCCATGATCAACGAGGTCAGCGGCCTGCCCGCGCACATCCTGCTGGTGCACGCGGTGATCGTGCTGATCCCGCTCGCCGCCCTGCTCACCGTGCTGGCCGCGGTGTGGCCGGCGGCCCGGCGCCGGCTGGGCGTCATCACCCCGCTGGTGGCGCTCGCCGCGCTGGTCGCGGTGCCGATCACCACCAACGCCGGCGAGTGGCTGGAAGCGCGGGTCCCGCCGTCGCCGCTGATCGAGGAACACGTCCGGCTGGGCGACACCATGCTCTGGTTCGCCATCGGCCTGTTCGTCGTCGCGCTGATCGCCTGGGGCCTGCCGACCGCGGTCGTCAAGAGCACCAAGCGGCCGCCCGCGCCGTGGGTCGGGGTGGTGATCGCGGTACTGGCCGTGCTGGCGGCCGGCGCGGCGACGGTGCAGGTGGTCCGGGTCGGCGAGGCCGGATCCCGGGCGGTGTGGAGCGGATCGTTCTGCGAGGTGCCGGTGACCGACCAGGGCACCTGCCCGCAGTCCTGACCGCTCGGTCCTGACCGCGCCGCCGCCGGTCGGTAGGGTCGGCGCCGGAACCCCCGGCACCGGCCGCTCGGGGCCGGGCGAGGGAGCGATCAGTGACACGCAAGCAGGAGGTCGTCGTCGGCGTCGACGGCTCGGAGACCTCGACGGCGGCGGCCGTCTGGGCGGCCGGCGAGGCGCACGCCCGCCGGGCCAAGCTGGTCGTCCTGTACTCGTTCGAGCTGTACGCCTACGGCTCCAAGGACGCCGCCCTGCCCGGGTCGATGGCCTACGAGGAGGCGCAGATCGCCGCGGCCGAACTCGTCGACGCGGTCGTCAAGCAGGTCCAGGACGCCCACCCCGGGTTGACCGTGGAACCGCGGATCATGCACGAGTCGGCCGGCACCGCGTTGCTGGCGGCCAGCGCCGAGGCCCTGCTGACCGTCGTGTCCTCGCAGGGCCATTCGGCCCGCGCCGAGGAGCTGATCGGGTCGTTCGCGGTGCACACCGCCGAGCACGGGCACGGCCCGGTGGCGGTCGTCCGCGGCGCCGCGCCGGCCACCGGTCCCGTCGTCGTCGGCACGGACGGCTCCGCCGTGTCCGACGATGCCGTCGAGTACGCCTTCGAGGCGGCCGCGGCCCACCGGGTGCCGCTGCACGTCGTGCACTGCGCCCATGGCTCGGACGAGGACCGGGAGCCGGCCGACCTGGCGGCGGCGCTCGCCGACCGCCGGCAGCGCCACGCCGGCGTCGAGGTGGTGCCGACCGTGGTGCCGGGCAAGCCGCAGGAGGCGTTGCGCGAGTACGCCGCCGACCGGGGCGCCGCCCAACTGGTCGTCGGCGCCCGCGGGGTCAGCGGGTTCGCCGGGATCGTGCTCGGCTCGGTCAGCCGGTCGCTGCTCGCCCACTCCGAGATCCCGGTGGTGGTCGTCCGGCCGGACGCGGACGCCTCGTGACGCTCGCCGAGCGGGTCCGGGGGCTGATGCCGCGGGCCAAGGCCGACCTGGCCGAGATGGTGACGTTCCGGTCCGTGCACGACGCCGCCCAGTTCCCGGAGTCCGGCTGCGACGCCATGGTCGACTGGCTGGTCGGGGCGTTCACCGAGGCCGGCCTGTCCGATGTCGCCGCGCACGTCACCGCCGACGGGTCCAAGGCCGTCACCGGCGTCCGGCCGGGGCCGCCCGGCGCGCCGACGGTGTTGCTGTACTTCCATCACGACGTGCAGCCGCCGCTGGACGAGGCCGCCTGGCTCAGCTCGCCGTGGGAGCTGGTCGAGCGGGACGGCCGCTGGTTCGGCCGGGGCAGCGCCGACGACAAGGGCAGCATCGCCGTCATCCTCACCGCGTTGCGGGCGCTGGGGGACGACCTGCCGGTGACGGTGAAGATCGTCGGCGAGGGGTCGGAGGAACAGGGCACCGGCGGCCTGGAGGACTTCGTGCCGCGCCACCCCGACCTGCTCCGGGCGGACGCGATCCTGGTCTGCGACAGCGGCAACGTCGCGGTCGGCCGGCCCACCCTGACCACCTCGCTGCGCGGCGTCGCCGACCTCGTCGTTACCGTCGAGACCTCGCGCAGCGTGCTGCATTCCGGCATGTTCGGCGGCCCCGCCCCGGACGCGCCGGCCGCCCTGGTCAAGATGCTCGGGACGCTGCGCGACGACGCCGGCAACACCACCATCGACGGGCTGGACACCTCCGGTGTGTGGGACGGCGCCCAGTACCCGGCCGAGACGTTCCGGGCGGACGCGCAGGTGCTGGACGGGGTCGATCTGCTCGGCGACGGCAGCGTCGCCGACCTGCTGTGGGCCCGGCCGACCGTCACCATCCTGGGCATCGACTGCCCGCCGGTGGTCGGCTCGTCGGCGGCGATCCAACCAACGGCGCGGGCCCGGCTGAACCTGCGGGTGCCGCCCGGCACCGAGCCGGCCGACGCCCGCGACAAGCTGATCGCGCACCTGCGGGCCCGCACGCCCTGGCACGCCAGGGTGACGTTCGAGCGGGGCGGTATCGGAGCGCCGTTCGCCGGCACCCTCGGCGGGCCCGGCTTCGAGGCGATGCGCCGAGCGATGCGCACCGCCTACGGCCGGGACCTGGAGACCCAGGGTCAGGGCGGCTCGATCCCGCTCTGCACGGTGTTCGCGCAGACCTTCCCGGGCGCCGAGATCATGCTGCTGGGCGTCAGCGAGCCGTCCTGCCAGATCCACGCGCCGAACGAGAGCGTCGACCCGTCGGAGATCGAGAACATGGCCGTCGTGCTGGCCGGATTCCTGCGTGAGTACGCCGGTTCGGCCACCCCTTCGTGATCCCCACCACAGTGTTCTGAATCGATCAACCTGTCTGCCGGGCCGGCGTCCAGCCCTGGAACCCACCCACCCACCCAGCCGCAGAGAGGTGCCGTCGATGACGATCGAGGAAACCACCGTGACCTTCAGCGAATTGACCGCCGACCTGCAGACGGCCGGTCCGGACTGGCGGCGCACCGCCGTCGTCTACCAGATCTATCCCCGCTCGTTCGCCGATTCCAACGGCGACGGCATCGGGGACCTGCCCGGCATCACCCGCCGGCTGCCGGCCCTGGCCGAGCTCGGGGTCGACGCGATCTGGCTGTCCCCGTTCTACAAGTCCCCGCAGGCCGACGCCGGCTACGACGTCGCCGACTACCGTGATGTCGACCCGGTTTTCGGCACCCTGGCCGACTTCGACGCGATGCTGGACCGGGCCCACGGCCTGGGCCTGAAGGTGATCGTCGACCTGGTGCCCAACCACTCCTCCGACGAGCACGTGTGGTTCCGGCAGGCCCTGGCCGCCGCCCCCGGCTCGCCGGAGCGGGAGCGGTACGTGTTCCGCGACGGCCGCGGCGAGAACGGCGAGCTGCCGCCGAACAACTGGGAGTCCTGCTTCCGCGGGCCGGCCTGGACCCGGACCACCAACCCGGACGGCACCCCCGGCCAGTGGTACCTGCACCTGTTCGACACCAAGCAGCCGGACTGGAACTGGGAGAACCCGGAGGTCCGGGACGAGTTCCTGGACGTGCTGCGGTTCTGGCTGGACCGCGGCGTCGACGGGTTCCGGGTGGACGTGGCCCACTCGCTGATCAAGGCCCCCGGCCTGCCCGACCAGCGTTCGTCCGAGGACGTCGACGACAGCGAGGGCTACTTCCACACCGGCCCGATGTGGGACCAGGACCGGGTGCACGAGGTGTACCGGTCGTGGCGGGCCCTGCTGGACACCTACTCCCCCGACCGCATCCTGTGCGCCGAGGCGTGGGTGCCGTCGCTGCAGCGGCTGGCCCGCTACGTGCGGCCGGACGAGATGCACCAGGCGTTCAACTTCGACTACCTGGAGAGCGAGTGGGACGCCGACCATCTGCGGTCGGTGATCGACAAGTCCGTTGCCGCCAACGACGAGGTCGGCGCGCCGACCACCTGGGTGCTGTCCAACCACGACGTGGTGCGGCACGTGTCCCGGATGGGCCTGCCGGCCGGTCCCCGGCCCAACGGCATCCGCGCCAATGACGTGCAGCCCGACCACGTGCTCGGCCTGCGCCGGGCCCGGGCCGCGACCCTGCTGATGCTGGCCCTGCCCGGCTCGGCGTACATGTACCAGGGCGAGGAACTGGGCCTGCCCGACCACACGTCGCTGGACGACGACCTGCGGCAGGATCCGACCTGGTGGCGGTCGCAGTACACCGAGGCCGGTCGGGACGGCTGCCGGGTGCCGCTGCCGTGGGAGGCCGACGAGCCGGGCCTGGGCTTCGGTCCGGGCGGCGCGACGTGGCTGCCGCAGCCCCCGGTCTACGCGGAGCTGGCCCGGGACCGGCAGCTGGAGGTCGATGGTTCGACCCTGGAGATGTACCGCACCGCGCTGGCCTTCCGGCGGGCGTTCGCGCTGGCGGTCGGGTCGGTGCAGTGGGCGCCGGCCGAGGACGGGGTGCTGCGGTTCGTCAACGGCGAGCTGACCATCGCGGCCAACACCGGCACCGGGTCGGTGCCGATGCCCGAGGGCGAGCTGCTGATGAGCTCCGTCGAGCTGCCCGGCGACGGCACCCTGCCGCCGGACACCACGGTCTGGCTGCTCACCGAGGTGTTCACCGAGTCCCAGGCCTGACCCACCCCCCCGCGCGCCACCCACCCGCGCGGATCAACTTCGCCGGCGCGGCCGAAATCGGCAACTGCGGTCCCACCCGTCACATTCGCGAGGCGTTGATCCGCGCGGGTGCCGCGCGCCTGCTCCGCGGGGAAGACCCGGTCGCCCCACGCGACCGGATCTTCCGCGCCGCCATGCCCGGCTCCGAGGGTCCGGCCCCGGCCCGGGCGACTGTCGGACCGGCCGCGCATGATGGGCGGCATGAAGGCAGCCGTTCTGCACGGGCCCGGCGACATCCGCGTCGAGGACGCCCCCGAGCCGACCATCCTGACCCCGACCGACGCCCTGGTCCGGATCACCGCCAGTTGCATCTGCGGCTCGGACCTGTGGCATTACCGGGGCGCCACGAAGCGCACCGGGCGGATCGGGCACGAGTTCGTCGGGGTGGTCGAGCAGGTCGGGACCGAGGTCGGCACGGTCAAGCCCGGTGAGCTGGTCATCGCCCCGTTCGTCATCTCCTGTGGCGTCTGCGCGCCGTGCCGGTCCGGCTGGCCGACGTCCTGCGTACGCGGGGGCAACTGGGGCGTCCTCGACGACGAGGGCAACCTGGTGGACGGCGGCCAGGGGCAGTACGCCCGGGTGCCGCTGGCCGACGGCACCCTGCTCGCCGCCCCGGCGGAGGCCGACGACCCCCGCATTCCCGCCCTGCTGGCCCTGTCCGACGTGATGGGCACCGGGCATCACGCCGCCCGGTCGGCCGGCACCGGACCCGGCGCGACCATCGCGGTGATCGGCGACGGCGCGGTGGGCCTGTGCGCCGTGCTCGCCGCCTCCCGGCTCGGCGCCGACCGGGTCGTCCTGCTCTCCACCCACGCCGACCGGGCCGAACTCGGCGTCAAGTTCGGCGCCACCGACGTGGTCGCGGCCCGCGGCCAGCAGGCGGTCGAGGCCGTCCGGGAGCTGACCGGCGGGCTGGGCGCCGACGGCGCCTGCGAGTGCGTCGGCACCGCCGCGTCCTGGGACACCGCCCTGGACCTGGTCCGGCCCGGCGGCACGGTCGGTTGGGTGGGCGTGCCCCACGACGTGAAGAACGGCCTGCCGATCTGGAAGTTGTTCAACCGCAACGTCTCCGTCCGCGGCGGCGTCGCCCCGGCCCGCACCTACCTCCCGGAGTTGCTGCCCGAGGTGCTGGCCGGCACCCTCGACCCCGGACCGATCTTCACCATGACGGTGCCGCTGGACGACATCGCCGAGGGGTACCGGGCCATGGACGAGCGCCGGGCGATCAAGGTACTGGTCCAGCCGTGAGATTCGGACCCGAACGTCTCTTTCGCCCCCGCGGCGCCTCCGAGAAGGCACGACCGTGATCCACCGACCAGAAGGCGGCGACAGCATGGAACCAGGCATCCCCCCGATCCCCGACCTCGATCCGACCGTGGACCCGACGACGGTGCCCTACCGCGGCCTGCCGGTGCCGACCACCGGTCGGTTCATCGTGGTGTTCGCCGGCGGCGCCGACGCCAAGTTGGCGTTGGCTCGCACGGCCGGCCTGCGCACCGTCGCCGACTCCCGCGACTTCACCGCCCAGGCCGTCGATTTCGCGCAGGTCGAGGGATCCGACGCGGTGTGGTTCGACAGGCTTGGGGTGGCCGTGGTGTCGGCCGAACCCACCCAGTTGGGGGCGCTGCGCACCGCGGAGGCCGACGACGACGCCATCATCTCCGTCTCGCCCGAACTGATCCATCACGTGCTGGGCGGCTCGGACTACGTCCAGGGGTACCGGGACGGCGTGAACGACCTGGCCGGACGGCTGGGGGCCGCCGACCGGGCCGGCGGGGCGGTCGGCCCGGCGGCGTTCCCGCAACCGCCGTTCGCCGACAACGCCCAGTTCACCTGGGGCCTGCAGGCCACCGGGGTGTCCACGTCGCCGCAGTCCGGCGCCGGCATCAAGGTCGCCGTGCTGGACACCGGGTTCGACGTCAACCATCCGGACTTCGCCGGCCGCTCGGTCACCACCGCGTCCTTCGTCTCCGGCGAGACCGTGCAGGACGGCCACGGCCACGGCACCCACTGCATCGGCACCTCCTGCGGGTCGAAGGCGCCGGCCACCGGCCCGCGCTACGGGGTCGCCTACGGCGCCTCGATCTACGCAGGAAAGGTGTTGGGCGACAGCGGGTCCGGATCAGACGGCCAGATCATCGCGGGCATCAACTGGGCGATCGAGAACGAGTGCCAGGTGATCTCAATGTCGCTGGGCGCGGACGTGGCCCAGGTGCACCCGCCGTACACGGTGGTCGGCAAGCGGGCGCTGGACGCGGGCACGCTGATCGTCGCCGCGGCCGGCAACAACGCCGACCGCCGGGTCGGCAACTACGGCTTCGTCGGCGCCCCGGCCAACAGCCCGTTCATCATGGCCGTCGGCGCGCTGGACCAGAAGCTGGACATGGCGTTCTTCTCCGCGCGCACCCTGGCCGACACCCGCGGCGGTCAGGTGGACATCGCCGCCCCCGGCTTCCAGGTGTACTCGTCCTGGCCGATGCCCACCCGGTACAAGACGATCAGTGGCACCAGCATGGCCACCCCGCACGTGGCCGGGATCGCCGCGCTGTGGGCGGAACTGACCGGATACCGGGGCCGCGAGCTGTGGGCCACCCTGGCCCAGGACTCGGAGCGGTTGCTGCAGCCGTCGGTGGACGTCGGCGGCGGGCTGGCCCTGGCGCCGCAGTAGTCGCTCCGACGACGGGCATTCCGGGCCGGTCGGGGGGCGTCCTACAGTGGCTTCATGACGCAGGTGACCATCACCGTGGACGATTCGCACATGACGTCGATCGGCACGGTCGCCCGCTCCCTGGAGGCGACCGGGATGCGGGTGGATCGGGTGCTGGAGCGCGTCGGCTTCATCACCGGGTCGGTCGACCCCGCCGACGAGAAGGCCCTGGCCGCCGTCCCCGGGGTGGCCTCGGTCGATCGCGACCTCACCCACCGGATCGCCCCGCCCGACGCCGAGGTGCAGTAGCCCTATCCGGAGTTGATCATGGGGCTCTGCTCCGCTCGCACCGGCGTGTCGCGCAAACCGCCGGTGTGTCGCGGGCCGAGCCCCATGATCAACACGAGGGGTGGGCCCCGGTGGGTCAGCTCAGGTCGTTGCCCATGTAGCAGAACGACTCGGCCTCGTGGTCGCTGTAGCTGTAGTACTGCTCGTAGGTGTCGACGTACTCGCCGCTGAAGTCGAAGTCGTAGCCGTTCCACTGGGCGTACTGCACGTAGACCATGTAGTAGCCGGGGTCGAAGGTCAGGTCGGCGATGTTGTACGAGGCGTAGTAGTCGGCCTCGACCCAGGTGCCGTCGGTGACCCACTGCTGGGTGTAGTTGTCCCAGACCCAGATCTTGGCGTAGCTGCCGTAGTCGGCGTCGGAGTTGGTGGTGAAGATCAGCGAGTCGCCGCCGCACTCGACGGTGGTGGTGAAGTAGGCGTCGCCGGTGACGGTGTCGGCGTTCGCGGCGCCGACCGAGCCGGCGACCGCGAACCCGATGAACAATGCGGCGGTGGCCACGATCAGGCCGGCGAGGCGGCGGGCCAGGGTGCGGGCAAGTCCGTTGGTGCCGGTCCGGGTGGTGGTCATGATGTCCTCCTGAGATCCTGTGTTCTGGCCTGATCGGCCGCTGAACAAAGAATCGGACCCACCACTGAAGACCCGCCGAAGGTTGACTTAAGAGCGACCAGTCGGGAGTCGAGAACCGTCGGACCGTAGACTTTTCGACCATCGACGACAACGCCGCCCTGTGGACCGCCGAGCAGCTCGGCGTCGTCGACACGGCCGTCGAGTCGGCCCGGGCTGGGCGTCCGGCCGTCCTGCTGATCACCGGCGAAGCCGGCTCCGGCAAGAGCACCCTTCTCGATGAAATACGTTTGCGAGTAACCGGTTTCACCGCTCTGACGGCGGACGGATCCGCGGCGCGCGGCCGGCCGCTGGCCGTGCTGAGCGACTGGACCGCGGCCGATCCGGGCACCCCGCCCGACCCCTTCCAGGCGGCCCAACGGCTCCGGACGATGCTCGACGGGCTGCCGCCCACCGGCCCGGTGCTGCTCGCGCTGGACGACCTGCCCGGCATCGACCCCGAGTCGGTGCAGGCCATCGGCTGGGTGGTGCGCCGGGCCGACGCCGACCGGCTCCTGGTCGTCGCCACCACCCAGCCCGCCACCACCCGGCCCACCGCCACCTCGCCGGCGCGTCCCGACCCGGATCCGGCGGCGGAGCTCCTCGGAAGCGGGGCGCGGACCCGGACCATTGAGCTGACCGGCCTGTCCGAGGCCGACGCCGCCACCCTGGTCCACCGGGTCCGGCCCGACGCCGACCCCCCGCTGGTCGAGCGCCTGTGGCGGCACACCTCCGGCAACCCGCTGCACCTGCGCGGCCTGGTGACCGAGTACACGGCGTCCGAACTGGCCCGGATGGACCCGCTGCCGGCCCCGATCGACCTGGTCCGGGCCGTCACCGACCGGCTTCACGACCTCGCGCCGGACAGCGTGGCCCTGGTCCGGGCCATCGCCGTGCTGGGACCGTCGTGGTCACCGCTGACCGACGCGACCGAGCTGGCCGGCCCGGTCGACCCGGAACCGGCCCTGCGGGTGCTGGACGACGCCGCGCTGGTCGAGACCCGCTCGAGCGGTTCGGGCACCGAGATCCGGGTCCGCCACGCGGTGATCGGCGCGGCGATCGTGCAGCAGACGCCGCTCGCCGAGCGCCGCGCGCTGCACCTGGCCGCCGCCGAACTGGTCCGCTCGCCGATCGAGGCGCTGCGGCACCGGGTCGCCGGGGTCGACCGGTACGACGACGACCTGGCCGGCGAACTCGTCCGGCAGGCCGCGCGCGCCCACGACGCCGGCGACCACCGGCAGGCCGCCGCCTTCCTGCGCTGGTCCAGCGGCGTCACCCGACCTCGGGACGAGCGGGAGCGGCGCTGGCTGGACGGGCTGTTCGAGAGCGTGCTGGCCCGCGACCTGACGGCGGTGGACGATCAGGCCGGCGAGGTCGCCTGGGCGTCGGACGCCGCCCGGCGGGCCCTCGTCCTGGGAGCGACCCTGATGACCAGGCAACGCCTGGCCCAGGCCGCCGAGACGTTCGCGGCGCCGACCGGTGCCGAACTGGCCGCCACCGACCCGCGGACCCGGTACCGGCTGCGGGTCATGCTGGGCTGGGCCCTGGTGGCCACCGGCGGGCCCACCGCGCGGGTCGCCGAGCTGCTCGACGCGGCCACCGAGGAACCGGATCCGGATCCGGCGATGGCCGGCTACCTCCGGTTCGCCCGCGGGCAGCTACGGATGCGCACCCCCGGCCAGTGGCAACGCTGGGGCATGCTCGCCGACTCCCCGACGGGCCCGGCGACCCCCGACGGCCCGCCGTCGGTGGACAGCTACTCGCTGGCCTGGCGCGGCACCGTGTTCGTGCTCGCCGGACGCCTGGACGAGGGCATCGCCGACCTGAGCGAATTCACCGGCCGGGTCCGGGACGGGATCGCCGACATCGGCGACGGCATGTTCCACGCCATCCTCGGGTACGGCCTGTGGCTGCACGGGAGCCCGGACCGGGCGCGGATCCCGATCGGGCTGGCGGCCGATTCCCGGCGCGCCATCCCCCGGCCGTTCGTGCAGGCGGTCGCGCCGCTGCGGGCGATCGCCGGGGGCGGCACCGACCAGGCCCGGCGGCAGCTGATCGACGCCTTGGTCGACATCCGGACGGCGTCCATGCCGGCCGCCCTGCACGTGGCCGGGGTGGTCGGGGTCGTCATCGAACTGCTCGACGGGTCCGCCGAGCGGCAGCGCACCCTGCTGCCCGGGCTGCGCCGGGCGCTGGGCAATCGGCTCGTCGAACTCGACGGGCCGGTGTCGCCGCTGTGGGAGCTGCACCTCGGGCTGTCCGCCGCCTGGTGCGGCGAGGTCGACCTGGCCGCCGCCGCGGCCGACCGGCTCGAGCGCGGACCGGTCGAACTGGCCTGGCGGCCGGCCGGGGTGCGGTGGGTCCGCGGGCAGATCGCCCTCGCCGGCGGCGACCGGGACACCGCCCGCCGGGAGCTGCGCCGGGCCGCCGACGAAAACCTGACCGGGCTGCCCGTCCACCAGGAGCAGCTGGCGGCCGTCGTCGACGCCCTGGACGCCGCGCGGGCGCCCGCCCGGTCGGCCGACGATCCACTGGCCGTGCTGTCCGACCGGGAACGCGACGTGGTGGCGTTGATGACGGAGGGCCTGAGCTACGCCCAGATCGCCCGGGAGCTGTACCTGAGCCGCGGCACGGTCGCCTTCCACCTGTCCAACGCGTACGCCAAGACCGACACCGCCAACCGGCACGAACTGGTGGCGCTGGTCCGCGCCGGGCACAGATAGGTCAGGACGGGTGCCGGCGCCCGTGCCGGGCCCGGGCCGCGGCGTGCGCACCGGTCAGCAGGTCGCGCACGTCGGCCGCGGTGCCCGGGCCCGGATCGACCACGGCCAGCCGGCCGAGCCGCCCGTACACCGGGTGGACGATGACGGTGTCCCGGGCCGCCGGATCGGCCGGCGGCGGTGCGTCGCGCGGGTCGTGACCGGTCCTCCCCCGGAACACCTCCCGGCCGGCGTGCACGTTCAACCGGAACGCGTCAGGTCGGTCCAGTCCCGAGGACGGCTCACCGGGATAGTCCTTGGTGACGACGGTGGCGAACGGTTGCCCGGGCGGCACCACCCCGTCGGGCGCGTAGTAGAAGAACCGGTCGCCCCACGCGATCTCCGGGGTGCCGTCGCCGGGCGCCGGTCGCAGGGTCAGCACTGCGCCGAGCGATTCGATGAATGCGGTGATCTCGTCGATGGACACGCCGCCAGCCTCGCACCTGGGGCGAACCTGGTCATTCCGACCAGTCGCCCCGGCGCCGGCGGGTCGCAGGATCGACCGCATGACGACCACCGCACCGCACCGCACCGCCGGGCTGCCGGACTCGCTGCCGGCCGATGCCGCCGGCCGCTACTTCGCCGACGACGACTTCGACTTCGCCGCCCGCACCGCCCTCGGCCACGCCGCCCAGGGCATGCTCGACGTCGGCCAGGTGCTCGTCACCTACCGCCGGATCGACAACGGCGACCCGGAGAGCTGGTTCCGGGCCTGGCACGACCTCGCCGACGCCCTGGTCGCGCAGGCCACCGCGGCCGCCGCCGCGGATCGCCGGGACACCGCCGCGGCACTGTTCCTCGGCGCATCGGAGGCCTACGACCAGGCGCTGGCGTTCGTCGACGGAATGGCCGACCAGTCCGTCCTACTGCCCGCGTTCCGCCGGCACCGGGAGTGCTGGGACCGGTTCGTCGGCGCGTCCGGGGGGCGGCACCTGGCCGTGGCGGTGCCCTACGAGGGTGATTCGATGCCCGGCTACCTGCTGCGGCCGGACGCCTCGGGCACGCCCCGGCCGACCGTGGTGGTCAGCAACGGCAGCGACGGCTCCGTCGCCGGACTGTGGGCCACCGTGATCAAGGGCGCGCTGGACCGCGGCTGGAACGCGTTCGTGTTCGACGGACCGGGCCAGCAGAGCATGCTGTTCGAGCGGGACGTGCCGTTCCGGCCGGACTGGGAGGCCGTGCTCACCCCCGTCGTGGACACCCTGGTCGCCCGGCCCGACGTGGACGCCGACGCGCTGCTGGCCTACGGCATCAGCCAGGCCGGCTACTGGCTGCCGCGCGCGCTGGCATTCGAGCACCGATTCGTCGCCGCCTGTGTGGACTCGGGGGTGATGGACGTCGGCCGGACCTGGCGCGCCCACTTGCCGGCGCCCATGCTGGGCCTGCTGGAGGCCGGCGACGGGCAACGGTTCGACGCGATCATGGCCCAGGGATTCGCCACCCCGGAGGCGGCCCGATCCTTCGCCTTCCGGGCCCGCCCGTACGGCATCTCCAGCCCGTTCGCACTATTCACCGCGGTCGGCCGGTACCACCTGCACGACGTGGTCGACCGGATCGTCACCCCGCTACTGATCACCGACCCGCAGGACGACAAGTTCTTCCCCGGTCAGCCACGGGAGTTGTTCGACGCGTTGCCCGGCGAGAAGGTGCTGGTCCCGTTCACCCGGGAACAGGGCGCCAACCACCACTGCGAACCGTTGGCCCGGGGCCTGGTCTCGCTGCGGATGAACGACTTCTTCGCGGACCACCTGAGCCGGGACGGGCGTTGACGTGGCCCCATCGATCAACGACGAGGTCGAGCACGCGGCGGCCGAGCGGCTGACCTTCTTCACCGACGCGGTGGCCGCCATCGCGCTCACCCTCCTTGCCCTGGAACTGCCTGTTCCCGAGGGTTTCTCGCCGGCGGAGTTGTGGCAGTCGGTCGGCGACAACCTGTCCGAGTACCTCGCGTTCGTGATCAGCTTCGGGGTGATCGCCGCGCACTGGTCCAGCCACCACGACGTGTTCCGTTGGGTGGTGCGGGTCGACGGCGGCCTGCGCCGGTTGAACTTCGCCTGGCTGCTGACCATCGTGCTGGTGCCGTTCGTGTCCAAGCTGCTCAGCGAACCGGGCACGCCGGCGCCCGGTGAGACCGACAGCGCGCTGCCGGTGCGGTTCGCCGTCTACGCGGCGGTGCAGGTGGCGGCCAACATCACCTTCCAGCTGATGATCCGCCGGATGGCGTCGCATCACCTGATCCGACGGGACACCCCGCCCGGGCTGCTGACCGGTGCCCGCCGGGCCGCCATCGTGCTGGGCACCGCGTTCGCGGTGTCCATCCCGCTGTTCTTCGTCTGGGACCGGGCCTGGTGGGTGTGGATCATCCTGCCGGTGCTGAACCACCTCTGGCGGCGGTCGCGCCGGCGCCGGGCGCCGGCCGGGTGAGTGGTCAGGCCCAGAACCGGTCGCTTTCCGCCGGTTTCGCCTCGACCATGGCCAGCCGGGCGACCCGCCCACCGCGCACCAGCAGCAGGTGCGCGGCGTAGTTGTGCAGGGTCCGGTCGCCGCGCCGGGCTCGCACCTCCACCATCACCAGCACCTGGTCGTCACCGACCGGCACCGGCGCCTGGGTCAGCGTGACCGAGTAGTCCACCGCCGGCAGGTTCATCGCCGTCACCGCGGCGACATAGGCGTCCGCGCCGGCTATCTCGACCGGCTCGCCGTCCGGACCGGTGACCAGCGCGGTGGCGTCCCGGGCGAGACAGGCGCGCAGCGCGGCCAGGTCGCCGGCGTTGAACGCGGCCAGGAACGCCTCGGCGACCTCGACCGGGCTCCCGCTCACGACGACCTCAGGCGGGCGCGCCGACAGCACCCACGGTTCGCTCGGCAAGCCTCGCTCACGACGCCCCCGGGCGGGTCGGCCTCGCCCACTCGGCCGACCCACCACGGGCCCGCCGACAGCACCCACGGTTCGCTCGGCAAGCCTCGCTCACGACGCCCCCGGGCGGGTCGGCCTCGCCCACTCGGCCGACCCACCACGGGCCCGCCGACAGCACCCACGGTTCGCTCGGCAAGCCTCGCTCACGGAATGAGCACCAGCTTGCCGGTGGTCTTCCGGCCGGCCAGGTCCTCCTGGGCCTGGCCGGCCTGGGCCAGCGGGTACCGCCCACCGATCCGCACCTCCAGCCGGCCGTCGGCGATCCAGCCGAAGACGTCGGCGGCCCGGGCCATCATCTCTTCGTGATCGGCGACGAAGTCGTAGACCTTGGGCCGGGTCAGCTTCAGCGAGCCGCGCTGGTTGAGCCGCTGGATGTCGAACGGCGGCACCTGGCCGCTGGCCCCGCCGAACAGCACCATGATCCCGCGCCGGCGGATCGAATCGAGGGATCCGTCGAAGGTGCTCTTGCCCACCCCGTCGTAGGCGACGTCGACCCCGCCGCCGCTGAATTCCTTGACCCGGGCCGGGAAGTCGTCGTAGCCGACGACCACCTCGTCGGCCCCGGCCGCCCGGGACAGCTCGGCCTTCTCCGGGGTGGACACGGTGGTGATCACCCGCGCCCCCTTGATCTTGGCGATCTGGGTGAGCAGCAGCCCGACCCCGCCGGCGCCGGCGTGGATCAGCACGTTGTCGCCCGCCTCGATCCGGTGCACGTCGGTGGCCAGCGCATGCGCGGTCAGCCCCTGCAGGGTGACGCCGGCCGCCTGCTCGTCGGACACCCCGTCGGGCACCGGGATGAACTTGTCCGGGGTGTCGACCGCGGCCTGCGCGTAAGAGCCGAAGACGTCCAGCCAGGCTACCCGGTCGCCGACCGCGAACGCGGACACCCCGTCGCCGGCGGCGATCACCCGCCCGGCGCCCTCCAGGCCGAGCACCCGCGGCAGCGACAGCGGGTACACCCCCTGCCGGTGGTAGATGTCGATGAAGTTCACCCCGGCGGCCGCGACCTGGACCGCGATCTGACCGGGTCCGGCCTCGGGCGCGGCGACCTCGGTGTACTGCAGCACCTCCGGACCGCCGTTCTCGGTGATCCGGATCGCGTGCATCTGTCCCTCACCCATCTGCGGTTTCGCCCCTTTCCCGGTCCCGTAGGCCGGATGTCGTTGTCACTTCTTCCTTCTCGCCGCGGATGGAGCGGCGCAGCTTCGGCACCCGGTCGGCCAGTACCCGTTCCCCACCGTAGCCGGTCGGGCGGTAGTAGTCGCGGCCGACCAACTCGTCCGGCGGGTACTGCTGGGCGACGACCGCCCCCGGGTGCCCGTGCGGGTAGACGTAACGCTGGGCGTGCCCCAGCCGCTGGGCGCCCGGGTAGTGACCGTCCCGCAGCGCCGGTGGCACGCTGCCCGCCCGACCCTCCCGCACGTCGGCCAGCGCCGCGTCGATGGCGCCGATCACCGCGTTCGACTTGGGTGCGGTGGCCAGGTGAATGGTGGCCTGCGCCAACGCGATCCGGGCCTCCGGCAGCCCGACCAGCTGAACCACCTGGGCGGCGGCGACCGCGGCCGGCAGCGCGGTCGGGTCGGCCATGCCGACGTCCTCGGAGGCATGGATCATCAGCCGGCGGGCGATGAACCGCGGATCCTCGCCGGCCTCGATCATCCGGGCCAGGTAGTGCAGGGCGGCGTCGACGTCGCTGCCCCGGATCGACTTGATGAACGCACTGGTCACGTCGTAGTGCTGGTCGCCGGACCGGTCGTAACGCACCGCCGCCCGGTTCACCGCCCGCTCCACGGCGGCCAGATCGATCTCCCTGGGCCCGGTTTCGCCCGGCTCCGGGCCGGCGGGGTCGAGTTCGCGGACCGATTCGGCGGCCGCCTCCAACGCGGTCAACGCCCGCCGGGCGTCGCCGCCGGCCAACGCGACCAGGTGCGCCCGCGCGTCGCCGGCGAGGGTGAACGCGCCGCCCAGCCCCCGCTCGTCGGTGACGGCCCGGCCGATCAGCTCGGCGATGTCGGTGTCGGTCAACGGCTGCAGCTGCAGGATCAGCGAACGGGACAGCAGCGGGGAGACGACCGAGAAGAACGGGTTCTCGGTCGTCGCGGCGACCAGCACGATCGTCCGGTCCTCGACCGCGGCCAGCAGCGAGTCCTGCTGGGTGCGGGAGAACCGGTGCACCTCGTCGATGAACAGCACGGTCTGTTCACCGGTGCCGCGCAGCCGGGAGGTGGCCTCGGAGATGACCGCCCGCACCTCCTTGACCCCGGCCGAGACCGCGGACAGCTGGGCGAAGTGGCGTCCGGTGGAGCCGGCGACCAGGGTCGCCAGGGTGGTCTTGCCGGTGCCGGGCGGCCCGTAGAGCAGCATCGACGACGGGGCGCCGCCCTGCACCAGCCGGCGCAGCGGGGCGCCGGGACCGAGCAGGTGCTGCTGGCCCACCACCTCGTCCAGCGTCCGCGGGCGCATCCGGGCGGCCAGCGGGGCGTGCGGGTCCACCGGCCGGTCCGGCCGCCAGGAGCGTTCGACCGAGCCGGATCCGGCCGAACGCGCCGGCTGCTCGCCCCCGACCGCGAACAGCCCCGGCTCATTCACGCTCACGGCGACGCCGTCTCGGCGCGCCTGGCCCGCACGGCCGCCCCGACGACGCCGCCGGTCCCACGCCCATGATTCGCTCGGCCGGCCTCGCTCACGACCACGACGCTACCGTCCCGGCCTGACGGGACCGAATTCGCCGAACGCTGCCCCAAAGGGCAGCAAGGACTGCCCCGCCGCCGCAGCCCGGGATGGCAGAGTTGCCGGACATGGGTCCGGCACGCGGGACGGTGGAGAAGGCGACCGGCCCGGACGCCGGCCGGGCCCGGCCGGCCGCGGCGCACGAGTTCGTGCCGGCGTCGTCCGTCGTCGCGCCGCGCCTGGATCACGGCTCGCGGGTCCGGTGGATGGGTGCGCTGCAGCGCAGCGCCGGCAATCTGGCGGTGACCCGGTCGGTGGTGCAGCGGCAGGACCGGCCGGCGGGCGACCAGCCGGCCGGCGACCAGCCGGCCGAGAAGAAGCCCGAGGACCTGACCGGCACGCCGTTCGAGTCCCTGGATCCGACGCTCAAGACGAAGCTGGCCGACCGGAGCATCTACGACTGGAAGGGCAAGCCCACCCTGGCCGAGGCGCTGAACGAGGAGGCCAACGCCAACCTCGCGGCGATCGCCCGGGTGGCCGCGATGATCACCGCCACCGCGCCGTTCCTGTGGAAGTACGTCGCCAGGATCGACGGCGCCTGGGTGACCGACAACTTCGGCGTCGGATTCACCTGGAACGACCCCGGCACGCTCACCGCCGATCTGGCCGCCAGCGGCAACTTCTGCCGGGACAACCCGGTGACCGCCCGCTGGTACCACGGCTCGCCGAACGCGTTCCGGCAGATCCCCGGATCGCCGGGCAACCCCAGCCTGCACGTCATCACCGGCGGACACACCGACGTGCACATCGACCTGCACCAGCCGATCGAGGGCAAGGAGACCGGCCTGTTCGCCGGCCAGTGCAACCTCGACCTGGGCGCCTGGTGGGACCACGCCGGCGACGTGGTCAGCGGCGGCGGGGCGACCGGCACCGCGGTCGGCCGGTTCGGGGTCGCCCGCGGGAACCTGTCCGACCTGCGCAACGGCGCGGCGAAGGAGGAGGACCAGCGGCTGGACGACGCCAAGGCCAAGCTGGACTCGATCATGTACGTCGTGCAGAAGTACGCGGCGATGGGCGCGATGGTCGGCAACGAGTTCGAGGGCGACAAGCAGATGCTCGCGGACAAGCCGACGATGAAG
>JBDHZW010000053.1:0-23418 GCA_039812105.1 Nakamurella sp.
GGAGCCGCGCCCCGCAAGGTGGTCGTGGTGCCGGGCAAGATGATCTCCATCGTGCCGTGAGCGAGGCTTGCCGAGTGAACCATCGACACGGAGCGAGGCCTGCCGAGTGAACCATCGACACGGAGCGAGGCCTGCCGAGTGAACCATCGACACGGAGCGAGGCCTGCCGAGTGAACCATCGACACCGAGCGAGGCCTGCCGGGTGAACCATCGACACCGGCGGGGACGGCGCGTGCGGGTGGCCGAGCGCACGGGGCGATCCGGAAAGGCGGCGCTGTGATCCGGGACGGACGCAGGCAGGAGTTCCTGGTCGGCTGCTACACGTTCGGGGCCGGCGGCCGCGGTCGACGGATCGAGGTCGTCGCGCACGACCCGATCACCGGCCGGTGGGAGCTGCTGACCGACCACGACGTGAGCGAACCGATCGCCGGTGAGTCGACCGGCGGGCAGCCGGAGTCGCCGTCGTACCTGGCCTGGCATCCGGACGGTTGCCACGTGTACGCGGCCGGCGAGGTGTCCGACGGCCGGGTGTGGGCGTTCGAGATCGCCGGCAACGGCCACGGTCTGGCCGTGCTCGGGTCGGCGTCGACCGGTGGTGCGCATCCGTGCCACCTGGCGGTGGATCCGTCCGGCCAGGTGCTGGTGACGGCCAACTACTCGTCGGGCAGTCTGGCCGTGCATCGGCTGCGTCCGGACGGCCGGATCGGCGAGCTGGCCCAGGTCGTCCGGCATGCGGGTTCCGGTGTCGACGCCGATCGACAGACCGGTCCGCACGCGCACATGGTGCACTTCGTCGACGAGACGCTGGTGCTCGCGGTCGACCTCGGGGCCGATCTGATCGCCGTCTACCGGCTGGACGTCGGCGCTACCGGCCTGACCCTGCTCGCCTCGAACCCGATGCCGTCGGGATTCGGTCCCCGGCACCTGGTGTCGCTGACCGGTGACCGGTTGGTGGTGGCCGGCGAGCTGTCCGGTGAGGTGGCGGTCGCCCGGCTGGACCGCGGAACCGGGGCGATCACGGTCCTCGACGTCGTCGCCGGCTCGCAGATCGAGGGTGCGCCCACCCAGCCCAGCGGCATCGGACGAACGGCCGACGGACGGTTCGTGCTGATGGCCAACCGCGGCCCGGACACCGTGGCGTCCTTCGCAATTCGCGGGGGCGCCGCCGAGCTCGTCGACGAGATATCTTGCGGTGGTGAGCATCCCCGGGACCTGACGGTGGTCGGTGACCGCATCTACGTGGCCAACCAGGACAGCGACGACATCACCGTGCTGGCCATCGACCCGGGCACCGGTGACCTGTCCTCCACCCGGAGCCGTTTCGGCACACCGAGCCCGACCCAGGTGCTGCCCATGCCGTCCTCGCCCACCCCGGGGAGCTGACTTGACCGACTATCGGATCGTCCGGCTGCAGGTCCAACGCGGACCGGTCAAGGTGGGCAAGGCGCCGCTGCGGGAGTATCGGCCGGCGGCGATCGTCCCGGTGGAGCGGATCGTCGCCGGACCGCGCGGGGTGCGTGGCGTGACCGCCGACGGCGAGGACGTCCTGGACGTGCATCACCAGGACCACCCGCAGTCCCGCGACCCGAAGGGCCGCGCGGGTGTGCTGTTCATGGGCACCGGCGATTACCTGACGCTGCGGAAACGTTACGGCGACCACGTCGTCGACGGCATCGCCGGAGAAACCGTCCTGCTCGACGCCCCTTCCGGGCTGGCGCCGCTGAACCTGCCGTCGGTGGTCACGGTGTCGACCGCGGGCGGGCCGCTGGAACTCCGCGACGTTCGGGCGGCCGACCCCTGCGTCGAATTCAGCCGGTACTGCCTGCGCCGGGAGCCGTCCCCGACGGTGGACGACGCGGTCCGACAGGCGTTGGTGGACCTGGACTTCGGCGCCCGGGGCTACCGCTCGGTGGCCGGTGGCACTGGCACCATCCGGCTCGGCGACGTGGTCAGCATCTGATGGACGAGACTCCGGTGCGCGACCGCGCCGCCTTCCTGCGGGCCTACGACGAGTCGATGCTGCGCTGGCCGTCCGGCACCGAATTCACCGATCTGGCCTCGGACGTCGGGACCACCCGGGTGTACTCGTGCGGTCCGGGCGACGGACGGCCGGTGCTGTTGCTGGCCGCCTACGGCGCCACCTCGGCGGAGTGGAATCCGCTGGCCCACGACCTGGCGGCGGACCACCGGGTGCATGCGGTCGACGTGCCCGGCGACCCGGGCCGCAGCATCGCCGACGGTGCGCCCATCGCGACGCCGGCGGACCTGCGGCGCTGGCTCGGCACGGTGCTGACCGGCCTGGGTCTGGAGTCGGCGCACCTGGTCGGGCACTCGTACGGCGCGTGGATCGCGCTGGACCTCGCGTTGGGGGAGCCGGCCCGGGTGTCGGCGCTCACCCTGCTGGACCCGACGATGTGCTTCGCGCCGCTGCTGAAGGGCTACATCTTCCGGGCGACCCCGGTGATGCTGAAGCCGAGCGGGGCGCGGCGGACCGCGTTGATCCGCTGGGAGACCCGGGGTGTGCCGGTGAATCAGGAATGGCTCGAGCTGACCGCCCTGGGTACCGACGCGTTCGGCCTCACCTCAACGGTGCCGACCAAGATCCCCGGCGCTTCCGCTTTCCCCGCGCTCACCGCACCCACCACCGTCGTGCTGGCCGGTCGCGGCCGGGTCAACCACGCCCGCACCGTCTCCCGGCGGGCGGCCGCTCGGTCGACCCTGATCAGCACGCACATCCTGGCCGACGCCTCGCACTACGGACTGCCGATGACCCACCCGCAGCAAATCGCCGACCTCGTCCGCGCCGCCGGCGCGACCCCGCCCCGCCCCCCGGCGACATGATCAACTCGGGGTGGGCGCGGGGGCGGGGCCGCTTGGCCTCGTCAGCGGATCAGAACTCGATCTCACCGGCGATGAAGCGCTCCACGTTGTCGCGGGCCTGATCGTCCGGGTACTGGACCGGCGGGGACTTCATGAAGTACGACGACGCGGACAGGATCGGGCCGCCGATGCCGCGGTCCTTGGCGATCTTCGCCGCGCGCACGGCATCGATGATGACGCCGGCCGAGTTCGGCGAGTCCCAGACCTCCAGCTTGTACTCCAGGTTCAGCGGGGCGTCGCCGAACGCGCGACCCTCCAGCCGGACGTAGGCCCACTTGCGGTCGTCGAGCCACGGCACGTAGTCGCTCGGGCCGATGTGCACGTTGCGCGCGCCCATGTCCCGGTCGACCTGGGAGGTGACGGCCTGGGTCTTGGAGATCTTCTTGGACTCCAGGCGATCCCGCTCCAGCATGTTCTTGAAGTCCATGTTGCCGCCGACGTTCAGCTGCATGGTGCGGTCCAGGATGACGCCGCGGTCCTCGAACAGCTTGGCCAGCACCCGGTGCGTGATGGTGGCGCCGACCTGCGACTTGATGTCGTCGCCGACGATCGGCAGCCCGGCCGCGCGGAACTTCTCCGCCCACTCCGGGGTGCTGGCGATGAACACCGGCAGGGCGTTGACGAACGCGCAGCCGGCGTCGATGGCGCACTGGGCGTAGAACCGGACCGCGTCCTCGGACCCGACCGGCAGATAGCAGACCACCACGTCGACGCGGGCCTCGCGCAGCGCCGCGACGACGTCCACCGGCTCGGCCGGCGACTCGGTGATGGTCTCCAGGTAGTACCGGCCAAGACCGTCGTGGGTGACGCCGCGCTGCACGGTGACGCCGGTCGGCGGCACGTCGGCGATCTTGATGGTGTTGTTCTCGCTGGCGTTGATCGCCTCGGACAGGTCGAAGCCGACCTTCTTGGCGTCGACGTCGAACGCGGCCACGAAATCCAGGTCGCGGACGTGGTAGTCGCCGAACTGGACGTGCATCAGGCCGGGGACGGTGGACTTCGGGTCCGCGTCCTTGTAGTACTCGACGCCCTGGACCAGCGACGACGCGCAGTTCCCGACGCCGACGATGGCCACTCTGATCGTGCTCATTCGCGTTCCTCCTGTTGATCGAACTCGTGCTGTACCGGGGCCGGGTCGGTCCCCCCGCTGACGGGTGCTCCGGTGGGTGAGGCTGCCCGGGTGGGCTGGGTGGTGCCTGTGCCCGGCGTCGGTGGCGGGCGGGGGATGTTCTCTTCGGCCGGCAATCGGCCGCGCTCGGCATCGATCAGCTCGTTGAGCCAGCGCACCTCGCGGTCGGACGACTCCAGGCCCAGTTGCTGGAGCTCGGCGGTATAGGTATCGAGCCGATCGACCGCGCGGCCGACGGCCGATCGCTGACCTTCGCGGCGCTCCTCGACCCGCCGGCGCCGGCCCTCCAGGATGCGCATGCGCGCCTCGGCCGAGGTCCGGGAGAAGAACGCCAGGTGCACGCCGAAGCCGTCATCGGTCCAGGACTGGGGACCGCTGTCGCCGAGCAGGTCGGCCAGCCGCTCCTTGCCCTCTGCGGTGATCCGATAGGTCACCCGGGACCGCCGGGACGAGAGGGGAACCGCGTCGGCGTCGACCACCGGATCCTCGGTCGACACGTGGCCGGCGGATTCGAGCCGACGCAGGGTCGGGTACAACGAACCGAAACTGAAGGCGCGGATGGTGCCGAGGGTGGCAGTGAGTCGTTTGCGCAGTTCGTAGCCGTGCATGGGGTGTTCGGCGAGGAGGCCGAGGACGGCCAGCTCGAAGACGGTGGAACTCTCCTTGGCGATCTCGCACCTCCCCTCGGGACGCTCGCGCCGGCCTTCGCTGCCGCGGCGCCCGGCTGTGGCAAGCTGGCTCGACAAGTTCGGTCGCTGCAACGTCAAGTTATATCGACACGATACATCGCCGGAAGGGGCACCCCCGGCTCACCCGTCGGCGTGCCGCCGGATCCCGTATCCCGCCGCATCCGCGCGGATGAAGTCGCAACGAATGTGAACCGTGGGACGGGAATCAACGGTTTCATCCGCGCGGGCGTAGATGATCCGCGCGAACAAAGTGGCACCAATTGTTGGGGCACCAATGATTGGTGTATTGTGTTGGCATGACGCTGACTCAGGAGCCGGCCGCGCCCGCGGATCCGCTGGCGTTGGATCAGCAGGTGTGCTTCGCCGTGGTGGTGGCGGCGCGGAACGTGGTCGGCCTGTACCGGCCGATCCTGGAGCCGCTGGGGCTGACCCATCCGCAGTACCTGGTGATGCTGGCGCTGTGGCAGCACGCCCCGCTGTCGGTCAAGCGGTTGTCCGAACTGCTCCAGCTCGATCCCGGCACGCTCTCGCCGCTGCTCAAGCGGCTCGAGGCCGCCGAGCTGATCGCCCGCCGGCGCAACGCCGACGACGAACGCCAGCTGGCCGTCGAGCTCACCGATCGCGGCGTCGCGCTGCGCGAGCGGGCGCTTCAGGTGCCGCCGGCGGTCGTCGAACGGCTCGGCATGCCGATCGAGGAACTGCAGGCCCTGCACGCGTCCCTGACCCGCGTCATCGAGGCCACCCGGACCCCCACCCTCCAGGAGACGAGCACATGATGATCGCCCAAGCCGCCCAGGGCGGCGGACTGTTCGGTGACGGCGGAGTCGGCACGGTGCTGCTGATCGTCGGGATGATCCTGGCCGTCGCGATCGTGTCCGGACTCGGCTTCATCGCCCGGATGAACGACCGGTCGGCCGAGCGGCGGGCCGGCCGGGATGCCACCCCGCGGCCGACGGACGGGAACGACCCCCGGTAGCCGCCCGACCGGGATTCGCTCGGCGGGCCTCGGGACCCCCCGCGTAGGCTTGACGGGTGCGGACCCAGCGGGGATTGGTGGACTATGCGTTGCAGCGCCGTGCGCTGCTCGCCGAGGTCCGCTCCGGCCGCGCCGGCATCGACGACGTCTGCGACGCCTCCCCATATCTGTTGCGCGCGGCCAAGTTTCACGGGATCCAGACCGACGTGGTGTGCCCGATGTGCCGCAAGGAGCCGCTGACCCACGTCTACTGGGTCTACGGGGACGAGATCAAGCACCTGGCCGGGTCCGCGCGCGGGCCGGCCGAGTTGGAATCGATGGCGGGCACCTTCGGCGAGTTCTCCGTGTACCAGGTCGAGGTCTGCCGGACCTGCTCGTGGAATCACCTGGTGGCCTCGTTCGTCATGGGCAAGAAGGGTGAGCCCGCCCCCCGCCGACGCCGCGCGGCCAAGTAGCCCGTCGGCGGACCAACGCCGGGCTGACAGACCGCACCAGTAGCATCGCGCCGTGACCGCGACCCCGCCCGATGCCGCCTCGCCGGGCGACCGCGACGGGTCCCGGAATCGCACCGTCGAGCCGGCCGACGGGGTCGACACCGCCGACCAGGTCGACAACGCCGACACGGCCGACCAGGTCGACGCAGCCGACACCGCGGACCACGTCGACACAGCCGACGAGGCCGACGCCGACGTGCCCAAGTCGGCGTCGCTGAGCCCGACCGACCGGGTCGTGCCCACCTGGACCGACCCCACGGTCCGCCGGGCGGCCGACATGATCGGCGGCCCGTTGGGCCGGCACGCCCAGGTCGGCCGGAACCGGATCATCACCCCGCTGCGGGTCTGCATCGTGATGGCCATCGCGATCCTGATCTGCGGCTGGCTGTTCAAGGCGGCGTGCATCCAGACCGGCCCGGACGGCAACCTGGACCAGGGCGGCCAGCGCCCGTGGATCGCCGCCTGCTACACCGACGTCGTCCCGCTGTACGGCAGCCACGAGCTGGACATCGGCGCCCTGCCCTACAAGACCAGCTGGCTCGACAACGGCGAGGTCAGGTACATGGAATACCCGGTGCTGACCGGGTTCTGGATGTACGCGATCTCCGGCCTGTCGCACGGCTACATCGCGTTCGCCAAGGCGACGGGCCTGGTTCCGGTGCCGTTGGACGTCGGCGCCTACTTCACCATCGGCGCGATCGCGCTCGGCCTGCTGTACCTGTGGGCGGTGTCCAGCACGGCCCGGATCGCCCGCCGGCGGATCTGGGACACCGCGATCATGTGCCTGGCCCCGCTGCTGATCGTGCACTCGTTCACCAACTGGGACCTGCTGCCGATCGCCCTGACCGCCGCCGGCATGCTCGCCTGGGCCCGCCGAAAACCCGGCCTGGCCGGGGTGCTGCTCGGGTTGGGAACCGCGGCCAAGCTGTACCCGGTGCTGCTGCTCGGACCGCTGCTGGTGCTGTGCCTGCGGGCCGGAAAGATGCGCGAGTGGACCCGCACGGCGCTGGCCGCGGCCGCGATCTGGCTGGTGGTCAACGTGCCGGTCATGCTGGCCTGGCCGGCCGGGTGGTACGAGTTCATCCGCCTTAACTCGGAGCGGCCGCCGGAGTACGACTCCTGGTATTTCATCTACGCCACGCTGACCGGATCCACCATCTGGGACAAGGTGCCCGGCGCGGACAGCCCCACGTTCGTCAACGTGCTCTCGTTGGCGCTGTTCGTGCTGGCCTGCCTGGCGATCGGCTGGTTCGGCCTGTCGGCGCAGCGCCGTCCACGGTTCGCCCAGCTGGCGTTCCTGGTGATCGCGGCGTTCCTGTTGACGAACAAGGTGTGGTCGCCGCAGTACTCGCTCTGGCTGCTGCCACTGGCGGTGCTGGCGCTGCCCCGCTGGCGTCCGCTGCTGGTCTGGCAGGCATCCGAGGCGATCGTCTGGGTGCTGCTGATGTTCTCGTTCGCCGGCGAGGCCAACAAGGGCCTGTCGATCTACCCGTTCATCAACGCCGCCCTGATCCGCGACGCTCTCGTGCTGATGCTGGTCTACCTGGTGATCCGGGACGTGCTGCGGCCGGAGAAGGACCTGGTGCGGATCGCCGGTGACGACGACCCGTCCGGCGGAGTCCTGGAGGACGCGCCGGACCGCTTCACCGTGCCCTCGCTGCCGCAGCTCTGGAAGCGCCGACGGCCTCCGGCGGACGCGGCCGAGCCGCCACCCACCGAGCAGGAGCAACAACCGGTGCCCGGACGGTAGCCGGCCCCCGGCACCCGTCCCGGTGACGGTCTCCGCGCGCCGCACCCCGGCGTCGACCGCCGGGTGCGACGCTGTCCGACGTGACCAGCGGAGGTCAGCTGCGACGGTTGAGCATCACCGTGCTCGCCGCCCTCACCCTGACGTTCGGGGCGGTCCAGCTGGCCGTCGGTCGGGACGCGCCGGCGGCGCCCGTCGCAAACGACATGGCGCCGCCGACGACCGTCGCGGCGTCGATTCGGGTCTCGACGAGCCCGGGTCCGGCGGGCCCCGGCACCGTGACGCTGGCGTTCGCCGGCGACGTCAACTTCGCCGAACGCACCGCCGACCGGCTGGCGGCCGACCCGGGCACCGCATTCGGGGCGGCCGCCCCCGGACTGGCGGCCGCGGACCTGA
Organism: Nakamurella sp.; assembly: GCA_039812105.1. GTDB lineage: Bacteria > Actinomycetota > Actinomycetes > Mycobacteriales > Nakamurellaceae > Nakamurella. Next base: position 8,312 of record JBDHZW010000053.1, read on the forward strand.
CGGTGGTCAACTTGGAGACGGCGATCGCCACCGGGGGCGAACCGGAGCCCAAGTCGTTCACCTTCCGGGCGCCGCCGGCGGCCCTCGACGCCCTCCGGGACGCCGGGGTGGACGTGGCGTCCATGGCCAACAACCACGCCGCCGATTACGGGGCCGAGGGCATCGCCGAGAGCCTGGCCGCCATCCGGGCGTCGGCGTTCCCGGTGATCGGGTTCGGCGCCGATCGGGCGACCGCGACCGCGCCCTACCGCACCCGGCTCAACGGGGTGCCGGTGACGATCTTCGCCGCCAGCCAGGTGCCCGACCGGACGCTGACCGGGTGGACCGCGACCGCCGACTCGCCCGGCATCGCCGGCGCTGCCGACCCGCAGCTGGTCGCGGACGTGCGCGCGGCGGCCGCGGCCGGGGAGACGGTGATCGTGTTCCTGCACTGGGGCACCGAGTACGACAGCTGCCCGGACGCCGACCAGGCCGCGCTGGCCGACCGGCTGGCCGCGGCCGGGGCCACCGCGGTCGTCGGCGCGCACGCGCACGTGCTGCAGGGCGCCGGTTGGCGGGACGACGGCGTCTACGTCGCCTACGGTCTGTCAAACTTCCTGTGGTGGCGCTCGTTCGGCAACGAGCAGGACGAAAACGGCGTGCTCACCCTGACTATCAGCGACCGGCGGGTGCAGCGGGCCGACTTCGCCCCCGCGCACCTGGACGCCACCGGCGTGCCGGTGCCGGCCACCGGCTCCGAGGCGCAGCGGATCGACGAGCAGTGGAACCGGGTGAGGGACTGCGCCGGCCTGGCCGCCGAGCCGCCCCGGTGACGGCGGCAAGACAAGCGGGCCGGTGACGGGCGGTCAGGACAGGGCCGCGGCCTTCGCCCGTAACGACGCGATGACCCGGCGGGCCTCGGCCACGTCCTTGATGCCGGAGGTGCGCCCGACCAGGGCGCCGGTCCGTCCGCGGTAGACGAACCGGGCGACGTCCGGACCCGGGGGTTGCAGTGAATCGGCGATCGCCGGGTCGGTGTCGTCGGTGCCCATTCGGATCACCGTCCTTCCGGTCGCCGGTCAGCCGCGGTTGCCGTCCGTGTTCAGCATACGACCGGATCGGCGGATCGGAGCGAACGTTCACCCGCCGGTCGGGCGAGGCCGACGTGAAGCCCGCGGGAGGAGCGTGATGGAAGTCGACCGCTCTGCGTCACCGGATCGTCCTCAGCCTCCTCCTCGGCGGCCCGGTGATCTGCCCGGTCGGCTGCGTCGTCGGTGCACGGTCGCGGCCGTGGCGACGCCGATCGCGGCGAGCAGCATCGCCCACCAACCGACCGGGCGGACCGGGTCGGGGATCGGGACGGCCATGTACAGGCCGGCCAGGATCAGCAGCGCTCCGGCCCCCAGCAGGTGCCGCCGCGGCCGGCGCAGCACGGCGGCGACGATCCGGTCCTCGGGCGTCCGCGCGATCCAGGTCAGCGCGATCGCCCCGGCCGCGGACAGGATCGCCGCCGCGGTCGGGGCGACCGCCGCGCCGGGCAGCAGCAGGTCCCGCAGATGGCGGCCGACGACGATCACCGCGAACATCGCGACGACCAGCCAGGCCACCACGAAGCTCTGGCTGACCACTCCGTAGCGCCGCGGCACCAGGCCGACCACCACCGCCGCGGTCGACAGCCGGGCCCGGGGGCGGACGGCCAGGTGGGCCGTGCTCACCCCCTCCGGCGGCAGGTCGGCGGAGATCAGGTGCACCTCGGTGCCGGTGACGTCGGTCAGCGTCAGGGAGGCGATCTCCAGCAGCTGCGGGCTCAGCAGCTCGAAGTGGTAACTGCCGGCCACCCCGAAATGCTCCAGGTCCCAGCTCATCTCGTACCGCGGCCGGTCGTGCGGGTCGTTGCGGGTGTCCAGGTAGGAGTACTTCACCACGCACCGCCGGCCGAGCATGGACGCATCGAGCTCGATCGCCATCAGGAAGCAGCGGCTGAACACCTCGACCATCGAGAAGAAGGTGGCCGCCTCCACCGGGTCGGCCGAGGCGCCGTCCTGCCCACGGTCCCGGTCCTGCAGGAACTGGCGCAGCCGGTCGGTGGCCTGCCGGCCGGCGCGCAGGTCGGAGGACACGATGTCCTCGATGAACAGGCGGACCTCGAACGGCTCCTGCGCCGGTGGGTAGCCGTAGGTGGCGGCCGCCAGGGCCCGCAGGAACGCCGCCGACAGCCGGCTGTTCGCGGCGGTCTCCAGCAGCGGGACCGGAAGCTCCTCCGGGCCGACGACGGTGAAGCCGCTCAGCGGGCCCTTCTGCAGCAGGGTGACCGGCACCACGACCGCACCGCGCGACCCGGCCAGGGCCAGGTCGGCCGGCACGGTCAGGTCCATCGAGACCCGGTGGACGGTGTCCCCGGTGGGCTGGATGTCGACCCGCTCGACCTGCCGGTGGATCCAGTCCTCCGAGCCCAGGACCAGCTCGATCAGCTTCTGGCCGTCGGTGCGGCCCGGTTCGGCGACGGGTGGCGGGAGTGGTCGGGTCGGCACGGGGTGAGCGTAGGTGCGGGGTCCGACACCGGGCGGGGGCGGCGGCTCATCGGGGGTTCTGCCTCATCCGGCGCGGATGAGGCGTGGTCACGACCGTTGCGGAATGGTGACATCCTGTGCAGTGGCGATCCGTCCGGGGCACGGTTCGCCGCCCGGCGTCGTCGGCGACGCCGGACTGCGTGGTTGATGTCGGTCGGTCGGGTACCTGCGGGGCGCGACGCACGGTGACAGTCGAGTGCGCAGCGAAGACCCGACCTTGGAGATGCGCCCATGACGAGAAGAACCGCGACCAAGCCGGTCGAGAACCTGTCGGAAGTGATCATCCGGTTCGCCGGCGACTCCGGCGACGGCATGCAGTTGACCGGCGATCGCTTCACCACCGAAACCGCCGCGTTCGGCAACAGCCTGTCCACCCTGCCCGACTTCCCGGCCGAGATCCGCGCGCCGGCCGGCACCCTGCCCGGCGTCTCGGCGTTCCAGTTGCACTTCGCCGACCACACGGTGGTCACCCCCGGCGACGCGCCGACCGTGCTGGTCGCGATGAACCCGGCGGCGCTCAAGGCGAACCTGCCGGACCTGCCGCGGGGCGGCACCGTCATCGTGGACACCGACGAGTTCACCAAGCGGAACCTGGCCAAGGTCGGGTACGCGGTCAGCCCGGTCGAGGACGGCAGCCTGTCGGACTACCTGGTCCACCCGGTCAAGTTGACCTCGCTGACGGTCGAGGCGGTGGCCAAGGTCGGGGTCAGCCGCAAGGACGCCGAACGCGCGAAGAACATGTTCGCCCTCGGCCTGCTGTCCTGGCTCTACCACCGGCCGCTGGAGGGCACCCGGCGTTTCCTGGAGACCAAGTTCGCCGGCCGGACCGAGGTGCTGCGGGCCAACCTGGTCGCCCTGGAGGCGGGCTGGTCCTACGGCGAGACCACCGAGGGTTTCGCCGTGAACTACGAGGTCAAGCCGGCCAGCCTGCCGCCCGGCCGGTACCGGACCATTCGCGGGAACCAGGCCCTGGCCATCGGGCTGGTCGCCGCCGCGGAACAGTCGAAGCTGCCGCTGTTCCTCGGGTCCTACCCGATCACCCCGGCCTCGGACATCCTGCACGAACTGTCGGCGCTCAAGCACTTCGGCGTGCGCACGTTCCAGGCCGAGGACGAGATCGCCGGGGTGGCCGCCGCGCTCGGCGCCTCCTACGGCGGCAGCCTGGGGGTGACCACCACCTCCGGACCCGGCGTGGCGCTCAAGGCCGAGACCATCGGCCTGGCCGTCGCCCTGGAGCTGCCATTGGTCGTCGTCGACGTGCAGCGGGGCGGCCCGTCGACGGGGCTGCCCACCAAGACCGAGCAGGCCGACCTGCTGCAGGTGATGTTCGGCCGCAACGGGGAGGCACCGGTGCCGGTGGTCGCCGCCCAGTCGCCGTCGGACTGCTTCGACGCGGCGCTGGAGGCGGTCCGGATCGCGCTGACCTACCGGACCCCGGTGTTCCTGCTGTCCGACGGCTATCTGGCCAACGGGTCCGAGCCCTGGCTGATCCCGGACGTCACCGCCCTGCCCGACCTGCGGGTGCCGTTCGCCACCGCGCCCAACGACGGCGAGCACTTCCGGCCCTACCTGCGGGATCCGGACACCCTGGCCCGGCCGTGGGCCATCCCGGGCACCCCCGGACTGGAGCACCGCATCGGCGGGATCGAGAAGAAGGACGGCACCGGGGACATCTCCTACGATCCGGCCAACCACGACCACATGGTCCGCACCCGGGCGGCCAAGGTGGCCGGGATCGACGTGCCCCCGCTGGAGGTCGACGACCCGGACGGGACGGCCGAGCTGCTGGTGCTGGGGTGGGGATCCACCTACGGACCGATCACCGGCGCGGTGCGCGCGTTGCGGGCCGGCGGCGTGCCGGTGGCCCGGGCCCACCTGCGGCATCTGAACCCGCTGCCGGCCAACACCGAGGAGGTGTTGCGCGGCTACCGCCGGGTGGTGGTCCCGGAGATGAACCTGGGCCAGCTGACCCTGTTGGTCCGCGGCCTGTATCTGGTCGACGCCATCGGCATCAATCAGGTGCGGGGTCTGCCCTTCCGGGTCGACGACCTGGTCGCCGCGATCCGGTCGGTGCTCGACGGCACCGCCACCCGGACCGCGGTGGGCAGTGCCGGGCGGTACGGCGGACCGCCGACGGTCCCGTCGATCCAGGTCGGCCTGGACGGCGATCCGGACGGCGATCCGGGCGGCGATCCGGACAGCGGTCCGGTCGACGAGCAGGACCTGGTGCCGGCCGGGGCGCACCCGGCCCGGAACGGAGGCGCGCGATGACCGACACCACCCCCACCGAACGGCCGGCGCGTCCGGCCCGGGGCCGGGCGCCGGCCGTGTCCCTGGCCGACGCGCCGGCCCTGCGGCTCATCCCGAAGTCGGACAGCGCCCAGACGGCCAAGGACTTCAAGTCCGATCAGGAGGTCCGCTGGTGCCCCGGGTGCGGCGACTACGCCATCCTGGCGGCGGTGCAGGGCTTCATGCCGCAGCTGGGCCTGCGCCGGGAGAACATCGTCTTCGTCTCCGGGATCGGCTGCGCGGCCCGCTTCCCGTACTACATGAACACCTACGGGATGCACTCCATCCACGGCCGGGCCCCGGCCATCGCCACCGGCCTGGCCGTGACCCGGCCCGACCTGTCCGTGTGGGTCGTCACCGGCGACGGCGACGCCCTGTCCATCGGCGGCAACCATCTGATCCACGCGCTCCGCCGCAACGTCAATCTGAAGATCCTGCTGTTCAACAACCGGATCTACGGGCTGACCAAGGGCCAGTACTCGCCGACGTCCGAGGTCGGCAAGCGGACCAAGTCGACCCCGCTGGGCTCGCTGGACACCCCGTTCAACCCGGTGTCGGTGGCGCTGGGCGCCGAGGCCAGTTTCGTCGCCCGGACCATCGACTCCGACCGGCAGCACCTGACCTCGGTGCTGCAGGCCGCGGCCGTGCACCAGGGCACCGCGTTGGTGGAGATCTACCAGAACTGCAACATCTTCAACGACGGCGCGTTCGAGCCGCTCAAGGACGCGACCAGCAAGGACGAGGCAACCATCAGGCTGGAGCACGGCCGGCCGATCCGGTTCGGCATCGGGGGGCACCGCGGGGTCGTCCGCAATCGCCGGGGCCGGCTCGAGGTGGTCGACGTCGACCAGGTCGGCGAGGACGCCCTGCTCGTGCACGACGCCCACGACCCGGACCCGTCGACGGCGTTCGCCCTGGCCCGGCTGGCCAACCCCGACAATCTGGACAACACCCCGATCGGCGTCTTCCGCGACGTCACCCGGGGAACCTACGGGTCCGGTCTCCAGGCGCAGATCGACACGGCCGTCGCCACCCACGGGGTCGGGGATCTGGCCACCCTGCTGGCCGGCCGGGATACCTGGACCGTCAGCTGACCGGTCAGCTCGGCTCCGGCAACCGCGGACCGTCACCGACGGACGAGGTGGCGGGATCGCGCCCGAACGGCGCGGCCGGCGCCTCGTCGGCCGGCCCGACGGACGGCGTGCCGCGTGGGGGGATCGGCGAGCAACCGGGCCCGCAGCGTCGCCCGCCCTACGGCCGCAATCCGCTGCTCGCGGCGCACGGCGTGCGCGCCCGGGCGGAGATCGTCGAGGCCGCCCGCGACCTGTTCGCCCGCTGCGGCTACCAGGCGACCACGGTCGAATCGATCGGGGAGGCCACCGGGAGGTCCGGAGCCGCGGTCTACCAGTACTTCTCCGGAAAGTTCGAGATCTTCGCGATCTTCCTGCAGGAGGTGGGCGTCGAGCTGATCCAGGTGGCCGAGCAATTCCCGCTGCTCACCGACGACGAGCCCGGGCGGCTCGAGTTGCGCGACTGGATCGTGCAGCTGATGGAGGTCGTCGAGCGCCACGCCGGCACCTTCCTCGGCTGGTCGCAGATCCAGTACTCCGACCCGGAGTTGGGCACCATGGGCCAGGCCAACTTCCAGGGGTACCAGAGCGCGGTCGCGGGCCGGATCGCGCAGGCGGGTGGCCATCCGCCGAACCCGGCGGTGATGCCGGTCGGCATCCTGTCGGTCGTCCAATGGAGCACCCTGCTGAACGCGCGGCGGACCGAGCCGGTCGAACGGCCGGCGTTGGCCGCGGCCGTGGCCGTCATGCTGCACGCCTATTTCTTCGACCCGTCGTCGGGCACCGACCACGGCGGCGTCACGCAGCGGGGCGCCGACGCCCTGCCCTCCATCCCGCTCGGTGACGAACTCGGACTGCGCCGACCGGTGACCCCGCGCGGGGCGGGCACGGTGCAGCGGATCCTCCAGGCCGCGGCGGAGCGGTTCCGGATCAACGGCTTCCGCGGGACCAGCCTGAACGACGTCGCCGGCCGGGCCGGGGTCAGCCACGGCAGCGTCTACACCTACTGGGCCGACCGTGAGGCTCTGTTCGGCACGCTGGCCCGGGACGCCGTCGCGGCGGTGGAACGGCAGCACCACCTGCTGCCCGCCCGTCCGGCCACTGCCGCGGCGATCGACGGGTGGGTCGAGGGCTGGGTCGCGATGATCGACACCCACGGCAGCGTGCTCTATGTCTGGCAGCACGAGGTGGACGCCGCCAGCCTCGACCACCTGACCGCCCGGCGGAACCGGGCCCTGGACGCCACCGTCGCCGGGCTGCTCACGCTGACGACCGACCGCCCCGATGACGCCGAGTCGCTGCGGGTGGCCCTGCGGGCGGTATTGACCGACGTGCCCTATGTGTTGACCACCCAGCTGGCGATCCTGCCGCGGTCGGCCTCCAGCGGGTTCGTCGCCGGCCTGCTCCGGGCGGGTCTGGGCATCGCCCCCGCCGCACCGTGACGGTGCCGCTGGTCGGCCCGATCCGAGCGGCGCTGCGCGCGGCGGCCGAGCCCGATCGGGCGCCGGGCATGCAGGCGTACATGCGCTCGTCGATGCCCTTCCTGGGCGTCCGGGTGCCGGCGGCCCGGCGGATCGCCCGCTCGGCCTCGACCGGCGCCGGGCTGCCCGAGCTGATCGCGGCGGCGGGCGCCCTGTGGCGGGAGGCCGAGTTCCGCGAGGAGCGGTATGCGGCCACCGACCTGCTCGGGGTGCGGGCCGCCCGCGGGAGACCGGAGACTCTGCCGCTGGGTACCGAGATGATCGTCACCGGCGCCTGGTGGGATCACGTCGACGCGGTCTCCGGGCTGGTCGGAGCGGTGCTGGCGGCGCACCGGGCGGCGGTCGAGCCGACGGTTCGGCGGTGGTCGGTGGACCCGGACCGATGGCTGCGCCGGTCGTCGATCATCTGCCAGTTGGGTGCCCGCACGTCCACCGACCGGGCGCTGCTGGCCGACGTCATCGACGCGAACCTGGCCGATCGTGAGTTCTTCGTCCGCAAGGCGATCGGCTGGGCGCTGCGCCAGTATGCGCGGACCGACCCCGACTGGGTGCGCTCGTTCGTGGCCGCGCGACGGGCCGCGCTCAGCCCCTTGTCGTACCGGGAGGCGGTCAAGCACCTGACCTGACCCGCGGCCTGATTAGGGTGACGGTGCCGCGTCTGCCGGTCCCCGTCCGTTGTGGAGGTTCGCGTCATGCAGGTGGAGCTGCGCCACAGCCCGTCGTTCGCCGTCGTCCGGCTGCACCTGGCCCCCGGCGAACAGTTCCTCGGCGAGGCCGGGGTGATGGTGATGCAGTCGTTCGGGATCACCGTGTCGTCGCAGATGCAGGGCGGGTTCATGTCCGCGCTGAAACGGTCGGCACTGGGCGGCGAATCCTTCTTCATCAGCACCTTCTCCGGTCATCCGCAGTCGCCGACCTGGGTGGACGTGGCCGCGCGGCTGCCCGGCGACGCCACCGTCATCGACTGCCGGCCGGACCGCCCGCTGGTGCTGACCAAGGGCTCCTGGCTGGCCAGCGAGATGGGCGTCGCCCTGGACACCAAGTGGGGCGGCGCCAAGCTGCTGTTCGGCGGTGAGGGCGGTTTCGTCGTGCACTGCACCGGCCAGGGCAAGGTGGTCGCCGGCGCGTTCGGCGCCCTCGACCTGATCGAACTCGGGCCCGGCCAGGGATTCACCATCGACACCGGGCACCTGGTCGCCTACGACGCCGGCATGCAGGTGCAGTTGCGCAAGGTGGCCAAAGGCTGGATCCAGACCGGCAAGTCCGGTGAGGGTTTCGTCATGGACATCACCGGGCCCGGCCGGGTCTGGACGCAGAGCCGCAACCCCGGCGCATTGGTCGACTGGCTGACCCAGGTGCTGCCGTTCACCCGGTCGTAGGCGGTTCGGCTCAGCCGGCCGTGACCTCGGAACCGGTGTCGGACCGGGCGACGGTCACCGGTTCTTCGTGCACGTACCGACCGCCCCGGTTGAACGAGGCGATCGCGCCGACCACCGAGAGGGCCGCGGCCACCCCGAACACGATGACCAGTCCCTGGTGGAACGGGCCGGAGATCAGCTGCGGGAAGAACTCCTGTCCGGTCAGGGCGGCGGCGTCGGCCGGGTGCAGTGCCTCGAGCACCCCGCTCGGCCCGAGCAGGCTCTGGATCGGGTTGTAGCCGAGGAACGCCGCGAACAGGCTGCCGACCGGCGGCAGCCCGGCCACCTGGTCGGCCACCGCCGCCGGCACCCCGTGCGCGGTCAGCCCGTCGGTCAGGGTCTTCGGCAGGCTGGCCGCCAACCCGGCCACCATCAGCGAGAAGAAGATGCCGATGGACAGCGACGAGCCGGCGTTCAACACGGTGCCGGCCACCCCGGACGCGGCGCCACGCTCGGACGCGGGCACGCTGTTCATGATCGCCGAGCGGTTCGGGGCGCTGAACATGCCCGATCCGACGCCGGAGAGGAACGTGACGACGGCGAACTCCCAGTAGGCGAAGTCGACGGGCAGGGCCAGGAGGGCGACGAAGGTCGCCGCGACCAGCAGCAGGCCGCCGGTGGCGAATCCGCGGGCGCCGTACCGGTCGGACAGGGTGCCGCAGACCGGACCGGCGATCAGGAAGCCGACGGTGATCGGCAGCATGTAGATGCCGGCCCACAGCGGGGTGTCCTCGTAGGCGTAGCCGTGCAGCGGCAGCCAGATCCCCTGCAGCCAGATGATCAGCATGAACTGCAGCCCGCCGCGCCCGATGGCGGCGAGCAGGCCGGCCAGGTTGCCCATGGCGAACGCCCGGATGCGGAACAGCCGCATGTCCAGCATCGGAGCCTTCGACCGGAGTTCGATCAACACGAACAGGCCGAGCAGCGCGATCCCACCGACGATCCCGCCGATCACCCACGGGTTGGTCCACCCGGTCGGCCGGCCACCGTACGGCTGGATCCCGTAGGTGATGGCGGTCAGCAGGGCGGTCAGCCCGACGGCGAACGTGATGTTGCCGGGCCAGTCCAACCGGCCCGGGTTGCGGGTGCCGGTCTCGTGCAGCGACCGGTAGCCCCACACGGTCCCGAGCACACCGAGCGGCACGCTCACCCAGAACACCGCGCGCCAGTCGAGCACGGCCAGGAAGCCGCCGGCCAGCAGCCCGAGGAAGCTGCCGGCGATCGCGGCGACCTGGTTGATGCCCATCGCCATGCCCCGCCGGTGGGCGGGGAAGGCGTCGGTGATGATCGCCGTGGAGTTGGCGAACAGCATCGCGCCGCCGACGCCCTGCACGATCCGCCAGCCGATCAACCACAGCGCGGCCGGGCCGCCGGTGGCCGGATCCAGCGACAGGGCGACCGCGGCGACGGTGAACACGACGAAGCCGAGGTTGTAGATCTTGACCCGCCCGTACATGTCGCCGAGCCGGCCGAAGGTCACCACCAGCACCGCGGTGACCAGCATGTACCCCATCAGCATCCAGAGCAGGTAGCTGACGTTGCCGGCCTGCAGCGGGTCCAGCCGGATGCCGGTGAAGATCGCGGGCAGCGAAATGATCACGATCGAGGCGTTGACGGTGGCCATCAGCATGCCCAACGTGGTGTTGGACAGGGCGACCCACTTGTAGCGCGGGTGATCCTGGGCGATGAACGGGCGACGGGCCATGGGCGCTCCCGGATCGGCGGCGGATTTCGTTACTCCAGCTAACGATCGTACGCAGCATTCGGGGAACGTGAAGCCAACCTGTGCGCACCGCGTAGGGTTGGCCTGGCTGCCGCCGGCGGGCGGTGACATCGGGGCGTCGCAACGGGGGAAGGCACGTGATGGTTCGTCGGGGGTGGATGGCGACCGGCGCGGTCGTCGCGGCCGTGCTGCTGCTGGCCGGTTGCGGCTCGGGCTCGAATTCGACGGGCACGAGCACGACATCGACCAGCGCCGTGAGCTCGGCTCAGTCGTCGACGGCGACATCGGGTGCGGTGACCACGGTCGGTGGAGACGTCACGGAATTCGACACCCAGACCACCACCTGGTTCGACACCATGTGCACCGGCATCGCGCCGCTGAGTGAGCTGTCCAGCTCGTTGTCGACGGCCGCCTCGACGGCCGCTCTCAGCACGACGATGACCAGTGTCGGGACCGCCTTCACCGACACCGCCCTCAAGCTGCAGGACCTCCCGGCGCCGACCTTCGAGGGCGGCGACGCGCTGGCGCAGACCGTCGAGCAGGGCCTGCAGAACTTCGGCCAGACATTCGTGGACTTCGGCGTCCGGGCCGCGCAACTCAAGGACGGCGACTCGGCCGGTCTCCAGCAGTTCCAGAACGATTTGCAGTCCGAGTTGGCCGATTCGCCGGTCACCCAACTCGACGCGACGCCCGCGGTTCAGCAGCAGATCCAGAAGATCCCGTCCTGCGAGCCGTATTTCGGCTCCTGAGCCGGCGACGCAGGCGACAGGACCGGATCGTGGGCCGGGCGCCGCGCCACTGTGCGCCGTGCCGGACCACTGTGCGCCATGCCGGCGCACTCTGCGTCCCCAGGGAGCACTCCGCGCGCCGGATCCGCGGCGCAGAGTGCGCCGGCGGCGGGCGGAGTGCGCTCGGGTGGCGCAAGGCCGGGCGGGCGTGTGGCTCGACCGCCCGGTGGGTAACCAGATGAGTCGCCCGCACCCGGCGGGCGACGACGACCGAAGGTGGGGAATTGTTGTGACGGTTCGTCGGGGAATGCTGACGGTGGGTGCCGCGGCCGCCGCGCTCGTGCTGCTGGTGGGCTGCGGCTCGGACTCGAGTTCGTCGGGGACGACGACCAGCGCGGCCATGTCCGCGACGTCATCGGCCGCGACGTCCAGCGCCAGCTCGGCCAAGCCCAGCACCACGAAGTCGAGCAGCGCCGCGGCGGAGTCGTCGGACGAGCTGGAGACCTCGTTCTCCGCGCCGTCGCCGACGACCACCGTCGGGGGCGACACCACCAGCCTGGACGCCCAGTCGACGACCTGGTTCGACACGATGTGCACCGGGATGGCGCCGCTGACCTCCCTGCAGAACGTCACCTCCCAGCAGGAACTGAGCGACGCGATGACCCAGGCCGGGCAGGCGTTCCAGGCGACCGGCAGCCAACTCGCGACGCTCCCACCGCCCACCTTCGACGGCGGGACCGAGCTGGCCCAGAGCGCGACCAGCGGGTTCCAGTCGTTCGGCCAGACGTTCATCGACTTCGGTCAGAAGGTGCTGGACATCGACGACAACGACACCGCCGCCCAGCAGCAGTTCACCAGCGACCTGGCGGCGGCCGCAGCCACCTCGCCGGTGGCGCAGATCCGGTTGACGCCCGCACTCACCCAGGCGGTTCAGGCCATTCCGTCCTGCCAGTCGCTGTTCAGCTCCGGCTCCTGACCGGCGCGGGGGCTCCGGTCGCGCATTGCGGACCGGAGTCCCCGGCCGGTTCGACTACAGCAGCTCCAGGATGGTCGCGTTCGCCTGACCGCCGCCCTCGCACATGGTCTGCAGGCCGTACCGGATGCCCAGGGCGCGCTGGTGATGCACCAGCGCCGTCATCAGCCGGGCTCCGGAGGCGCCGAGCGGGTGACCGATGGCGATCGCCCCGCCGCCGGGATTGAGCGCCTTGGCCACCGCGTCCGACCCGTCGGCGATGTCGGCCAGCCAGGCCAGCGGGACGGCGGCGAAGGCCTCGTTGACCTCGAAGGCGCCGATCTCGTCCAGCCGCAGGCCGCTGCGGGTCAATGCCTTGCGGGTGGCCGGCATCGGCGCGGTCAGCATGATCACCGGGTCGGCCGCGGCCAGCACCGCGGTGTGCACCCGGGCCAGCGGGGTCAGGCCGAGTTCGCGTGCCTTGTCCGAGGTGGTCATCAGCAGCGCCGCCGACCCGTCCGAGATCTGGCTGGAGTTGCCGGCGGTCACCACCCCGTCGGCCGCGAAGGCCGGCCGCAGCGCACCCATCGCGGCGAGGTTGCCGCCCCGCCGGACGCCCTCGTCCACCGTCACCGGCTCACCGCCGGTCAACTCCTCGGGGACCGGCACGATCTGGTCGTCGAACCAGCCGGCGTCCTGGGCGGCGGCGGCCTTCTCGTGCGAGGCCAGGCTGTACTCGTCCAGCTGGGTGCGGCTGAGCCCCCACCGCTGCGCGACCATCTCGGCGCCGACGCCCTGATGCGGCGAGACCTCCCCGTACCGGCCGGTCCACCCGCTGGCGTTGAACGGCGTGCCGCCGACCTGCACCGTCGACCCCATCGGCACCCGGGACATGGACTCGACCCCGCCGGCGACCACCAGGTCGTACTGGCCCGCGATCAGGCCGGCCGCGGCGAAGTGCACCGACTGCTGGGAACTGCCGCACTGCCGGTCGATGCTGACCCCGGGAACGGTGTCCGGCCAGCCGGCCGTCAGGACCGCGTTCCGGGCGACGTCCGCGGTCTGCTCGCCGACCTGGCTGACGCACCCCCAGATCACGTCGTCCACCTGGGCGGGGTCGATGCCGGTCCGCTCCACCAGGGTGCGCAGCACGTGCGCGGACAGGTCGACCGGGTGCACGCCGGACAGTCCGCCGTTGCGCTTGCCGACCGGGGTCCGGATCGCCTCGACGATCACCGCATCACGCATGGGGTTCTCCTCAACCAGGGATGACTGGACACCACTCTACGAGAAGTGAACGGTAGTAAACGCGCGGCCGATGAGCCGTTCCACTGCCAGGATTCCAGTGTGACAGCCGGCTACTCGGGTACCCCGCTCCCGCGCAAGCTGGGGGTCCGGCCCGACTCCCGTGTGCTCGTCATCGGCGGCCCGGACGGATTCGACCCCGGTGCGCCGTTCCACCGCCGGCCGGGCCGTGAACCGTACGACGTCGTGCTGCTGTTCTGCCCGGACCGGGCGACGCTGCACCGGCGGTTCGACGGCGCCGCCGCCCGGCACACCGTGGCCGGAATGATCTGGGTCTGCTGGCCCAAGCGTTCCTCGGGGGTGTCCACCGACCTGGATGAGAACGCGGTGCGTGAGTACGGGCTCGCGCACGGCCGGGTGGACGTCAAGGTGTGCGCGATCGACGCCGTCTGGTCCGGGCTCAAGTTCGTCGTCCGGCTCGCCGACCGGTGACTGGTCCGGCGGCCGGATCGACCCGCTGCCGCTGGTAGCATCGGGTGGTTCCATCCGAACCCGCCCGGCCGATCGGTGGCCCGGCGGGTTCAGCCATGTTCCACCCTCCTGTCGCGGACCGACCGCGGCCGACCTAGCCCATAGGAGGTGCACGTGAGCGTTTCGACTGCTCATCGTCACTACGAGCTCCTGCTCATCCTCGACCCCAACCTCGACGAGCGGACGGTCGCACCCTCGATCGACACGTTCCTGAACGTGATCCGCCAGGGTGGCGGCACCGTGGAGAACGTCGACATCTGGGGCAAGCGCCGGCTGGCCTTCGAGATCAAGAAGAACCCCGAGGGTATCTACGCGGTCATCAAGGTGACCTGCCCGTCCGCGGTGGTCTCCGAGCTCGACCGTCAGCTGAACCTGAACGAGTCGGTGCTGCGCACCAAGATCACCCGCCCGGACGCGAAGTAGGAGCAGCCAATGGCCGGCGAAACCATCATGACCGTGGTCGGCAACCTGACCGCCGATCCGGAGCTGCGCTTCACCGCGTCCGGCGCGGCCGTCGCGAACTTCACCGTGGCGTCGACCCCGCGCACCTTCGACCGGGCGACCGGCGAGTGGAAGGACGGCGAGGCGCTGTTCCTGCGCTGCAACATCTGGCGCCAGCCCGCCGAGAACGTGGCCGAGTCGCTCACCCGGGGCTCCCGGGTCATCGTCTCCGGCCGGCTCAAGCAGCGCTCGTTCGAGACCAAGGAAGGCGAGAAGCGCACCGTCATCGAACTCGAGGTCGACGAGATCGGCCCATCGTTGCGCTACGCCACGGCCAAGATCAACCGGGCCCAGCGGTCCGACGGCGGCGGGGGCGGAGGCTACGGCAGCTCCGGCGGCTCGCGGCCCAGCGCCCCGGTGAACGACGATCCCTGGGGCAGCGCCCCGGCGGCCGGTTCGTCCGGCGGTTACTCCGACGAGCCCCCGTTCTAGACGCCGCTCGTCATCGACATTCCTGACGCTCACGTACCTTTCGGAGACAACTCATCATGGCCAAGCCACCTGTTCGCAAGCCCAAGAAGAAGGTGTGCGCGTTCTGCAAGGAGAACGCGCAGCCGATCGACTACAAGGACACCACCCTGCTGCGTCGGTTCATCTCCGACCGCGGCAAGATCCGCGCC
>JBDHZW010000054.1:0-23334 GCA_039812105.1 Nakamurella sp.
CCGCGGGCCGACGCCCCGGGAGCCCGCGTGACGCTCCGGCTGCCGGCGGTGCGTGCGCCCGACCGGCAACCGGCGTCGGCGCAGGCGCATCGGCCCGACCCGGAACACCCGGACCGGGCGCTGGCCGACGTCCTGGAGGGCATTGCCCGCCGGGATCCGTTGGCACGGAGCCTGGAGGCCCTCGTCGCGACGATGGAGCGGCAGCTGCCGGGCAGCAGCTGCTCGATCCTGCTCCTGGACCACGAGTCCGCAACGCTGCGGCATGCGGCCGGTGCCCGGCTCCCGGCGCCCTACCGGGCGGCCATCGACGGGCTCCGGATCGGCCCGTACGCCGGGTCCTGCGGCACCGCGGCGTTCCACCGGCAGGAGGTGATCGTCGCCGACATCGCCACCGACGAGCGGTGGTTCGACTACCGGGCGCTCGCCCTCGGGTTCGGACTCCGGTCCTGCTGGTCCCGGCCCATCCTGGACGTCGATCGGGACGTCGTGCTCGGCACGTTTGCCGTGTACCACGGCGAGCCCTGGGTGCCCGGTCCGGCGGCGACCGAGCTGGTGCAACGGCTCACCCACGTCGCGGCCGTGGCGATCGGCACCGCCGCCCTGCACGGCCGGCTGGTGGAGAGCGAGGCCCGGTTCCGCAGCACCTTCGAGGCCGCCGGGCTGGGCATCGCCCTGGTCGGCCCGACCGGCACCATTCAGGACGCCAATGCCGCGTTGGCCGCGATGGCCGGCCGGCCCGTGACCGGTGAATCCTTCCCCGGCCTGCTCGTCGACCCGGACGCCGCGGCGACCGGCAGGGCGCTGGGCGCGCTGCTGGCCCGTCCCGGCGACCGGCACCTGCCCGCCGCGGAGGTCCGGGTCCGCCGGCCCACCGGCGAACCGGTGTGGGCCGCGATGAGCGGCACCCTCATCCGCGGGCCGGGCGGCGAGCCCCGCCACTTCTGCATCGAACTGTTCGACCTGACCGAGCGGCGCAGGGTGGCCCAGGCCCGTCGCGAGCAGGCGGTGGCGCAGGCCGCCGACCGGGCCAAGAGCGAGTTGCTGGCCCAGGTCAGCCACGAGGTGCGGACCCCGCTGAACGCGGTGATCGGGTTCGCCCAGTTGCTGGCGGCCGGCGCGCTGCCGGCCGACCGGCAGCGCGCCGCGCTGGAGCACATCCTCGGCGCGGGACGGCACCTGCAGCAGGTCGTCAACGACCTGCTCGACCTCACCGGCGCCGAAGCGGGGCGACTGCAGCTGGTCCTGGAGTCCGTCGAGTCGGCCGACCTGATCGCCGAGGCCACCCGGATGCTGGCCGGCCTGGCCGCCGAGCACGGCATCGCCCTCCGGGTGGACGCGGCGCTCGGCGGGAGCCTGTGGGCCGACCGGCAGCGGGTTCGGCAGATCCTGCTGAACCTGATCGGCAACGCCATCAAGTTCACCCCGACCGGCGGCGCGGTCGACGCGGTCTGCCTGCCGGACGCGATCCTGGTGCGGGACAACGGCTGCGGGATACCGGCCGACCAGATAGCGCTCCTGTTCACCCCGTTCCACCGCGCCGACTACAGCGTGGAGGGTTCCGGCCTGGGGCTGACGGTCTCCCGCCGGCTGGCCCGGGCCATGGACGGCGACCTGGTGTTGGACGCGACGTCGGCCGCGGGCAGCACGTTCCGGCTGACCCTGCCGGCGGCACCGGTCAGCTCCCGGCCCCGGTCCCCGGCCGCGCCGTGACCTCCAGCAGCACCCGGCGCAGCTGCCCGACGTCGATCGGCTTGGCCATGCACACGTCGGCCCCGGCCGCCCGGGCCTGACGCAGGTGCTCCGCGCTGGTCACCCCGGTCAGCGTCACCACCGGCAGGTGGGCCAGCTCGGGGCGGGCGCGCACCTGATCGATCAGCCGGAAGCCGTCCAGCCGATCCGCACCCATCATCAGGTCCGTCACCAGGACGTCCGGCGCGCCGTCGGCCAGCAACCCGAGCGCCGCGGCCGCGGTGCCGCTCGCCCGCACCGTGTGCCCGTCCGCCTCGAGAATCATCCGGAGCAGCTCCCGACCCGCGTGATCGTCGTCCACCACGATGACGTCCATCCGCGCACTGTAGAGCGAGGATCGCGCCCGCCGGATGGTGCGGTTGCACCAGGTGCGACTGGTGTCATCGGCGCTTGAGCGACGCCGGCCCCGCTTCTAGCGTCACCGACACCACAGTGCCGAGGCGTACGAAGGAGTACTCCGGTGTCCAGCATGAAGGCGTTCGTCATGCCCGAGGTCGGGCGCACCGAGATCGTCGAGAAGCCCGTTCCCGAACCCGGCCCCAACGACGTGATCGTCAAGACGACCCACGCGCTGATCTGCACGTCGGACGTGCACACGGTCAAGGGGGCACTGCCCGTCGCGCCCGGGGTCACCCTCGGGCACGAGGCGCTCGGCACGGTGCACGCCATCGGCTCGGCCGTCACCGGGTTCGCCGAGGGCCAGCGGGTGGCGGTCAACGCCGTCACGCCGTGCTACGAGTGCCGCTACTGCCAGTCCGGCTACACCAGCCAGTGCGGCGGCCCGCTGGGCGGCTACCAGTACACCGCCCAGCGAGACGGCAACATGGCCGAGTACTTCGTCGTCCCGCACGCCAAGGCCAACCTCGCGCCCATCCCGGACGACCTGTCCAGCGAGGCGGCCGTGTACGCGTGCGACATGCTGTCCACCGGGTTCATGGGGGCCGAGCACTGCTACCTGCGGCTCGGCGACACCGCGGCCGTCTTCGCCCAGGGCGCGGTCGGGCTGTCGGCGACGATCGGCCTGTCCCTGCTGGGCGCCTCGCGGATCTTCGCCGTCGAGTCCATCCCGAGACGCCAGGAACTCGCCCGGGAGTACGGCGCCACCGACGTCATCGACTTCACCCAGGGCGACGCCGTCGAACAGATCATGGACGCGACCGGCGGCGAGGGCGTCGACGCCGCCGTCGAGGCGTTCGGGTTCCCGCAGACCTGGGAGGGCTGCCTGCGGGTGACCAAGGCCGGCGGCCGGGTGTCCAACATCGGCTACCACGGCGAGAACCCCAACCCGCTGCCGGTGCCGCTGGACGCGTTCGGACTCGGCATGGCCGACAAGTCCATCCACACCGGCCTGTGCCCGGGCGGCAACGACCGGATGCAGCGGATCTTCGCGCTGATCCGTACCGGCCGATTCGACCCGACCCGGATGACCACCCACACGTTCGGGTTCGACGAGGTCGGCGAGGGCTTCCGGATGATGCAGAACAAGCAGGACGGCATCATCAAGCCGCTGATCGTTTTCTGAGCCAATCGATTTCGCCGAACCCGACGACCAGGAGGCTGTCCGCCGATGAAGCTCGCCCTGTACCTGCCCAACTTCCGCGACCAGGTGACGGTCAAGGAACTCGAGGACCTCACCGCGCTGGCCGAGGACCTCGACTTCGACTCGGTCTGGACACTGGACCGGCCGGTCGTCCCGGAGGCCTCCGACCGGGTCGAGCTGCAGTTCCCGTTCGGCAAGATGATGGAGTTCCCGAAGGGGATGCCGGTCATCTCGCGCGGTGAGTGGTTCCAGGGCATGCCGCTGATCCCGTGGCTGGCCGCGAAGACGAGCAAGGTCCGGATCGGCATGAGCATCATCGACACGCCCTACCGGGCCCCGGCTCTGCTGGCCGCGGAACTGGCCACCCAGGATCATCTCTCGGGCGGCCGGCTGAACGTGGGCGTCGGATCCGGTTGGATGCCCGAGGAGTTCGCGGCCTGCAGCGCCACCGCGATCTACGACCGGCGGCACGCGCACGTGCGCGAGACGATCGAGATCATGACCGGCATCTGGACCAACGACCTGTTCGAATACCACGGCGAGTTCGCCGATTTCGACCGGTGCGGGTTCGGTCACAAGCCCGTCCAGAAGCCGTACCCGCCGATCTACTTCAGCGGCCTGAAGGACCCGCGGCGCTCCGCGCGGCGCATCGCCAAGTACGGCCTGGCCGGGTGGATCGGCATCCAGGACTCGCCGGAGGAGATCACCCGCTGGCGGTTCGAGATCGAACGGGAACTGGAGGCGATGGGCCGCGGCCTGCCGGCCGGGTTCGACATGTGCAGCATGATCTGGTTCGTCATCACCGACGAGGACGTCGACCAAACGCCGGCCGGCAAGGCGTCCAACCTGCTGGTCGGGTCGGCCCGGCAGCTCGAGGACATCCTCAAGCGGTACCAGGAGGCCGGCATGACGATGCCGCTGCTGTGGCCGCCGTTCCGGGACGTGCCGACGGCCAAGACGATGGACGACCTGAAGCGGCTGGCCGAGGAGATCATGCCGAAGGTCAACGCCGACGCCTGACCGCGCCGGTCAGGTCGATGCCGCGGCCGCCCATCCGGTCCAGCCGGTCACCGCGATGGTGACCACCGGCCCGCGCGGGCGGCGCCGCACGTAGGCGGGATAGCGGGCGGCGAGGGAGTCGAGGGCCTCGTCATCGCGATCGCGCACCGTGGCGGTGCCGTCCGCGCGCACCCACCACAGCCGGGTCCAGTCGTCGTCGTACTCGTCGACCAGCAGGCACACCGACGGATTCGCGGCGATGTTGGACAGGCGGCGCAGCCGGGTGGTGGTCTTGGGCTTGTCGTCGACGACGAAGACGACCCGCTCGTCGAGGAGGGCGAAGGTGATCGGAACCAGATGCGGCACTCCGTCCGCCGACACGGTGGCCAGCCGGGCGACCCGGGCGCCGGCGAACCGCGCCCGGGCGTCGTCGGTGGGTAGACGCATGTCGCTCCCCTTGGTCGTTGCCCGGCACCGACAGTCTCGTCCAGGGCCGGCGGTCGGGCCCACCCGATGACCGAAACCCTGTGGAAGCCCTCGGCGGCCCGGATCGAGAGCTCGCCGCTGCGGGAGTACCTGGACTGGCTGGAAACACGGGAGGGCCGGCCGTTCGCCGACCACGACGCGCTCTGGGAATGGTCGGTCGCCGAGCTCGACAGGTTCTGGCAGTCCATCGTCGAGTACTACGGCGTCGACCTCGCCGGCCGCTGGACCCGGGTGCGGACCGCCGATCCGATGCCGTTCACCCGCTGGTTCCCCGGGGCGCGGCTGAACTGGGCGCAGCAGATGGTGCGCGCGGGCGCCGACGACACCACCGCGCTGGTCTGCGTGCGGGAGGGCGGCGGTCCGGCCCGGGAGATCACCTTCGGTGCGCTGCGCGCCGCCGTCGGTGCGGCCGCGGGTTGGCTGCGCCGGGCCGGAGTCCGGTCCGGCGACCGGGTCGCGGCCTACCTGCCGAACACCGAGCACGCGGTCGTCGCGTCCCTGGCCGCGGCGGCGGTCGGCGCGGTGTGGGCGTGCTGCTCACCGGACTTCGGCGCCGAGGGCACCCTGGGGCGGCTCGCCCAGCTCGAACCGACCGTGCTGA
The DNA here is from genome assembly GCA_039812105.1 of Nakamurella sp. Classification (GTDB taxonomy): domain Bacteria; phylum Actinomycetota; class Actinomycetes; order Mycobacteriales; family Nakamurellaceae; genus Nakamurella. Next base: position 5,376 of record JBDHZW010000054.1, read on the forward strand.
TCGCCACCGACGGATACCACTGGAACGGCAAGGATGTCGACCGCGCCGACGTCGTCGCCCGGTTGCGGGACGGCCTGCCGACGGTGCGTCGCTTCGTGCACGTTCCCTACGTCTTCGACCGGCCGCACCCCGACGGTTCGACGCCGTGGCACGACCTGGTGGCCGGTGACGAGCCGCCCGAGTTCGACCCGGTCGAGTTCTCCCATCCGCTCTGGGTCCTGTTCACCTCCGGCACCACCGGGCTGCCCAAGGGGCTGGTGCACGGCCACGGCGGGATCACCCTGGAGGGCCTGAAATGGTCCGGGCTGTACGCCGGCCTCCGGCCCGGGGAACGGATCTTCACCTACACCTCCACCGGTTGGGCGCTGTGGAACATCCAGATCAACGCGCTCATGCAGGGCGCGAGCCTGGTGCTGTACGAGGGCAGCGCCGGTCACCCGCCCGGGGCCGTCTGGGAGGTCGCCGCCCGCACCCGGGCGCAGGTGATGATGCTCGGCGCGGCGGTGATCACCGCCGGGCAGGCCGCCGGGGTCTCCCCGCGGCAGGACGGTCTGGACCTGGGCCGGCTCCGGCACGTGCTGGTGAGCGGATCGGCGCTGCCGTCGGCCGGCTACCACTGGGTGATGCAGCACGTCAGTCCCGACCTGCGGATCGACTCGACCAGCGGCGGCACCGACATCTCCGGCGCGTTCGTCGGCGCGAACGAGTACAGCCCGGTCCAGGTGGGCCGGATCGGCGGCCGGCTCGCCGGCGTGGACTGCGCCGCGTGGGACGACGACGGCCGGCCGGTCGTCGACCGGGTCGGTGAGCTGGTGATCACGGCGCCGATGCCGTCGATGCCGGTGTGCCTGTGGAACGACCCGGATGCGGTGCGCTACACCGAGTCCTACTTCGACACCTGGCCGGGGGTCTGGCGGCACGGGGACTGGGTGACCATGCACGCCGACGGCAGCATCTCCATCCACGGACGCTCGGACTCGACGCTCAACCGGCAAGGAGTGCGGCTGGGCAGCGCGGATTTCTACGACGTGCTGGAGACCCTGCCCGAGATCAGCGAGACCCTCGTCGTGGGCATCGATCTGCCCGACGACGGCTACTGGCTGGGGCTGTTCGTGGTGCCGGCCGCCGGACACCGACTGGACGACGAGCTCGAACGCCGGATCGTCGCCACCCTGCGCAGCCGGCTGACCGCTCGCCACGTGCCGGACGAGATCGTCGAGGCCCCCGCGGTCCCGCACACGCTGACCGGCAAGCGGCTGGAGGTGCCGATCAAGAAGCTGCTGACCGGCCGGCCGCTGGAGAAGGCGGCGAACGTCGCCGCGGTCGACGACCCGGAGGCGCTGCGCTGGTACGCGCGGTTCGCCGCGCAGCGCTTCGGCGCGGGCTGAGCCGCGTGCGGCTGGGCGCGACGCTCGTCCATCTGTCCGGGTCGGCGCCCCGGCCGGTCGGCCCGTGGGCGAAGCGACTGGTGGACGCGGGTTTCGAGAGTCTCTGGACGCCGCAGATCGTCGGCCGCGGCTCGTTGGTCCCGGATCCGTTCGTCACCCTGGCGGTGGCGGCCACCGCCACCGCGGGGGTGGAGCTGGGCACGGCCACCCTGCAGGTGCCGCTGCACCACCCCGCCGACCTGGCCCACCGGGTCATATCCCTGCGGCTGGTCTGCGGCGACCGGCTGGCCCTGGGCCTGAGTCCCGGGTCGACCGCCACCGACTTCGTCACCCTCGACCGCGACTACCACCGGCGGTTCCGCACCTTCCGGGCGGACGTGGCCCGGCTCCGGGTGCTGCTGGCCGACGGCCGGGACGAGCGCGCCACCCTGGCCCTCGACCCCGCCGCCGCCCGGCCACCGCTGCTGCTCGGCTCGTGGGGGGCGAACGTGGAGCGGGCCGCTCGGGAGTTCGACGGCTGGCTCGCCTCCGGCTACCGCCGGACCCCGGAGGCGAACATCGAGGCGCTCCGGCGGTTCCGGTCTGCGGGGGGCCGGCGCGCGCTCGTCTGCGCGATCCGGCTGGTCGGTCCCGGCGATCTCGGACCGACCAGGGACGTGTTGCTCCGGTATGCGGAAGCCGGGTTCGACGACGCGATCGTGCTGATCGAACCGGCCGGACCCGCCCCGGAGCAGGTCAGAGCCCTGTACCCGTAACCGCGTGCGCCGCGCCGGCCGGACCGCACGAGCGGGGCTCCCGGCGTCGGGATGCGGGCGGCGGACCGAGCGCCGAGACTGGGGCCCGTGACCAGCACCGCGCAGCGTCCCCGCCGCCGGCTCATCCTGTCCGCGAGGGGGCGCAAGCTCGCCGGCGTGTGCGGCGGGCTGGCCGACTACTTCGACACCGACGTCACCTTCGTGCGGCTGATCTTCCTCGTGCTGGCCGCCTTCGGCGGCGGCGGGGTGATCGTGTACCTCCTCGCGTGGATCGTCATGCCCGCCGCCCCGTCCACCGACGACATGCTCGGGCAGCTGCAGAAGCTGGGCGAACTGAAGCAGGCCGAGGTGCTCACCGAGGCCGAATTCCAGGTGCAGAAGGCCCGGATCCTCGCCGGCTGATCGGCCGGGTGGTGGCGACGAGCCCACCGCCCGGGTGCGGCCGGTGACGGAGCGACGGTGCGGCGCCATCGGGCGAACCGCCGCCGCCGGCGGCGGTGTTTGACGGCGCTCCGCGGCGGGGACAGCGGCGATGACCCCGATCGACCGAGGAGGAGCCATGAGCAAGGACCTGAGCAGCACCAAGAATCGCAAGAAGCTCGGCCGGAAGTCGTTCGCGCTGCCGGGCAAGCGCAAGTACCCGATCCCGGACAAGGCGCACGCCCGCAACGCGCTCGCCCGGGTCGCTCAGCACGGCACCAAGGAGGAGCAGAAGAAGGTCAGGGCCGCGGTGCGCAAGAAGTTCCCGAGCATCGGCAAGAAGGGCAAGGGCAAGAAGTCGGCCAAGTCCTGACCGGGCCGGCCCGACTCGTCGGTGCGGGTCCGGGTCAGGCGCTGCGCGGCAGCAGCACCAGCGGGTCGGCGACGGCGGTGGGCACGACGGCGTCGCACGGGTAGCGGTGGGCCTGGCCCAGCTGGTCGGTGATGGTCACCGTGGTGCCCCGGCTGCGGATGTGGGTGACGACGTGCGGCGGCCGGTCGGTGGCCGGGCGCCACAGGTCACCGGGCGTCAGGTGCCCGACGTGATGCAGCGTCTCGGTGTAGCCGCCGCGCGGCATGGATCTGGCGCGGTGCTCGAACACGGCGGCGGCGTTGTCCAGGGTCACGCACATGGTTCCTCCGGTGGGTCCACACCCGCCGGTCCGGGCGGCCGGCCTCGATGTCGATGCGGATGAATGCAGGAGATACTGGCGCACCGTTCGGACGAATTCCAGACCCGCCGACCGGAAAACCACCGTGGAATAGATCACGCCATTTCCGGCCGATCGCCGGGGATGCCGCACCCGGCCGTCGAACACCCGTTGACCTGCGCCGACGGTGTCGCGGAGGCGATCGGAGCGGGGGGCCGCGGCGGGCTGGCGGGAGAAGAAACACCGGCGTGCGGTGTGACGTTCATGTCACCAGTGACGCGGGTCATATTCGACCGGCTATTTGACCTCGACGGCCGTGCCGACGAGCACCCGCTGGCCCGACGAGTCCTGGTTGCCGTCGGCCTCCTCCCGGGTGACGGTCAACGTCGGGAAGGCGTCGGGGGAGACGCCCGACCACAGCACCACGTCGGTGCCCTCGTTGAACGTGCCGATCGGCACCAGCACCCCGTCGGCGCTGCGCAGCCACCCCTGGTAGAACCGACCGCCGTCCAGCCGGGGCAACCCGGTGACGTCCAGCTCGATCTTCCACCCCGAGTCGGTCTTGATCATCACCGCGTTGCCGGAGGCGGTCGGCGCCAGGTCGGTCGGCTCCAGCGCGACGTCGAACGTGCGCTGACCGGCCGGCTGCAGCAGCAGCACCGCGCCGGCCACGAACGCGATCACCGCCGCGGCAGCGGCCACCAGCAGGGTCGGCCGGCCCCAGCCGGACCGCCCGGACCGGTCCTGACGGCGGCGGCGGGCCGCGGCCAGGTCGGCCGGCGGGGAGGCGGGCGTCGACTCGGCGACCGGATCAGGGGTCTCCTCGGGTGCGTCCAGCGACGGCCGGGCCGCGGCCTCGGCGGCGATGGCGGCGACCACCGCGTCCTCCAGCTCGGCCGGCGGCTCGGCCCACAGGTTCGGGTCGGCCAGCAGCGCGCGCAGTTCGTCCAGCTCGGCCAGGTCGGCGTCGTCCAGGCCGGGGGCGATGGTCGCGATGTCCTCGCCGGACAGGTAGTCGATCCGGGCGCGGTCGGCCGCGTTCTCGTTCGCGTCGTGCCGGCCGGTGTCGGATGCCATGGCGGTGGTCACCTCCTCTCGCAGGGTAGTTCGGGCGGGTGGGCTGGTCGGCGGTCGATCAGCGGGGGCCGTTCAGCGGGCGGTCCGCACTCCGCGCCGTCAACCGAATCCCTCCCGCAGATGACCCAGCCGGCCGGCCAGCTTCTTGTGCGCCCGGTACGAGCGGGACTTGACCGTGCCGATCGGCACGCCCAGCCGCTCGGCGACCGCCGAGTGGGTCAGCCCCTCCAGGTGCTGCAGCTGGACGATCTCCCGCTCGTCCGGCGGCAGCTCGTCCAACGCCTGCCGCACCTGCCAGGCGTCGTAGGTCCGCTCGATTTCGACCGGTTCCTGCACCAGCGCCGGGTGGGACACCGGGACGTCGTCGATGTCCGAACTGACCTGCCGCGATTCCTGCCGGTGCACGTCGATCGCCGTCCGGCGGGCGATGGTGGCCAGCCACGGGGCGAGGTCGCGCCCGGGATCCACCGTGCGGGCCGACCGCCACGCCTTCAGGAACGTCTGCTGGGTGGCGTCCTCGGCCAGCTGCGGGTTGCCCAACTGGTTGCGGCACACCGCGTAGACCAGCCGCCCGTACTCCCGGTACACCGCGCGCACCGCGTCGGAGTCGCCGGCGCGAAACCGCGTCAGCTCCTCCTGGGTCAGCACCCGGGTAAGCGTAGGCGCAGCCGGCCGGGCCGGCCCGGGAAGTCGGCATCGTCATGCCAGAGGTACGTACGGGCGGGTGACGCGGTTCTCCGGCCCGCGGCCCGGCTCCGCCGAACGAGTGATTGCCGCCGGACCGCGAACCGAACCGCGGGGCCGCCCGTACCCCAGAGCGCCGGACGGTGAACCCAGCCGGCCCCAGACATCAACCGCGGCAACCGATGCCGTCCTCGTCAGGCTTCTTCGAAAGGGCCACCTCATGAAACTGCGCGCGATCATCGCCGCGCCGGTCGCGCTCGTCGCCGCCGGCCTGCTGCTCACCGCCTGCGGGGGGTCGAGCGGCATCCCGGGCACCGCCCAGATCTCGCCCGCCGCCGCCGCCGGCGCCGCCCCCACCGGCGCGTCCACCAGCGCCTCCACCGACGTCAAGGCGGCCGCGCCGGTCGCCCAGGTCGCGCCGATCGGCGCCTTCGGTCAGATCCTGGTCGGCGACGGCGGCCGCACCCTGTACGCGTTCACCAAGGACGTCGACGGGCAGACCACCTGCGTCGACGCCTGCGCCGCGGCCTGGCCGGCGGTTGTCGTCACCGACGGGTTCACCCCGCCGGCCGGCGTCGACCCGGCCCTGGTCAGCACCGTCGACCGCCCCGACGGCAGCAAGCAGCTCAAGGTCGGCGCGTGGCCGCTGTACTACTACGCCGGGGACGGCGCCCAGGGTGAGACGAACGGTCAGGGCGTCGGCGGCGTGTGGTTCGTGGTCAAGGCCGACGGCACCCTGATCAAGGGCGACGGTGCCGCACCGGCCGAGTCGCCGGCGCCGGCGGCCGACCCGACCCCGCCGCCGGCCCCGCAGGCCGCCCCCGAGCCGGCCGCCCCGGCCGGTCCGGTGGTCGACCTGGCGCCGGTCGGCAACCTCGGCGAGGTGATGGTGGGCGCGAACGGGCACACCCTGTACGCCTTCACCGACGACCCGGAGAAGCAGTCGTCCTGCTTCGACGCCTGCGCCAAGGCGTGGCCGCCGTTGACCGTGCCGGACGACTTCACCATCAGCCCGGAACTGCAGGCCTCCGGCGCGTCGACCATCGACCGGCCCGACGGCACCAAGCAACTGGTGATGGGCAAGTGGGCGCTGTACTACTACGCCGGTGACGGAGCCCCCGGCGAGGCGAACGGCCAGGGGGTGGGCGGCAAGTGGTTCGCCGTCGACGCGAACTGCAAGCTGGTCAAGACGGCCGCCTGACCGCCGGCCCGATCCCGGCCACTTGCGACCCCGGTTCGGCGGAGCACCGCCGGGCCGGGGTGGGGGCATGTCCGGCGACGGCCCGGCGGGCGGGGCGGCTGCTCCTACACTGGGTGGACCACCGGGCCGGACCAGCGGCTCGGCCGCCGGGGGAGGGAGGCGTCGTCGATGAGCGCCGATCCGACGCCCCGGGCCGACCTGTTCGCGCCGAGTCTGGTCGAGGCGACCACCCGTCGGCTGCGGGACGAGATCCTCTCGGGCACCCTCGCCCCGGGCGAGCGGATCATCGAAGAGCAGATCTGCCAACGGTTCTCGATCAGCCGGGCGCCGGTGCGGGAGTCGCTGCGGCTGCTGGTGCAGCAGGGGCTGGTCGAGCACCTGCCCCGGCGCGGGGCCCGGGTGGCGACCTGGTCGGAGCAGGACATCCGGCAGCTGTTCGAGATCCGCGCCGTGCTGGAGCGGCACGCGATCGTGACCGCCCTGCCGTTGGCGTTCGAGGACGGGCAGGACCCGCTGGCCCAGGTCCGGGCCCGGTTGGACCAGATGCGGGCGGCCGAGGAGTCGGCGGACGAGCTCGACCGGGACGACGCCCATCGGGCCTTCCACGCCGCCATCGTCGCGCTGGCCGGCAACCGGCAGCTCGACCTGACCCTCGAACCCATCCTGATCAAGCTGCAGCGGCCGATGGCGATCAACCTTCGGCTGGAGGCCAGCCTGGTCGGCCCGGGGGAGGGCATCCGCCGGCACGCGGCGCTGGTCACCGCGCTGGAGTCCAACGACCGGGACGTGGTGCTGGCCGCCCTCGAGGAGCACGGCGGCCAGCGGTACCTGCAGTACCGCCGGGAGGCGGCCGCCGTCGGCGGCTGAACGGGCACCGTCGGCACCCTCGGCGCCGGTCATGACGGGCCGCCGGCGCCGCAACACAGTGTTTACCGGGGAACACCGCGCCGATACATCGATTGTCGACAATCGACGCATGTCGAGCCCGCTGCCGGGACCGGTCGACGGTCCCACCATCGACGAACTGACCACCGACTACCGCACCGCCGCCACCACCCCGTCCGACGTCGTCGAGCGGGTGCTGGCCCGCGTCGCCGAACGGGGCGACGACGGCACCTGGATCAGCCTGGCCGAGCGCAGCGAACTGCTGCTGCGGGCCAAGCAACTCGAGGCCCATCCGGATCCGGCGAGCCTTCCGCTGTACGGGATTCCGTTCGGGGTCAAGGACAGCATCGACGTGGCCGGGGTGCCGACCACGCTGGCCTGCCCCGACTTCGCGTACACCCCGGAGCGCACCGCGCCGGTGGTCCAGCGGCTGGTCGACGCCGGCGCGATCTACGTCGGCAAGACCAACCTGGACCAGTTCGCCACCGGCCTGAACGGCACCCGCACGCCGTACCCGCTGCCGCGCAGCGTGTTCGGCGGCGGCCTGATCTCCGGGGGGTCCAGCTCGGGCTCCGCGCTGGCGGTGGCCACCGGCGAGGTGCCATTCGCGGTGGCCACCGACACCGCCGGCTCCGGCCGGGTGCCGCCCGCGCTGAACGGGATCGTCGGGTACAAGCCCTCCCGCGGGTTGATCAGCACGGTCGGCCTGGTGCCGGCCTGCCGGTCGCTGGACTGCATCAGCCTGATGGCCCGCACCGCGCCCGACATCGCCGCCGTGCTGGACGTCGTCGCCGCGCCGGACGACCGCGACCCCTACAGCCGGTCGCGGATCCGGGAGGCGCCCGGCCCGGCCGGCCTGCGGATCGGCCTGCCCGACGTCGGCGAGCTGGAGTTCTTCGGCGACGTCCCGATGCGCGACGCCCACCTGGCCGCCCGGGCCCGCATCGGCCGCGATGTCGCCCAGGTGGTGACCGCGCCGTTCGGCCCGTTCCTGGCCGCCGGTGAGCTGCTCTACGCCGGGCCCTGGGTGGCCGAGCGGCTCACCGAGTTCGGCGAGTTCCTGTCCACCCACCCGGATTCCGTGCTGCCGGTGATCCGCACGATCATGGCGGGAGGCGGCCGCTACAGCGCCGTCGACGTGTTCGCCGCCGAACATCGGCTGGGCGAGCTGAAGGCCCAGGTCCGCCGGCTGTGGCGGGACATGGACGTGCTGGTGCTGCCGGCCATCGGCACCACGTTCACCGTCGAGCAGGTGCTGGCCGACCCGATCGCCACCAACACCATGCTCGGCCACTACACCCACTTCGGGAACCTGCTCGACCTGTGCGGCGCGGTCGTGCCGGCCGGCCTGACCGCCGACGGCCGCCCGGCCGCCCTGATGGTGCTGGGCCCGGCCCTGGCCGACGACCGGGTGCTCGCCGTCGCGGCCGCGCTGACCGGGCACCCCGCACCGCCGGCCGACCCCGGCGACCGGGTCACCCTCGTCGTGGTCGGCCACCACCTGTCCGGCCAACCCCGCTGCGCCGACCTGGTCGACCGCGGCGGCCGGCGGCTGGCCACCACCCGCACCGCCGAGCGGTACCGGCTCCTGCGCACCGGCGGTCCCGTCCCGGTGCCGGTGCTCGTCACCGCGCCCGACGGCGGCTCGGCCATCGAGGTCGAGACCTGGAGCGTGCCGCCGGTCGCGCTGCCCGACATCCTCGCCCGGTCCAGCCCGTCGGTGTGCCTGGGTCGGGTCGAGCTGGCCGACGGCAGCACCGAGATCGGCTTCGTCGCCGACACATCCGTCCTCGACGACGAGGACCTGGTCGACATCACCGCGTTCGGCGGGTGGCGGGGCTACCTCGCCGCCCACTGACCGCCGCCCACTGACTGCCCCTTCTGACTGCCGCCCATCCCTCATCGCCCTGGGAGCGCACCGTGCCCGACACCGAGACCGTCACCGTCCCCGCCCAACCCGCACCGTTCCCGCTCGACATCGGCACCACCGCCCTGGTCGTCATCGACATGCAGCGGGACTTCCTGCTGCCCGGCGGCTTCGGCGAGACCCTCGGCAACGACGTCTCGCTGCTGCAGAAGGTGGTCCCCCCGCTGACCGACCTGCTGGCCGCCGCCCGGGCCGCGGGCATGCTCGTCATCCACACCAGAGAGGGTCACCTGCCAGATCTCTCGGACTGCCCGCCGGCGAAACTGTTGCGGGGCAAGCCGTCCATGCGGATCGGCGACCAGGGCACGCTGGGCCGCATCCTGATCCGCGGCGAGTACGGCCACGACATCATCGATGAGCTCGCGCCGATCGAGGGTGAGATCGTCATCGACAAACCCGGCAAGGGCGCCTTCTACGGCACCACCTTCGGTGACGTGCTGGTCGAGAACGGCATCACCCGGCTGATCGTCACCGGGGTGACCACCGAGGTGTGCGTGCACACCACCGTCCGGGAGGCCAACGACCGGGGCTACGAGGCCCTGGTGGTCAGCGACTGCGTCGGCTCCTACTTCCCGGAGTTCCAGCGGGTCGGCCTGGAGATGGTCGCCGCCCAGGGCGGGATCTTCGGCTGGGTCGCCGATTCCGCCTCGATCATCGCCGTGCTGGACCCCGCCACCGAGCCGGCCCTGGCCGGCTGACCCTCCCGACACCCCACCCCACCAGGGAGAACCCCATGAACCTCACCGGTTTCAAGTCGTCCGCGTCGTCGGACGGCTCGCTCAAGCTGCCCTACTGGACCAAGGGCGAGACCAACGCGTTCTTCGGACTCGGCTTCAACATCCTGGTCAACGTGCTGACCCTGACCTCGCTGCTGCTGTTCGTGGTGCAGATGCCGGCGTCGTCGGTGCTCGGCACCGTGCTGCCGGCGCTGGGCATCGCGATGCTGGTCGGCAACGTCTACTACACGTTCCTGGCCCGGCGGTTGGCCCGCAAGGAGAACCGCACCGACGTCACCGCCCTGCCCTACGGGCCCAGCGTGCCGCACATGTTCATCGTGGTGTTCGTCATCATGCTGCCGATCTTCCTGGCCACCGGGGATCCGGTCCGGGCCTGGGAGGCCGGCCTGGCCTGGGCGTTCGTGATCGGCGTGATCGTGCTGATCGGCGCGTTCATCGGGCCGTTCATCCGCAAGATCACCCCGCGGGCGGCGATGCTCGGCACCCTGGCCGGCATCTCGATCACCTTCATCTCGATGCGGCCGGCCGCGCAGATCTGGGAGGCGGCCTGGATCGGGCTGCCGGTGCTGGGCATCATCCTGGTCGGCTTCTTCACCAACATGCGGTTGCCCGGCGGCATCCCGGTCGGCCTGGCGGCGCTGCTGGTCGGCACGGCGATCGGCTGGATCGGCGGCTACATGTCGGTGCCCGACGTGCAGCAGGCGGTCAGCCAGATCGCCTTCGCGGTACCGAGTCTGCATGTCGACCTGCTGTTCACCGGGCTGGGCAACCTGGCCCCGCTGCTGGCCACCGCGATCCCGCTCGGCGTCTACAACTTCGCCGAGGCGATGAGCAACGTGGAGAGCGCGGCGGCCGCCGGGGACAGCTACAACCTGCGCAGCGTGCTGCTGGCCGACGGCGCCGGCGCGATCGTCGGGTCGGCCCTGGGCTCGCCGTTCCCGCCCGCCGTCTACATCGGGCACCCGGGCTGGAAGGCGGCCGGCGGGCGCGGCTCGTACTCGATGGCCAGCGGCATCCTGATCGCCGTGCTGTGCTTCCTGGGCCTGTTCGGCGTCCTGAACACGCTGCTGCCGATCCCGGCGATCGTGCCGATCCTGCTCTACATCGGCCTGCTGATCGGCGCCCAGGCGTTCCAGTCGGTGCCGAAGATCCAGGCCGCGGCGGTGGTCGCGGCCATCCTGCCCAACCTCGCGCAGTGGGGGACCGGGCTGATCGACAACGCCCTGGCCGCCGCCGGCACGACCGCGGACAAGGTCGGCGAGGACGCGCTGACCAACGCCGGCCTGGTCTATCAGGGGCTGAAGATCTTCGGTGAGGGCGCGGTGCTGGCCGGCATGGTGCTCGGCTCCGTCGTCGCGTTCATGCTGATGCGCAACTTCTACGCCTCCGCGGCGGCCGCCGGGGTCGGCGCCGTGCTGAGCTGGATCGGCCTGATCCACGCCAGTGAGGTGCAGTGGGCGGCCCAGCCGCAGGTGGCGCTCGGGTACGCGATGCTGGCGATCGTGCTGGTCGCCTTCGCGTTCCACAAGCGGAACGAGTCCGCCGAGGTCGACCTCGACCCGGAGATCCCGGCCGAGACCTGACCGCGGACTCCGTCCTGTCCGCGATCGCCCGTCCCGGCCGCAGCCCCGAGCGCCGGGACGGGTCCGTCCGGGTAGGTAGGCTCGCGGCCGTGCCGCCACCCACCCGTCACCCGCTGTTCGATCCGACCCACCCGGGCCGGCGACACCTGCCGCCGTTCCCGATCTCGCCGCTGGACGAGAACGAGCAGGTGGTGCTCGTCGACGAGGCCGGCGCGCCGATCGGGGTCGCCGACAAGGCCACCGTGCACGGCGCGCACACCGCGCGGCATCTGGCCTTCTCCTGCTACGGGTTCGACGACGACGGCCGGCTGCTGGTGACCCGGCGGGCGGACCACAAGGCCACCTTTCCCGGGGTGTGGACCAACACCGCCTGCGGGCACCCCGCCCCGGGGGAGGACCCCGCGGACGCCGCCGCCCGCCGCCTGCGGTTCGAGCTCGGAGTGCAGCCCACCGACCTGACCATGGTGTTGCCGGACTTCTCCTACCGGGCCTCCGACGGGCGGATCGAGGAGAACGAGCTGTGCCCGGTGCTGGTCGGCCGGATCACCGGCGACCCCCGGCCCCGTCCGGACGAGGTCGGCGAGTGGGCCTGGTGGACCTGGCCGCAGTTCCTGGCGGCCGCCGCCGACCCGGACAGCGGGCTGTCGCCGTGGGCCAGGTTGCAGGCGCCCCTGCTCGACGCCGCGCTGACCGACCGTTAAGACGCCAGTTCCAGCAGCTTGCCGACCGTGTTCCAGTTCCGCAGGGTCACCGCGGTGCCCAGCGCCTTGTCCCAGTTCACCTGCCACAGCGTCGATTTCGAGATGCCGTTGGGACACCACAGGTACAGGTGGCCGTCGACGTAGCGGGCCTCGTCCGGGTCGGTCTGCGCGTCATCACCCAGCTGCGGGACGGCGGACACGGTTGCCCGGGAGGGCTTCTCGTCCAGGAAGCCGAGGAAGTGCTTGGAACCGTCGGGCGCCCGGTCGCCGAACGGGTCGGCCTCGATCGCCTTCGCCAGCTGCGTCGGCGTGCGGACCAGCACCCGCGCGGTCACCTTCAGCTCGTCGGCCATGGCCCGCTCGACGGCCGTGGCGACGGACGCCGAGGATCCGGCGGCGGTGAAGACGGCGTTGCCGCTCTGCAGCAGGGTCCGCACGTCCTGGTAGCCCAACGACCCGAGCATGGCTCGCAGGTCGGCCATCGCGACCCGCTTGTTGCGGCCGACGTTGATCCCGCGGATCAGCGCGATGTGCGTGCCCATCTCACGCTCCCAGGACGACGACCGGTCGGCACTCGACCGGTCCGCGGGCGACCCCGGCGGCGACCCGGCGCAGCGAATCCAGGGCGGGGGCGATGTGCGGCTGATCGCCGGTACCGGACCGGGTCTGCACGCTGATCCGCCGCACCGGGCTGACCCCGGCGACGGGTCGCAGCACGATCGGCTCGTGCACGAAATCCGGTTGGGCCAGCCGGGGCAGCAGGCTGACCCCGTGACCGGCCGCGACCAGACCGACGACACCGACGAACTCGTCGGCGTAGTGGCGGGCCCGGGGCCGGAATCCGGCCCGCTCGCAGGCGTCCCGGGTCAGTTGCCAGCAGGGCACCCCGGGGTTGGCCAGGATCCAGTCGGCGTCGGCCAGGTCGGCCAGTTCGACCTCGGGCCGGTCGGCCAACGGATGGTCGAACGGCAGCGCCACGTCCATCACGTCGTCCAGCAGGTGCTCGGACTGCACCCGCTTGTCGTCGCCGCCGGGCAGCAGCTCGGTGGCGGCCAGGTTCATGCAGACGTCGACCCGGCGGCCCAGCAGCGCGTCCAGGGCGTCCTCGGGCTGGACCTCGCGCAGCTCGACCCGGATGCGGGTCCGGGTGGACAGGTCGGAGATGACGGGGACCGCCAGCGCCTTGACCGCGGAGCTGAAGGTGCCGATCCGGACGGTGCCGGCATCGCCGCGACGGAAGGCGGCCAGGTCGGACTCGGCGTGCTCCAGGTGGGTGAAGATCTGGTGGGCGTGCCGGAGCAGCAACTGGGCGGCCTCGGTCAGCCGGACTCGGCGCCCGTCCGGCTCGAGCATCGCGGTGCCGGCCTCCTTGGACAGCGAGGCCAACTGCTGCGACACCGCCGACGGGGTCAGGTGCACCGCGGCGGCGGTGGCCGCGATGGTGCCGCAGCGGTCGAGTTCGCGCAGGATCTCCAGCTTGCGCACGTCAATCATGCAGTACATCTTACGCATTGGCGGTAGAAGAAACAGATGGACGTCAGGTTTTTCCGCGCGCAGGCTAAGCGCATGACAACCGCCCTGATCGTCCTGGCCCTGCTCCTGCTGCTCGCCGTCGCCGGCCCGCGATTCGGCGCCGACACCCGCCGACCCCACGGGTGGGCCGTGGGGGAACCCGACCAACCGCTGTGGTCCGACCCCGGGGTCGCCCACCTGCGGTGAGGGCTGGCCGAAGCCCCTGACGGCCGGGCGATGCCTCGTTCGGCACAGGGGCTGGCGTCGCGGCCATCCCACAGTGCACAATGACACCACCAGACACGTCAATCACACACGCCGGTCTCCAAAATCCGCGCATCCACGTTGGGGAAGAACGATGGAAGTGCGAGCGGAGGTGGACGGTAGTGACTCGTGGAGTGGTGTACGTGCACTCGGCGCCCGCGGCGATCTGCCCGCACGTCGAGTGGGCGATCGCCGGCGTGACCGGGGGGCGGGTCACGCTGTCGTGGACCGCGCAGCCGGCCGCGCCCGGCTCGTTGCGGGCCGACGCGTCGTGGTCGGGTCCGGCCGGCACGGCCGGCAAGCTGGCGAAGGCGCTCAAGGCGTGGCCGATGCTGCGCTTCGAGGTGACCGAGGAGCCCAGCCCCGGCGTCGACGGCGAACGGATCTGCCACGTCCCGGGGCGGGGCATCTGGCGGGCCGCCACCTCGGCCAACGGGGACGTCATGCTCGGCGAGGACCAGGTGCGGTCGGTGCTGGCCGGCGCCACCAGCCTGGAGGCGGTCCACCACAAGCTGGCCGACCTGCTCGGTGCGTCGATCGACGCGGAACTCGAACCGTACCGCCGGGCGGGCGAGGGCACCGCGGTCACCTGGCTGCATCAGGTCGGATAGTGCACGTGGATAGCCGCTCGGCGCGGGAATGACCGGCAGAGGCTCTCGTTGACAATTCGTTGACAACCCCAACCCTTCTGATACGTCGCTCATTGTGGACAACGCGATGACGAAGGGTGTATTTGCATGCGGTTACGCGGACGGCGATTGACGATGGTGCTCACCGTCGTTCTTCTCGTCGTTCTCGGCGGTGGCGCATCGGCCGCGTGGGCCCTGGGCAAGACCCGCGGCACCGCGGTGCCCGCCGGCTACTCGGCCGGACCCTCCGCCGACGAGACCGTCCAATTGTCCGATTCGGCGCAGCAGCACCCGCAAGCCACCGAGGTCCGGCAGACCCTGCAGCGCTACTTCGACGCGATCAACCAGCGCGACTTCGACACCTGGCGCCTGACGGTCTCCGCCGACCAGTCCGTGAACCAGGCATCGGCGGACTGGGTCCACGAGTACAGCACCACCGTCGATTCGAATCTGATGGTGGCCCAGATCGACGACGACCCGCTGCGCGCGCGTTTGATGTTCACCTCGGAGCAGAGCACCGAATTCGCGCCGAAACGGCTGCCGGCCGCCTGCATCAACTGGGACCTGACCTATCTGATCACCGAGCAGGACGGTTCCCTGGTGCTCAGCGGAATCGATCCGAACGCCCAGTCGATGACGGCGTGCCGGTAACGTCGTCCCGCATGGGGGCATCCGAGCGCGCGACGTCCATCCGGGAGCAGGCGTGCTGACGGTCCGCGGGCGGTTGATCCGGAGCGTCGCGTTCGCCGTCGTCGGGTGCCTGATGCTGGCGTCCTGTTCGTCGTCCACCGATTCCGGCTCAACCACCAGCGGCGAGCCGGCACCGTCGACGGCGACGCCATCGTCCGGCAGCACCCCGTCCGACACGACGACCTCGGCGTCCGCGCCGGCCACGTCCCCCGCGCCGTCGTCGTCGGTGGAGTCGGCACCGTCCAGCCAGCCTCCGTCCCCGGCCGCCCCCGAGGTGCCGGTGCCGCCCGGCGGCCCGGTGACCGGCCAGGACATGGCCGACGCGGCCGCCGCGGTGGCCGGGATGAGCACGGCCGACCGGGCCGGCTTGGTGGTGATGGCCAGCTCCGCGGACGCCGTCGACACCGATCTGGTCGCCCGGCTGCACCTGGGTGGGGTCATCCTGATGGGCTCGCAGGGCTCGATCGACGGCACGTCGTCGGGCACGCCGGCGCAGGTCGCCGCGGTGACCGCCGACCTGCAGAGCCAGGTGCCGGCCGGGCAGGCGCCGCTGCTGATCAGCACCGACCAGGAGTCCGGGCTGGTCACCCGGCTGGCCAACGGGTTCACAAACTTCCCCGGGGCCCAGGAGCTCGGCCGGATCGACGACCTGACCGCGGCCGCCGCCGCCACCGAACAGGTCACCGCGGCCAGCGGCGCCGAGATGCGGGCGGTCGGCATCAACGTGGACTTCGCCCCGGACGCCGACGTCGAACCCACCTCCGGCGACTCGGGCGTGGCCGACCGGACGTTCGGCACCGACCCGGAACGCAACGCCGAGTTGGTCGCCGCCGCCGTCCGTGGCTACCAGAGCGGCGGCGTGGCCGCGACGATCAAGCACTTCCCGGGCATCGGCCGGCTGGCCACCGACACGCACAAGGCGCTGCCGTCGCTGGACGTGAGCTGCGACGAATGGAATGCGGTCGAGGCCGTCCCGATGCGGGCCGGCGTCGACGCGGGAACCGCGTTGGTGATGACCGGGCATGTCGAACTGCCCGCTGTGGGGACCGCCGGGGCGTCGTCTGCCCTGACGTCCGCGGTGGTCACCGACCTGCTCAAGGGTGACGGCGTGGCCGGCTGCACCGGGCTGAACTTCCACGGCGTCGCCGTCTCCGATTCTTTCCAGATGGCCCCGGTGGCGAACAACTTCTCCTCCGCCGAGGCCGGCTGGCGGGGGATCGCCGCCGGTCAGGATCTGGTGCTGATGCCGGTCGACCCGGCGGCCGCGGTCGCCGGCATCGCCGCGGCCGCCGACGGCGGGCAGCTGCCGGCCGAGCGGCTGGCCGACGCCGCCACCCGGGTGTACGCGCTGCGGCTGGCGCTGGCTCGGACGCCGACACCGAGCCTGGACGTGGTCGGGTCGGCCGAGCACCAGGCCGTCGCGGACGCCGCCCGGGCCGCCGCAGGCTGATTTGCCGCCGAATGTCCGGTTTGGTGGGACGATGGCCGGATGGACGCGCGGCTCGCCGTCACGACCGGCCCGGATCGGGTGCTGCCGGCCACCCGGGTGCTGTGCGCGTTCATCATCCCGTTCCTGCTGGTCGCGTTCGGGCTGCTGTACTTCTGGCCCTCCGCCGACGACACCGGCCGGCTGTTCGCGTGGCGGATCGCGCCCGAATTCACCTCGACGACGCTGGCTTCGGCCTATCTCGGCGGTGCGTACTTCTTCGCCCGCGGGCTGGTCGAGCAACGATGGCACCGCATCGCCGGCGGTTTCCTGCCGGTCGCGCTGTTCTCCGGTCTGCTCGGTGTCGCCACCGTCCTGCACTGGGACCGGTTCGTGCACGGCAACCTGTCCTTCTGGCTGTGGGCGGGCCTCTACTTCACCGCGCCGCTGCTGGTGCTGGCGGTGTGGCTGGCGAATCGGCGCGTGGCGGTCGACCTGCCCGGCGCCGACGAGGTGCTGCTCTCGACGCCGGAGGTGGGGTTGATCGCGACGGCCGGTGGCCTGGCCGGCCTGATCGGCCTGTTCCTGTTCGCCTTTCCCGGGGCGGCGGCCGCGATCTGGCCCTGGTCGCTCACCCCGCTGACCGCCCGGGTGGTCGGCGCGATCTTCGCGCTCGGGTTCGCCGGGGTGCAGGTGCTGGCCGACCGCCGGTGGTCCAGCGCCCGGATCATGGTCCAGGTCGGGATCATCATGCTCGGGCTGATGCTCGTCGCCGCCGTCCGGACACCCGCAGACTTCGCTGTCGACCGGCCGTTGACCTGGGTGATGGCGGTCGGCTTCCCGGCCGCATTCGCCGGTCTGGTCGGGCTGGCGGTCAGGCCGCGGGGTCGCCCGCGGACCGGGGCGTGACCGTCGCCTGATCGCCCTCGCCGCGGTGGACGGCCCAGGCCCGACCGGCACCACGCACGGCGATACGCCCGTCGGGTTCGACGGTCACGGCGGTGTTCTCGTCGATACCCAACCCGGTGCCGGCGGCCCGTCCGGTGCGCACGGATTCGATCAACCGCGGCAGGGTGCCCCACTGGGCGCAGTGCACGTCGACGCTCCATCTGGTCAGACCCAGCCCCGGCACCACGGTCAGTTCGTCCAGGTCTTCGCCGGTGTCCTCGGGGCAGACGGGCACGCCGCCGGAGCGCCAGCCGCCGACGATCGCCCTTGTCGCGGCGATGGCCGCGCCGGCGGAGAACCCGGCGTACGGGCGCCCGCCGTCGGCCAGCCAGGACCGGATCGCCGCCGCGACCGGCACCAGTGCGTCGGCGTAGCCGGGCGTCAACCCGCCGCCGACCAGCAGCGCGTCGGCGGACTCCAGC
>JBDHZW010000055.1:0-23166 GCA_039812105.1 Nakamurella sp.
CGGCGCCCGGCCGAAATGTGACGTCGTTCCCGCTCCAGGAGTTCCGGGGACCGGTCGGGTTAGGCTGCCCGGGTGGAGATCTTCTTTACCGGACTGCTCATTGCGGTGGCCCTGCTGATCACGTGGTTTGCCTTCTACGTGGTGTACCGGCTGCTGCACGAAGACAAGTGAGCGCACCGGACGGTCCGGCGCCGGATTCGCCGGAGCCCGAGCCGCGCGGTCTCGATACCCCCGCTATCGATCCCCACGAGAGCCCGACCGCCGAGGAGATCGCGGGGCTGGTCGGCGCCGAGCGCACCGCCGGCGAATACGTGGCCGCGCCGAACCTGGGCCACGGCCGGCACGAGGCACCCAACGGCGCACCGGAGACCGCGAAGCGGCCCGTCCCGGGTAGCGGTGACGCCGCAATCGCCGCGGCGGAAAAGCGCGCCCAGGCCACTCGGGGTCTGGACATCGCCGACGTTCCCCCGTTGCCGATCCCGGCGGACACCGCGAACGTGCGCGCCCGGCCCGGCCTGCACCCGGACTGCCAGTTGCTGCTGCCGCTGGTCGGGGTGTGGCGCGGGGTCGGCCGCTACGGCAACGAGCCGGGCGAGAAGGATCCCCAGTTCGGCCAGCAGATCGTCATCTCGCACGACGGCCGGCCGTTCCTGCGCTACGAGTCGATCAGCTGGCTGCTCGAACCGGACGGTTCGGTCAAGGGTCCGGGCCCGCGCGAACTGGGCTTCATCCGTCCGCAGCCGGACGGGTCGATCGAGCTGATGGTGGCCCATTCCGAGGGCCGGATCGAGCTGTTCTTCGGCCGTCCGCGGTCGGCGGCGGCCTGGGCGCTGTCCACCGACGCGGCCCTGCGCACCCCCACCGCTCCCCCGGTGGTGGGCGCCACCCGGCTGATCGGGGTCACCCCGGACGGGAAGCTGGCCTACGTCGAGGAACGGGCGCACACCGACGTCGAACTGGCCCCGCACTCGTCGGCCGCGCTGGACCGCCTCGCCGGCTGAGCCGACCGCTGAGCCGACCGCCGAGCCGGGGGAGCCGGCTGAGCCCGCCCGTCCGCCGGGAACGCCGACCGGCCGCGACCGACCCCCCGAACCAGGGGAAAGCGCTGCCCGGGACCATCGGCCCGGGTCGATCCCGCCATCGGACAGCAGCGACATCGTGCCCGAGATGTGATGATCGAGGCGTGACGGAAACCGTGGCGGGTTCGGCGGTCGGTTCGACGAGCGGTTCGATGACAACCGGCTCCTGGCGGTCGGTGCGGCGGCTCCAGGAAAGGATGCAGCTGGTCAGCCCGGAGGCCGACGACCTGCTTCGGGCGGGCTGGTTCGACGAGCGGCTGCGGGCCGCCGCCGGCGAGCTGGATCGGGATCCGGCGGACGTCCGCGCCGAGGCCATCGGCTACCTGCGGGAGATGGCGTCGACCCACGACCCGCGGCCGACCAACGCGTGGCGGGCCTTCGGCCGCTGGTTCCTGCGGGCCTACGACGTCTACGTCGACGACGACCAGATCGAACGGCTGCGCGCGCTGGACCGGCAGTGCTCACTCGCCTTCGCCTTCGCCCACCGCTCCTACCTGGACGGCTTCGTCGTGCCGGAGGTCATCGCCGCCAAGCGGCTCACCCCGGTCTACACCCTCGGCGGATCCAACCTGAACCTGTTCCCGTTCGGCGAGTGGGCCAGCCGGTCCGGGGTGGTGTTCATCCGGCGCAACATCCGCGGGTTGCCGGTCTACCGGCTGACGCTGCGTTCCTACATCGCCGAGTTGGTGCGCAGTCGCGGCAACGTGGCCTGGTCGATCGAGGGCGGCCGGACCCGCACCGGCAAGCTGCGGCCACCCACCTTCGGCATCCTGAAGTACCTGGTCGACGGGCTGGACGAGGCCACCCGGACCGACGACCCGGCGACCCCGTACGGGCGGGACTCGCTGGACATCCAGCTGGTCGGCGTGTCCATCGTGTACGACCAGCTGCACGAGGTCTCGCTGATGACCAAGGAGGCCCGCGGCGGCAGCAAACGGCCGGAGAACCTGCGCTGGCTGGTGCACCTGGCCCGGCAGCAGCAGCGCCGGCTCGGCCGCGCCTACGTCGACTTCGGCGAACCGATCCCGCTCAAGGAGCGGCTGGCCGAGCTGCGCGCCGACCCGGCCACCGGCGAGCACGTCGTCGAACGCATCGCCTTGGACGTCTCGCACCGGATCAACCGGGCCACCCCGGTCACCGCGACCGCCGTGGTCAGCCTGGCCCTGCTCGGCGCGGACCGCGCGCTGACCCTGGACGAGCTGCTGTCCACCATCCGGCCGGGCGCCCGCTACCTGGCCCGCCAGCGCTGGGCGGTGGCCGGCGCCCTGGATCTCACCGACCGGTCCACCATCCGCCGAACGCTGCAGGAGATGGTCGCCTCCGGCCTGGTCTCGGTGTTCGACGAGGGCACCGAACCGGTCTGGCAGATCGCCCCCGGCAAGCACCTCGTCGCCGCGTTCTACCGGAACACGATCATCCACACGTTCGTCGAGCGGGCGATCACCGAGTTGGCGCTGCAGGCCGTCGTCGACAACGTCGAGACGAACGTGTTCGACGAGGCCCGCCGGCTGCGGACGCTGCTGAAGTTCGAGTTCTACTTCCCGGCCAGCACCGGGTTCGGCGACGACGTGCTCGCCGAACTGCGGCAGATCGGCGCCCCGGCCGTCGACCAGTCGTGGCGGTGCGACTCCGAGCAGGCCGCCGACCTGCTCGGCAAGGCGGACATGCTGGTCGCCCACCTGGTGCTGCGCCCGTTCCTGGACGCCTACCTGGTGGTCGCCGACCGGCTGGCCGCAGAACCGCCCGACCCGGCCCCGGTGGACGAGACGCGGCTGCTGGCCGACTGCCTGGCCGTCGGTCAGCAGTGGCTGCTGCAACACCGCATCACCAGTGCCGAATCGGTGTCGCTGGAGCTGTTCCGCACCGCGTTGCGGGTGGCCGGCAAACGTCAGCTGCTGATCGGGCGGGCCGAGGCGGCCGGGCGTCAGGAGTTCCGTGACGAGGTCGCGGCCGACGTCCACCGGGCCGACGCCATCGCCGAACTGGCCAGGGGAGGCCGGCCATGACGACGGTCAGCGGAGCCGAGGCGATCAAGGCGATCCTGGCCGGACCGAGTGGTCCGCACATCGGGGCGTTCTTCGACCTGGACGGCACCCTGGTCGAGGGCTATACGGCCAGCACCTTCTTCGCGGAGAGCCTGCGGCAGGGCGACATCGCGCCCGGCGACCTCGCCCGATCCCTGTTCTCGGCGATCGACGGCCGGTTCGGCGGCGACCCGCAGTCGTTGGGCAAGTACTCGGTGGCGGCCATGGCCGGTCGCGAGGTCGGCACCGTCATGGAGCTGGGTGAGCGGCTGTTCGCCCAGAAGATCGCCGGCACCGTCCGGCCGCAGGCCCGGGAACTGGTCCGGGCGCACCAGCGGATGAAGCACACAGTGGTCGTCGCGTCGGCCGCCACCCGGTTCCAGATCGAGCCACTGGCCAAGGATCTGGGCATCACCACCGTCCTGTGCACCGAGGTGCAGGTCGTCGACGGGGTGATCACCGGCGACATGGCCGGCCCGATGTTGTGGGGGGAGCACAAGGGAGCGGCGGTCCGGGCCTTCGCCCGGGAGAACGGCGTCGACCTGAGCGTCAGCTACGCCTACGGCAACGGCGACGAGGACGTCCAGTTCCTCGGATCGGTCGGCAAGCCGCACCCGCTCAACCCCAGCCCCGGCCTGGTCGTCGCGGCCAGGACCTACGGCTGGCCCATCGTCATGCTCGAGGAGCCGAAGGGTGGCGGACTGCGGGCGGTCATCGGCACCGGCGCCGCGTTGAGCGGTTTCTACGC
Organism: Nakamurella sp.; assembly: GCA_039812105.1. Lineage (GTDB taxonomy): Bacteria > Actinomycetota > Actinomycetes > Mycobacteriales > Nakamurellaceae > Nakamurella. Next base: position 3,852 of record JBDHZW010000055.1, read on the forward strand.
GGGCGCCATGCTCGGCGCGGCGGCCGGCCTGCTCACCGGCAACGGCCGCGTCGGCCGCAACATCGCGATCCCGTTCGGCTGCGATCTCGGGCTCGCGCTGGCCGGGGTGCGCCTGGAGATCGTCGGCGAGCAGAACCTGTGGAAGGCCCGGCCGGCGGTCTTCATCGCCAACCACCAAAGCTCCCTGGACGCGCCGCTGATGGGCGCGCTACTCCGGCGCGACTTCACCGCGGTCGCCAAGAAGGAGGCCCAGTTCGACCCGCGGATGGCGGTCGCCGGAATGCTCATCGACCCGGCCTACATCGACCGCTCCCACCCCGACGCGGCCAAGCGCGACCTGGCCGCGCTGGTCGACCGGATCCGGGCCGGCACCTCGGTGGTGATCATGCCGGAGGGCACCCGGTCGCCCACCCCGTCCGTGTTGCCGTTCAAGAAGGGCGCCTTCCACATGGCGATGCAGGCGGGGGTGCCGATCGTGCCGATCGTCATCCGCAACGCCGGCGAGCTGATGTGGCGCAATTCGATGTTGTTGCACTCCGGCACCCTGCAGGTCGCCGTCCTGGACCCGATACCCACGGTCGGCTGGACGCCCGAGTCCGTCACCGAGCACACCCGCGCCATTCGGGACAAGTACATCGACACCCTCGCCAACTGGCCGGAGAAGACCGCATGAGCGCAGGGTGGGCGGGAGGGCTCGCAATGAGCACGAATCGTCGAGACAGCTGCCGGCGCCGCGTCCGGGTTGCCGAGCCCGCGAGCCAATCCGGAGGAGTGGCGGCATGACGACGACATCCGGACCGGCCGACCCGCTGATGCCCACCCCCAGCCCGGCGGAGATGAACCAGCAGGCCTGGAAAGCCGCCGGCCAGTGGGGCCTGGACGGCTCGATGAGCGAACTCGAGACCCTGATGTGGCGGTCCGAGCGACACCCGGAACTGTCGTCGACGATCACCGCGGTGATGCTGCTGGACACCACCCCCGAGTGGGACCGGCTGTGGGCGGCGCACGAGTGGGCGGTCGGTCTGATCCGCCGCACCCGGGAGCGGGTCCAGGAACCGATCGTCCCGGTCGGCCCGCCGGTCTGGGTGGAGGACGAGAAGTTCAAGCTCGAGCACCACCTGCGGCGGGCCCGACTGGACGCCAAGAAGGACGGCAGCGATGACCTTCCGTCGCTCCTGCGGTATGCCGAGCGGTTCGCGCTGGCGCCGCTGAACCGGAAGCGACCGCTGTGGGAGGCGGTGCTGGTCGAGGGGCTGGCCGGGGATCGGGCGGCGTACCTGCTCAAGCTGCACCACTCGGTGACCGACGGGCTGGGCGGCGTCCAGCTGCTCGCCCTGGTGCAGAGCCGGACCCGTGAGCACACGCCGGACAAGCCGACGTCGCGGGCGGGGGCGTCGCCGGCGGCGGTCAATCCCGCGGTACTGACCACCCGGCAGATGCTCTCCCGCGTCGCCCAGGCGCCCGACATGCTCTGGCGTTCGGTGAAGTTCGGCGGCACGGTGCTGTCCGACCCGCTGCGGGCCGGCGACGACGCGGTCCGCTTCACCGCCTCGCTGCGTCGGATGATGCCCCCGCCCCCGGCGGCGCCGTCCCCCCTGTTCAACGGCCGCAAGGGGCGCAACTGGCGGTTCGGCGTGCTGGAGTGCGAGTTCAAGCGGCTGCGGGCGGCCGCGAAGGCGGCGAGCGGATCGGTCAACGACGCCTACATCGCCGCCCTGCTGGGTGGGCTGCGGATCTACCACGAGCGGCACGGCACGCCGGTGGAGAGCCTGCCGATGGCGATGCCGGTCTCGTTGCGCCGCGGCGACGACCCGATGGGCGGCAACAAGTTCGCCGGCGCGCTGCTGGCCGGGCCGGTCGACACCAGCGACCCGGTCGAGCGGATCGCGATCATCCGGGGCACCGTGCTGACCCTGCGCACCGAGCCCGCGCTGGACTCGTTCGGGTTGTTCGCGCCGATGGTCAACCTGCTGCCGTCGGCGGTCGGGGCCGCCGCCTGGCGGATGGGCGCGACGGCGGACATGTCCGCGTCCAATGTGCCCGGGCTGCCGTACAAGTCGTTCCTGGCCGGCGCCCGGGTGGAGCGGATCTTCGCGTTCGGGCCGCTGCCCGGGGTGGCGATCATGGTGGCGATGACGACGCACGCCGGCACCTGCTGCATCGGGTTCAACATCGACGGCGATGCGGTGCAGGACGTGTCGGTGCTGATGGAGTGCTTCGGCGAGGGCCTGGCGGAGGTGCTGGCGATCGCCGGCTGACCCGGCCGACCCCTGGCGGTCAGCCGAGGCCGTCGATCACCACGTCGAGCACCCGTTCGATCGCCGCCTCGCGGTCCGCCGCGGCCAGGTCGCGCAGCGGACCGCCGAGCAGCAGCACGGCCAGCCCGTGCACCGCCGACCAGGCGGCCACGTCGCTCCAGGCCCGCCGGTCCGGGTCCAATCCACCGGCCGCGACCAGCTCGTCCAGGCAACGGCCGAGCACGGCGAACGGGTCGGTCTCGGCATGCGCGCCGAGCGCCTTGCGCTTGTCGATGAAGGCGGTGGCGAACAGACCCGGCTCGTCCAGCGCGTAGCCGACGTAGACCCGGCCGAGCGCCCGGAGCCGGGCGCGGGCGGCGTCCGCGGGCGACCCCCGGTCCGGTTCGGCGTCCAGCGCCGCCTGCATCCGGTCGCTCAGGTCGGCGCTGGCCCAGTCCGAGATCGCCGCCAGCAACGCGGCCCGGTCGGCGTAGTGCCGGTAGGCGGCCGAGTTGCTGACCCCGGCCCGCCGCTGCACGTCCCGCAGCGACACCGACTCCGGGCCGCCCTCCCGGGCCAGCGCGATGCCGTGCTCCAGCAGCGCCGTCCGCAGGTCCGGATGGTGATAGGGGCGGGACGGGGGCGACGCCGGCACCCGACGAGTATTGCATGTTGACACTGGTAACAGGGCCGCCTACGCTGCAGATGTTGACACCGATAACACGACTGGGAGGTCGGCTGTGGCGCTGAACGTGGAGAACCTGTCCGGTCGCACGGCGCTGGTGACCGGGGCGTCGTCGGGCATCGGCCGGGAGTTCGCCCGGGAGCTGGCCCGCCGGGGCAGCGATCTGGTGATCACCGCGCGGTCGCGGGACCGGCTGGACGAACTGGCCGACGAAGTGCGCCGCACGCACGGTGTTCGGGTCGAGGTGGTCGCCCGCGACCTGGCCGCGCCGGGCAGCGCCGCGTCGCTGGTCGACCACCTCACCGAGCGCGGCATCGTCGTCGACGTCCTCGTCAACAACGCGGGTTTCGGCGCGCACGGCGAACTGGCCGAGGCCGATCCGGATCGGCTGGAGTCGATGACCGTGCTGAACGTGGACGCCCTGGTGGCGCTGACCGGTCGGCTGGTGCCCGGCATGGTCGAACGCGGGGCGGGCGCGGTGGTCAACGTGGCCAGCACGGCCGCCTTCCAACCGGTCCCGCACATGGCGGTGTACGGGGCGACCAAGGCGTTCGTGCTGAGCTTCAGCCGGGCGCTGTGGGCCGAGGTCCGCGACCGCGGCGTGGCCGTGCTGGCGTTGAGCCCGGGCGCGACCGACACCGACTTCTTCCGGGTGGCCGGCGAGGCCGCGGCGGTCGGGGCCCGGCGACGCCCGGCTCAGGTCGTCGCGACCGCCATGCGCGCGCTCGCCCAGGGCCGACCGAGCGTGGTCGACGGCCGGCGGAACGCGCTGGTGGCCTGGGTGTCGCCACGCTCGCCCGAACGGCTGGCGATCGCCGTCGCCGAGCGGAGCGTCCGCCCGGCCGGCTGATCGTTGCGCCGGCAGCGCGGCGGCCGGTGGGCCGGACGGCTGGGCCGGACTACTGGGGCTGCGGGCCGGCCCACTCCCATTCCTGCGCCCACGCCCGCCACCGCCGGCGGTCCAGCCGGCGGCGGACGATCCACCAGATGCCGAACAGCACGAGACCGACGCCGAGCCAGCCGGTCAGACCCACCAGCATCGCCTCGACGGCGGCGTCGGTGCTGGTCATCGGGGCCGGGACGAGCGCGCCGGAGCGGTCCAACCAGATCGTCTGGTGATCGCCGGAGCGGGCGCCGGGCATGACGTCGATCTGCCCGGTGGCGACCAGCCCGTTTCGTCCGGTCCAGGTCGCGTCCGCGGTGACGTCGGTCGGCAACGACCGGTAGCCGGTCAGGTCATAGCGGGCGTCCGAGATCAGCGTCGCCTGCACGTCCGTCACCGCGCCCGCCTCCGCGGCCGCCTTGTTGCTCAGCTCGCCCCACTCCACCGAGGCGATCGTGGCCAGGATCGGCAGCGCGAGCAGGAAGGCCGTCAGCAGGATCCAGGTCCACCAGGCCTCGGCCCGGTCGACCCCGCGAGCCAGCGGGCTACGCCAGACCCGGATGGCCAGGGGCCGGCGACGGGTGGCGGCGGGTGGCTTCATTCCGGGCTCCGAGGTGCAGCGGGCGATCACGGCACGATCACGATCCACGGTACGTGGGGTCGGCGTGCTGCTGCCATCGTCGGCCGGCCCGACCTGGTATCGCCAGGGGCCAAGGACCCGACCTGCGCGTCGTCCGGGCGGGGTCAGGTCGTCCGGGTCGTGCCGGCGCCCGGCGTGCCGGGTCTCGGCGCGGTCCACCGGGCGTGGGCGTCCGGCAGGTCGGCCGCGCGGGCGTGGTGACGTTCGGCCTCCGATGCGTCCCGAACCGGCGGGCCGAAGGTGTCTGCTGCCGTGCTCGACCGTGCCGGGACCATCGGAACGCCGACCACCACCGGCGAGAAGGCGGCGGCCGGGCGCAGAAGGCGCTGCGCATGCTCGGGTCGAAATTCGACGACCCACCAGTCATCCCTTCGGATGAGCGGCGACGTCATCGGTGCGGCGATTTGGGTGTTGACCAAACATATCTCCTGTCGCTACGTTATCTTCAGCGCCGATGAACGAAAGTTTCGAAGGAGAAACCCATGAAACGTGTGATGCCGCTGATTGCGGCGTCCGCCGTCGTTCTCGCCGGGCTCGTCGTCCCGGCGATCGGCGCAAGCGCCGCCGAAGCGACCGGGATCGATCTCCAACCGGAGAGCGTGGACCAAACCATCGACGGCTTCGGCTATTCCGCCGCGTTCCAGCGCACGGCGCGGCTGGAGATGCTGTCCGCGGACAAGCGGGCCGAGGCGGCCGACCTGTTGCTCGGCATGGACGGTGCCGCCCCCTCCATCCTGCGCCTGGGCATCGGCGGCCAGTCCAACAACACCTACGACGTGATGATGTCGATCCAGCCGCAGGACCCGGGCGGCCCGGACGCCACGCCCGACTACCAGTGGGACGGCAAGGACAACGGCCAGGTCTGGTTCGCCAAAGCCGCCAAGGAGCACGGTGTTCCGTACCTGTACGGCGATCCCTGGACCGCCCCCGGGTACATGAAGACCAACGGCTCGGCGGCCAACGGCGGGACGCTGTGCGGGCTGGCCGGTACCAACTGCGCCAGCGGCGACTGGCGTACCGCCTACGCGAACTACCTGGTGGCCTGGGCGAACTTCTACAAGCAGGAAGGGGTGCCGATCAACGGTCTGACGATCGGCAACGAGATCGACTTCACCTCCAGTTATGAGTCGATGCGCTACACCCCCGCCCAGGTCAACGAGTTCGTGAAGATCTTCGGCCCGATCGCCCGGAACGCCGGCTACGACGTGCTGTGCTGCGAGTCGTACGGCTGGAACCAGGGCAAGACCTACCACAGTGCGCTGGCCAACGACCCGGCGGCGAACCAGTACGTCAAGGTACTGACCGCCCATTCCTACGCCAGCCGCTCCGACACCCCTTACGAGACCGACAAGTCCATCTGGATGTCGGAGTACGCGGTCTCCTCGGCCGCCACCGGTTGGAACGAGAACTGGGACGGCGGCGCCGGGGTCGCCACCGACGCGATCGTGATGGCCGAGCACATGCAGGACACGCTGACCAAGGGCAACGCCACCGGCTACCTGTGGTGGCTCGGGGCCAGCCAGGGCGCGTCCGCATCCCTGCTCCAGGTCGACGTGCCGGCCGACACCTACCGGGTGTCCCAACGCCTGTGGACCATGGCCGCTTTCAGCCGCTTCATCCGGCCCGGCGCCGAACGGTTCGAGGCCGTGCACGGCATCCCGAACCTCAAGGTGTCCGCCTACCGGAACACCGACGGCAGCCAGGTCGTCGAACTGCTGAATCTCGGAACCGGTTCGGTGTCAACCGATATCGATCTGGCCACGCAGCCGGACGCCTACCTGGTGGACAACGGCCACCGCCTGGCGAAGGTCGACGGGGTGGCCACCACCGCGGACGGCGTCACCGCCCTGGAACTGCCGGCCCGCTCCCTGGTCACCCTGGTGACCCCGCCCGACGGGCCGGGCGAGGGCATCCCGCTGACCGCGAACGTGGCCCAGCAGCCCGGCTCGCTGACCATGTCCGTCGCGGACTACGGCAACTCGGTCGAGCTGACCGGTGGCGACAACGTCGGCGACCGGCTGCGGTTCCAGGCCGCGCTGCCGGAGGTCACGGTGACCGACTCGCGGAACTCCGACCAGGCCGCCGGCGGCGGATGGGCGGTCACCGGGCGGGCGACCGCCTTCACCAGCGCGGCGACGACGATCGGCGCCGACCATCTCGGCTGGACGCCGGCCCTGACCGAGCCGAGAGCCGGGGTGACCGCTGGTGATCCGGTGGCCACCACGATGACCGGCGGCCCGGGCCTGGCCGAGCCGGCGTCGCTGGCCCGGGCGGCCGGCGACGGGCGGTTCGGCACCACGAAGGTGTCGGCCGGCCTGCAGTTCGAGCTGCCGGTCGACACCCCGTCCGGGCAGTACTCGTCCGCGCTGACCGTCTCGCTGTTCCCGGTGGACTGACCTCCACCACCCCAGGCGGCCGGTCGTCGTTCCCGCGACGGCCGGCCGCCCCCTCCGCGCGAACCGGGAAAAGCCATGCCACGTCTGCTCTCCGTCCTCGCCGCCGGCCTGCTCCTGCTCGCCGGTGGGCTCGTCGGGACCCCGGTGTTCGCCGGCACACCCGTCCCGGCCCCGACGCGGGCGGCGGCCGCCGACGGGTCGACCATCACCTGGTCGATCGTGCCGGCCGGGGCCGACGGACCGGACGGGCGCATCTCCGCCCGGCACGACCTCGACCCGGGCAGCCAGGTGGTCGACCACGTCACCGTCACCAACTTCAGCCCGACGACGGAGTCCTTCGACGTCTATGCCAGCGACGGGATCGTCACCGACGGGGGCGATTTCGACCTGCTGTCGGACGGGGAGACCCCCGTCGACGGCGGATCCTGGATCCGGATCGGCACCCCGGGGGACGGGCAACCGGAGTGGGCGGCCCACCGGACCGTCGAGCTCGGGCCCGAGGAGTCCGTCACCCTCCCCATCTCCGTCGACGTCCCGGAGCAGGCCGCTCCGGGCGACCACCCGGCCGGCGTCGTCGCGCAACTGGTGCGCGCCGACGCCGCCGTCCAGATGGCCACTCGCGTGGGCGTCCGGGCGCACCTGCGCGTCAGCGGCGAGACAATCGGCGCCCTCACCGCAACGGACGTCCACGCGACGTGGTCACCCTCCTGGAACCCGCTGCAGCCCGGCACCATGACGGTCGAGTACCAGATCAGCAACACCGGCAACGTCCGGGTCCAGGCGGTGCCGCGGGTGCAGGTCGCCGGTCCGTTCGGGATCGCCGGTGCCGCCGCGGCGGCCGCACCGCGGGAGATCCTGCCCGGGCAGAGCACTCGGTTCAGCATGAGCCTGGACGTGTGGCCGCTGGGCTACAGTTCGGGCACGGTATCGGTGGAACCCGCCGTCGTCGGCCAGGACGCCGGCCCCGGCTCGTTGACCGGCAGCACCGCCGAGTTCGGGTCCTGGACGCCGCCGTGGTCCGCACTGCTCCTGCTCGCGCTGCTGGTCGGCGGGTTCTTCGGGATCCGCTGGCAGCGGCGACGGTCGGCGGCCCGGATGCAGGCCCGGATCGACCAGGCCGTGCGGGCCCGCGAGCGGGCCCTCGCCGGGCCGCGACCCGCGGGGTCGTAGCCGAGCGCGCCGGCCGGCGCCGGATCACCCACGCCGGGGGCGTCGGGCGGGTCACCCGCCCGGCGCCGCCGTCGATCTCCGGACCACCAGGTGCACGGCCAGATCCATCCGCGTCGTGTCGGGCCGCTCGCCCTCGGCCAGCCGCAGCACCATCCGGGTCGCCTCCTCACCCATCAGCCGCAGCGGCTGGTGCACCGTGGTCAGCGGCGGGTTGACCCACCGGCAGACCGGGATGTCGTCGTAGCCGACCAGCGAAAGATCCTGGGGCACTCGAACTCCGAGTTCCTGGGCGACGGTGAGCACGCCCAGCGCCTGCAGGTCGCTGCCCGCGAAGATCGCGGTCGGCCGCTCGGCCGCGGCCAGCAGTTCGCGGGCCGCCCGCTCCCCGCTCACGGTATGGAAGTCGCCGCACCGCAGCCAGTCCGGCGAGATCGGCAGCCCCGCCGCGGCCATCGCCGAGCGGTAGCCGTCGACCCGGGCGAGCGAGCACATCATGTCCGGGGGGCCGGCGACCACGGCGATCCTCCGGTGACCGAGTTCGATCAGGTGCCGGGTGGCCAGCAGGCCGCCCGACCAGTTCGCCGAGCCGACCGCCGGCACCTCGGGCGACGGGTCGCCGGACGGGTCGACGATCACGAACGGGATGCCGCGCGAGCTCAACTTCTCGCGGTGCTCGCGCGCGAGGTCGGAGAAGACCAGGACGACGCCCGCCGGCCGCCGGCGCAGCACCTCCTCGACCCATCCATCGGCCGGGGAGTGCCGATCGCCGCTGATCGTCAGGACCACCGAATGACCGGCAGCGCGGGCCGTCGACTGGACCCCGTCGATCAGATCGAGGGTCCAACTGCTCTCCAGCTCGTGGACCACCAGCTCGACGTACTCGCTGCGGGCGGCCCCGGACCGGCGGGTGTAGCCGTGCCGCCGCAGCTGCTCCTCGACCCGGTCGCGGGTGGCCGCCGAGACGTCGGGACGGCCGTTGAGCACCTTGGAGATCGTCGCCAGGGAGACGCCCGCCTCGGCGGCGATCCGGGCAAGGGTGACGCGCGATCCGTCGGACACCATTCGACAATAGCGCCGATATTTTCGGCGAGATGTTCGTCCCGGGCCACCGTCACCGCCCGCCGCCGGGCCCGCCCCCGGAACAGGTGGCAGGCCCGGCGGGGCGGGTTCAGACGGCAAAGGCGTGGCCGATGGCCATGACGCCGTCCGGGTCGTAGCGACGGATGGTGTGGCGCAGCCGGGCCCGCGTCCAGTCGTCGTAGGCGGCGGGCAGCTGCGCCGCCTGGCTGGTGAAGTTCGGCAGCCGGTGGGCGCCGAACCACGGGGCCAGGGCGTCCACGATCTGCTGCCCGTGCTCGACCGCGCCGGGGATCATCGGAACACTGACCACCAGCAACGAGAAGGCGGCGTCCCGGGCCGCGAAGGCGCTGTCGTGCGCGCCGGGCCGGGCCAGGGCACCGCCCAACTGCCGGACCTCGACCAGGATCTGCGGGGACCCGGAGCCCGGGCCGGCCATCGCCAGCAGGGCGTCGGCGGTATCGGCGGTGAACTCGCGCAGCACCATCGCCGACTCGTGCGCCGGCAGCGGGTCGACCGGGTCGGTGTGCACCGAATCGATGGCAGTGTAGGGCTTCTCGTTGACGTCGTCGAGCAGGACCGGGGCGGCCGCGCGGATCGCGGCGAAGGCCCGCTCGCCGTCGGCGGGGTCGCCGGTCCACACGTACCGCACGGACAGGGTCGGCTTGCCGGCCAGCATCGGCGGCACGCCCGGCATCTCGGGCAGCTGGAACAGGCCGAACGAGGTGGTGGCCGCCTCGGGCAGGTCGGCGATCCACTCCCGCCAGGCCGCGATCACCGCCGGCGCGTGCTCGCCGTCGAACCACAGCGACCCGCCATAGAAGGACGGTTGGCGCACCAGGTCGAATTCGATGGCGGTGACGATGCCCAGCGCGCCCTTGCCGCCGCGCAGCGCGAAGAACAGGTCCGGATGTTCGTCGGGGGTGGCCCGGCGCAGCTCGCCGTCGCCGGTGACGACCTCGATCGCCCGCACCCGGTCGGAGGCCAGCCCGTAGGTGCGGGCCATCGGGCCCAGGCCGCCGCCGGTGGTGTAGCCGACGATGCCGACGTCGGTGACCGACCCGGACAGCGGGGCCAGCCCGTACGGCGCGGCCGCCTGCACCACGCGCAGCCACTTGACCCCGGCGCCGACCCGCGCCCACCCCTCGGGGTGCACCACGCACTCGTCCAGACCCTTGGTGTTGACCAGGATCTCGCCGACGAACGCGGAGATGGCACCGTGTCCGGTGGCCTGCGGGGTGACCTCCAGGCCGTGCGCCCGGGCGAACCGGACGGCCTGCACGACGTCCTGAGCGGTCTGCGCGGCGACCACGGCGTCCGGGCGGACCTGGATGGCCAGATTCCACGGGGTGACCAGGGCGTCGTACTCGGGCTCGCCCGCCGCCACGACCGCCCCGCTGGTGCGGGCACGCAGGTCGGCGTAGGGGACGGCGGGGATGTCGGGGCCGGTGGGGACGGGCTGAGCGGCGGTCATGGTGTGTTCCTTCGGGGGAGGCGATCTGGTGCACCTACCGTCGCCCCGACTGCTTGAGCCGCCCTTGGCGTTCGCCTGACCCCGTTCCCGGACCCGGACTTGAGCCCCGCTTGCGCTCGGGCTCGTCGCGCCTGTTCGACGGCCCGGGGCGCCGCCCGCTGCGCTGATCCAAGTCCCGGGGCTGGGGCCAGCTGCGCTGATCCAAGTCCCATTTGAAACGATCAAGTCGGGCGCGAAATGGGCCTTGGATCAGCGCACCCGGGGCGAGCCGGTAGTGACCCACCGCCGCCGGCCCGGTCGGGGCTGCGGGCGCGCCCGAGTGGCGCACCACCAGCTGAAGTGAACCGGCGATGCGCCAGTCGGCCCGACCCGCGCCGCCTGCGCTGATCATCGTCCCATCAGAACGGACATACCGGACGCGAAAATGGGACTTGGATCAGCGCACCCATGGGGGCCGGCCGGCAGCGACCCACCGCCGCCGGCCCGAGCGCGGCTGCAGGCCGGCCCGAGTGGCGCACCACCGGCTGAAGTGAACCGGCGATGCGCCGGTCGGCCGACCCCGCGGCCGACAATTTGAGACCCGACGAAAGAGCAGGGGGTCAGCGGGAGGCGGTGTGCGGCAGGACGAACAGACCGTCGGGGTCGGCGGCGGCGCGCACCGCGGCCAGCCGCTCCCAGTGCGCCCCCGGCACCGCGCGGCGCTCGTCGACCCGGTCGTCGATCATCGACAGGTACAGCGATCCGCTGCCCCAGGGCTGCACGGCCTCCCGGACCCGCTCGGCGTCGGCCTGTTGGGCGGCCCACCCACCTTCCCGGCCGGAGGTGCCGATGGTGAGCACCAGGAAGGCGCCGTTGATCCGGTCCAGCGCACTCGGCCGGGCCGACGGCCGGCCGAGCGCCCCGCCCAGCTGCCGCACCTCGGCGAACATCAGCCGGGAACCCGACCCCGGGCCGGCCGCGTCGACCAGCGCCTGCACCGCCTGGGTCGGCAGGTCCGACACCAGCGTGCTGCTGGCGTGCGCCGACATGGGCTCCTCCGGCTCCAGGTGCAGCCGGGACAGGGCGGTGGCCGGCCGGGTCTCGAAGGTGTCCAGTTCGGGTCGCAGCGCGCGCAGCGGCGCCAGGATCTCGGCCGCCGCCGCCTCGTCCGCGGACACCGCCCCGTCGATGACCAGCACGCTGCGCCCGCGCACCGCCTCCGGCAGCCAGGGCACGTCCGGCGCCTCGACCAACCGCAGGATGCTGGTGATCTCGTCCGGGGCCGACGACGCCCAGCTCGCCCACGCGTCGGCGACCCGGGCGGCATGCCGCCAGTCCCAGACGAGCATCCCCGCGTACGGGGTGGCGATCGGCAGCAGGTCGAATTCCATCGCGGTGACCACGCCGAACCCGCCCCCACCGCCCCGGGCCGCCCAGAGCAGGTCGCTGTTCTCCTCGTCGGTCGCCCGGACGATCGAGCCGTCGGCGAGGACGAGTTCGACCGCGGTCACCGCGCCGCTCTGCAGACCGTGCGCCCGGCCGTACCAACTGATCCCGCCGCCCAGCGACGAGCCGACGACGCCCACACCGGGGCTGGACATGTGCCGGCAGGCCAGCCGGGCCGCCCCGGCCCGGTTGATCACCTCGCCCCACAGCACGCCGGCGCCGACCCGGGCGGTGCGGTTGGCCACGTCGATCCGCACCTCGGTCATCGCCGACGTGCGCAGCAGCACCGCGTCACCGAGTTGCCCGGACAGCGGCGGCGCGCCGTGCCCGGTGCCCTGCGGGGCGATCCGCAGGCCGGCGGCGGCCGCGGCCCGCACCAGCTCAGCGACCTCGTCCGGGAAGGCCGGATAGGCGACGGCGGCCGGGTGGTCGTCCGACCGCAGGTTCCAGGGCCGGCGGGCGTCGTCGTACTGGGGGTCGTCCGGCAGGTAGACGGCACCGCCGCAGCACCGGCGCAGGCCGGCGAGGCCCGTCACGGTGGACGGCAGGGCGCCGGACGTGGTCACGACGAGTCCTTTCGGTGAAGCTTCAACAACTGCTCGGAGCCAGCGTCGCCGCGCGGACTTGAGCCCGGCTTGAACCGCACGTCACGACGCCCCCGGCGCCTTCTCGGCCGCGCTGACCAGGACCTCCCGAACGGCACCCGGGGTGAGGAACAGTCGCTGCGCGACCTGATGCACGTCCAGGCCGGCGCCGGTCAGGTCGAGGACCTGCCGTTCCCGGGACGTCATCCGCACCGCCGTCCGCCCGTCCGCACCGGGCGTCTCGCCCCGGTCGGCGAGGGCGGCGACGGCCCGGTCGTGCACCGCCGACGCGGCGCACTCGCGGGCCCCGTCGGCCGCCGCGCGCAGCAGCGGGACCGCCTCGGCGGCCGGTACCTCGGGACGCGCACCCAGCGCGAGCCGGGCTCGGGCCAGGCTCAGCGCCGAGCCGGTCGGGGTCAACGTGTCGACCGCCTCGCGGAGCAGGGGAAGGCCGTCCGCGCCGCGCAGCTCACCGGCCAGCAGCAGACCCTCGCCGAGCCACGACGGCGCGCCCCAGCGGCGGAGCAGGCGGACATGGTCGTCGGCGACCGCCAGCGCCTGGTCCAGCCGGCCGAGCGCGGCGTGCGCCCGCGCCGTCGGTTCCCGCCAGTTGTCCCAGGCCGGGTTGACGATGTCGAACTTCCCGACGTCCTCGGCCAGCGCGGCCAGCGCGGCCGCCGGGCGGCCCTGCGCGAGGTACAGCTGCGCGGTGACCAGCCGCATGACCCGGGCGCCGTCGCCGACCCCGGCCAGCGTCCGGCTGTCCCGGACGATCCGGGCGGCCGCTTCCGTGTCGCCGCGGTCCAGGTGCACCCCGGCGGTGAAGGCGGCGACGTAGCTGCCGCCGATGGCCATCCGCCCCCAGACCGGCACCTGCTGGCGCGCGTCGTCCAACGACTGCACGGCGTCGTCGAGCCGTCCGCGACGCCACTGCTCGTAGCCCTGCCAGGTGTTCACGGCCAGCATCGCGAACAGGCTGCCGGCGACCCGGGCGTGCGAACGGGCGTGCCGCCACAGGTCGCCGACCTCGACGTCGCCGATCAGCAGCACGTGCACGGCGGGAACCCACAGCAGCATCTGATCCTCGTCCAGCAGCCGGTCGTCGGCCAGCGCGAACCGGGCCAGGTCGATCGCGGCGGCCCGGTCGGCGCCGGCGATCATCAGCTCGAGCGCCCGGGAGGCGGCCAACATCCGAGCGCCGTTGCCGGTGCCGGAGATCGGCGGGTCGCCGTCGGTCCGATAACTCGCCGGCGGCAGCCCGTGCATGTAGCCGGTGATCCCGACCAGCGCCCGCAGGCCCTGCCGCTCGTCCTCGTAGCCGGGCGGAACCGAATCCGCTGCGGCGGCCGCGAAGCCGGTCGCCGCACCCCGCCGGCCGACGAACGCCTGGGTGCGGGCGATGACCATGGCCAGCTCGGCCCGCGCGACCGGGTCGGTCAGTCCCTCGTACGCCTCGATCAGATGGCCGACGGCGGCGACCGCGTCGACCATCGACTCCACCCGACCCAGTTCGACCAGCACGGCGACGCGGTCGGTCGCCGTCGGCGGTTCCTCCAGGGCCCGCCGGAGGAAGGTGACGGCGCTGCCGGTCGCGCCCCGCCCGGCGGCCACCAGGGCGGCGGCGCGGAGCACCCGCACCGTGCCGGCCTCTCCGCGAGGCGGCGCCTGCAGCAGGTGGGCGGCCACCCGCTCGGCCGGCGCCCCGCGTTCCTGCAGCGTCCGGGCGGCCCGCTCGTGCCGCAGCGCCAGGTCGCCGGCGGAGACGTCGTTGTAGACCGCGTCCTGCACCAACGGGTGGACGAACCGCAGGGGTCGGCTGTCGGCCAGGATCTCGCTGCGGCACAGCAGATCGAGCGCCTCCGCGGCCTGACCCTCGGACAGCTGGGCGATCGCCGCGATGGCTGGCAGGTCGGCGTCCGCGCCGATCAGCGCGACCGCCCGGGCCACCTCGGCGGCGGCGGCCGGCATCCGGCGCAGCCGGAGCATGACCAGGCTGGCCACCGCACGGGAGCCGACCGCCCGCACCGTGTCGGTGTGCACGACGTCCGGCGGCACCCCCTCCGATTCCAGCGCGCGGACCAGTTGGCGCAGCAGCAGCGGGTTCCCGGAGGTGGTGCGGTGGCAGACCTCGATGAACGCCTCGTCGGCGGCGTCCAGCCGGGTGCGGACGACCGCGCCGGCGGCCGCCACCGACAGGGCCTGCGGGCGCAGCACGGTGGCCGACGGGTCGAGCAACAGCTCGGCGAGCAGGGAGTCGGCGTGCGGTTCGCCGGTGCGCACCGTCATCACCACCAGGACCGGCAGGCCGTCGAGCCGCTTGACCAGATAGGCCAGGAACCGCAGCGACGCCTCGTCACACCATTGAAGATCGTCGACGCTGAGCAGCAGCGGTCCGTCCCGGGTGAGGTTGACGGTGAGCCAGTACAGGCCGTGCAGGACGGCGAACGAGTTCTCGGTGCGCTCGTCGCCGACGGAGTCGAACACCGCCCGGGCGCCCTGCGCCGCGCCGTCCAACAGCGCCTCGCCGCGGGTGCGGTCGAGCAGCGACGGTTCGAACAGCTGCCGCACGGTGCCGAACCCGAAGGCCCGTTCCAGCTCGCTGGCCCGGGCGGACAGCACCCGCGCGGCCGCCCCGCCGGCCAGGCGGCCCGCCTCGACCAGCAGCCGGGTCTTGCCGATGCCGGCCGGGCCCTCGATCAGCAGCAGCCCGCCGGAGCCGGCCCGCAGATCGTCCACCGCCCGGGTCAGGCAGTCGAGTTCACGGTCCCGGTCGACCAGGTCCGACGGCGTCCGGCCATCGGTCGCCGGCCGCGGCTGCGGGACGACCGGTGGGGCCGCGTCGGGCAGCATGCGGGCCGGCCCGTCCAACGACGGGGCCTGCGCCAGCACGTCGCGTTCCAGCGACCGGAGCGCCGGGCCGGGCTCGATGCCCAACTCGTCGGCCAGGGTGTGCCGGGCCCGCCGCAGCGCGGCCAGCGCGTCGCCCTGCCGGCCGGCCCGGTACAGCGCCAGCACCAGGAGCCGCCAGCGTTCCTCGCGCAGCGGGTCGTCACCGACCAGGGTCTCCAGTTCCGGGACGAGCAGCGCGGATTCGCCCAGGGCCAGCCGGGCGTCCATCAGCCGGTCGCGGCCGATCGCCCGCAGCTCGGTCAACCGGGCGACCTCGGTGCCGGCCCAGGGCTCGTCGGCGTACTCGGTGTAGGCGGGCCCGCGCCAGATGGCCAGCGCCTCGCGGAGCCGGCGGGCCCGATCGGCGGGCGGTAGGTCGCTGACGGCCTCCAGCTCGCGTTCGAAGCGCCAGGCGTCGACGCCGTCGTCGCCGATGGACAGCGTGTAACCGGGCCCGACGCGGACGATCACGTCGGTCCGCACCCGGGCGCCGGCCTCCGGCTGCATGCGTCGCCGCAGGTGGCTGACGTAGGAGTGCAGCGGGCCGCCGGAGCGGGCGGCGGCCCCGTCGCCCCAGACGCATTCGGCCAGCCGTTCGGCGGACACCACGTCGCCGCGGGCGATGATCAGCGCGGCCAGCACCGCGCGCTGCCGGCGTCCACCGAGGTCGATGACGGCTCCGTCGCGGACGGCGTCGAGTTCGCCGAGGACCCGCAGTTCGATCTCGGTGGCGGTCAACCCGCCGGCTTCGTCCACCGCCGCTCCTCGTCCGGACCGTTCGCCCGAACGGAGCCTACGGTTCCGTGCGCCGGACACAAAGGGTCACACCGCGGACAGCCCGGCCAACCGGACTGGGAAGGTCGAGGCGGCGCAGACGACCCGGTCCCCCCAGACGAACGGACCGGCCGGCTCAGCCGGCCAGGGCGGCCGACACCACCTCGCGGGCCTCGGACTGCACCTGCTTGAGGTGCTCGGGGCCCTTGAACGACTCGGCGTAGATCTTGTAGACGTCCTCGGTGCCGGACGGGCGGGCGGCGAACCAGGCGTTCTCGGTGGTGACCTTGAGCCCACCGATGGCGGCGCCGTTGCCGGGGGCGTTCACCAGCCGGCCGGTGATCGGCTCGCCGGCCAGGGTGTCGGCCTTGACGTCCTCCGGGGCCAGCTTGGCCAGCTTGGCCTTCTCCGGCTTGCTGGCCGGCGCGTCCACCCGGGCGTAGGCCGGGTCGCCGAACTGCCCGGTCAGCTCGCGGTACCGCTCGCTGGGCGACTTCTCCGTCACCGCAATGATTTCCGAGGCCAGCAGGGCGAGCAGGATGCCATCCTTGTCGGTCGTCCACACGGTGCCGTTGCGGCGCAGGAAGGACGCCCCGGCCGACTCCTCGCCGCCGAAGCCGATCGATCCGTCGATCAGCCCGGGCACGAACCACTTGAAGCCGACCGGCACCTCGACGAGCCGCCGGCCGAGTTGGGCGACCACCCGGTCGATCATCGACGACGACACCAGCGTCTTGCCGACGCCCATGTCGGCCGCCCAGTCGGGCCGGTGGCTGTAGAGGTAGTCGATGGCCACGGCCAGGTAGTGGTTCGGGTTCATCAGGCCGGCATCGGGGGTGACGATGCCGTGCCGGTCGGCGTCGGCGTCGTTGCCGGTGGCCACCTGATAGCCGCCGCCCTTGGCCTTCTGCACGACCGAGGCCATGACGTTGGGCGAGCTGCAGTCCATCCGGATCTTGCCGTCCCAGTCCAGCGTCATGAACCGCCAGGTGGGGTCGACCTCCTTGTTCAGCACGGTCAGGTCCAGGCCGAGCCGTTCGCCGATCGCCTCCCAGTACGCCACCGACGCCCCACCCAGTGGGTCGGCGCCGATCTTGACCTTGGCCGCCCGGATCGCGTCGATATCGAGCACGTTCTCCAGGTCGCTGACGTAGTTGGAGACGTAGTCGTAGGTGCCGGTGGTGTCGGCGTTGCGGGCGGCCTCGTAGCTCATCCGCTTCACGTCCTTGAGCCCACCGGCCAGGATCTCGTTGGCCCGGGCGGCGATGACGGACGTGGCGTCGGTGTCGGCCGGTCCGCCGTTGGGCGGGTTGTACTTGAACCCGCCGTCCCGCGGCGGGTTGTGGCTGGGCGTGACGACGATGCCATCGGCCAGCTTGTCGGTGCGGCCCCGGTTCGCCTTCAGGATGGCGTGCGACACCGCCGGGGTCGGGGTGTAGCCGTCGGCCGAGTCGAGCAGCACGGTGACGTTGTTGGCGGCCAGCACCTCCAGCGCCGTCGCCTGCGCCGGGAACGCCACCGCGTGGGTGTCCGCGCCGATGAACAGCGGGCCGTCGGTGCCCTGCTCGGCCCGGTACTCGCAGATGGCCTGGGTGATGGCCAGGATGTGGTCCCGGTTGAACGCGGTGTCCAGGCTCGACCCGCGGTGGCCGGAGGTGCCGAACGCCACCCGCTGGTCGGGGATGGAGACGTCGGGATGCAGGTCCTCGTAGGCCGCCAGCACCGCGTCGACGTCGATGAGATCGCTTTCCTGGGCCGGTTGCCCCGCGCGTGGATCCATGTGGGTCATTGAACCGGAGTCGCTGCCGGTCCGCAGTGCGGCTTCCTTCCCCGGCCCCGCCCCTTCCCGCGCGGATCATCTACGCCGGCGCGGATCAACCCACGTCGAATGTGAACCGTGGGACGGGAGTCGACGACTTCATCCGCGCGGCCCCGGTGAACGCGCGGAAACCTCCCGGACGAACCTCGGAACGAGGGAGGGGTTTCGGCTGTTCCGGGTGGCCGCGAACAGCCGAAACCCCTTCCTCGATCGGTCCCGCTATGGTGCGGCCCCTACCAGTCGGCGATGACGGGGATGACCCGCTCCCCCAGCACGGTGATCTGCTCCAGGTTCCAGGCGTCGACGGACCGGCCGTGCACGTGCGCGACGCCGAGGTCGGCCAGGCCCCGCAGCTGCGTCAGCAGGGCGTCCACCTTCTCGCCGTTCGGCCCCACGTCGAACGAGGTGATCACGGTCTTCTCGATGTCGTCGTAGTCGCGGCCCTCCCGTTCGCAGTGCTGGCGCAGCACGTCGAGCTTGTGCGGCAGTTCGGGCGTCGGGAACAGGTTGCAGGCGTCGGCGTACTTGGCGACCAGCCGCAGCGTCTTGCGCTCGCCACCGCCGCCGATCAGGATCGGCGGCCGGCGCAGCGGTTGCGGGACGTTGAGCGTCCGATCCAGCGTGTAGTGCTTGCCGCGGTACGGCCCGTCGTCGTCCGACCACATCTGCCGGCAGATCTGCAGGGCCTCCTCCAGCCGTTCGAACCGCTCCGCGGTCGGCGGGAACGGCAGGCCGAGGCCGCGGGACTCCCACTCGTTCCACGCCGCGCCGATGCCGAGCATGGCGCGCCCGCCGGAGAGCACGTCGAGGGTGCTGACCAGTTTGGCGAGCAGGCCCGGTTCCCGGTAGACGACGGCGGTGACCCAGGCGACCAGCTCGACCTTCGAGGTGCGCGCGGCCAGGTAGCCCAGCGTCGTGTACGCCTCGAGCATGTCGTGGTCCTCGGGCCCGACCACCCGGATCTGCCAGACGTGGTCCATCACGCTGACCCGGCTGAAGCCGTTCTCCTCGGCCGCCGCGGCGATCCGGGTGAGGTCGTCGGCCAGGGTCCGTGGCCCGCCGGGGAAGGTGAAGTCCGCGATGTGCAGCCCCAACTTCATGCTCGTCTCCCGATTCGTGAGTGCGGCGAAAGATCAGCTCAGCGTGTCAGCCGTGACCCCCGCGCAGCAGATGGTTTCGCCAGGAGCTGATCCCGGTGAAGGTGCACCGCCGCGACGCGACGGCCGCGGCCCGCTCCAGCCGCCGGTCGAAGGTGTCCTCGT
>JBDHZW010000056.1:0-22926 GCA_039812105.1 Nakamurella sp.
CGTCATGGGTGCCATCGGGCACCGGCTGAACGACAGGAAACCCTGGTACAGGCGCCGCACCTTCATGGGCGTCATCACCCTGACGTTCCTGCGCGCGCAACTGCGGTCGGCCAACCTGTTCGGCTCGAAGCCGTCGCTGGCGCGAGCGAACCACGTGGGCCCGGCGGTCTGGAGCGTGCGCAGCGTCACCGGTGTCGACAACTACGGGCTGAACGACCAACCGGCGCGCCTGATGGGTTCGGTGGGCAATTCATTCGGTCGCAACATCGCTCCACGCGATCTTGTGTTCGATGATCCGACCGCCGACCCCGATCCCGTGCGGATCAGCTCGGAATTACTCGCCCGCAGAGAATTCCGCGCCGCCGACAGGCTGAATCTACTGGCGGCTGGTTGGATCCAGTTGCAGGTGCACGACTGGTTCGACCACGGAGTCGGCGAACCAACGGACCCCATAGAACTTCCGTGGCCGGGAGGGCCGGTCAATCCGATGCGGATCCGGCGCACCCCGAGCAACCGGACCAACCGGCCGCCGACCTTCTACTCCCAGGACACGCACTGGTGGGACGCGTCCCAGATCTATGGCAAGACACCGGACGAGTGGGGCGCCCTGGAACGGTCGGGGTGGACCTTCAATGTCGACCGGCGACACGGTCTCCTGCCTCGACCATACTGGTTGCGGCGGACCGACGATCCGGGGGTGAACCGCAATTCCTGGCTGGGCCTGGAATTGATCCGGGCATTGTTCATGATGGAGCACGACAGCGTCATGGCCGCCCTGCGCGAAAACGAGAAGGGACTGCCCGACGAAAGGCGCGCCGACATCGCCCGCATGATCGTCGCCGCCTTGATGGCCAAGATCCATACGTTGGAGTGGACGGCGGCCATGCTCGACGAACCAGCCACCCTCTTCGGTACCCGGCAGGTCTGGTGGGGATCGCTGGGTCGAAACGGGAACCGGTTGTTGTCCTGGACCCGAATGGCCTGGCTGGCCGGCACTCCCGGCTCCAGACGCCGGCTGCACGGCGTCGATTATTCGATCACCGAGGAGTTCGTGTCCGTCTATCGGCTGCACTCGCTGTTGCCCGACGAGGTCGTCATCCGCCAACCGTTCGGCCGGCCGGGTGCCTTTCCGGTCGTCGTTCCGCTGCGGGACGTGGTGACTCCACACACCGCGGCGGCCATGGACATCCACCTGATGTCAGACCTGCTGTACTCGTTCGGGCGCATGCCCTGCGGAAGGCTGACCCTGAACAACTACCCGGAGACCCTGCGGAGTCTTCGCCCGCGCGATTATCCGACCGAACCGATCGACCTGGCCGCCGTCGACATCGTGCGGGATCGGGAGCGGGGGGTTCCGCGCTACAACGAGTTTCGTCGCCAGCTCCACCTGACCGCCATCAAGCGATTCCAGGACCTGTCAGCCGACCCGAACACCGTGCGGACGCTGGCGCGACTCTACAATGGCGACATCGAGCGGGTCGACCTCCAGGTCGGCCTGCTGACCGAGCAGGTCCCAGCAGGATTCGCGTTCAGCGAGACCGCGTTCCGGGTGTTCCTGCTGATGGCGGAGCGCCGGCTGGAGGCGGACCGGTTCTACACCACCGACTTCAACAAGCGCACCTACACCAGGACCGGGTTCGAGTGGATTCGCCGGGAGACGATGAGTTCGGTGCTGCGGCGGCACTTCCCGGAGCTCGAGGGAGCGCTCGCCGGGATCGAGAACCCCTTCAGCCCGTGGAACTTCGTGGGCTGAAGGGGTTTGCCCTCACGCGGTTCGGGCCAGCGTGGTCGACTCGACGTACCGGCTGACGGCCCGGGTCTGCCGCAGCTTGGCGATGCACCGGGCCCGGGTCGGACCGATGCTGCCGGTCGGCATGCCCAGCACCCGGCTGACGTCGCGGTAGGAGGGCCGGGAGTCGTGGTGCAGCAGCAGAAGCAGCCGGCGGTGTTCCGGGGTGAGCTCGGCCAGCCCGTCCCGCACCACCTGATCGGCCTCGTCCCGCAGCAGTTGGGCGGTGCCGTCGGCGTCGACGTGGTCGCCGAGCAGCCGCTCCAGGTCGACCGGGTCGATCGGCTCGGACCGGCGCCGGGCGTTGGCCACCCGCAGCGCCTCGTTCTGCGCGGTCGTCTTGAGCCAGCCCGGCAGTGCCCGGGGGTCGCGGATCCGATCCAGGTTCTGGAAGCAGCGCATCCACACCGCCTGGACCACGTCCTCGACGTCGCCCTCGGCCAGCCGGTAGCCGCGCGCCACGTGGCCGACCATCGGCGTGTACCGGTGGATCAGCCGATCCCAGGCGGCCCGGTCGCCGGCGACGGCGTCGGCGACGAGCGCGGCGATGTCGTCGGAGCCGGGCCGGGCGGGTGCCGGCGGCTGGGTGGGAAGCCCCTTCGCGGTCGCGGGACCAGTCATCGTGAACCCCCTGATGCGTCGGGCCGGTGATCCGGCCGGGATGCTGTGCACCAAGAGTCATCGGGGGTGCTGGCGATCGGCTGAACGCCCGCTGAACGGGCCGCCGGGCGGCGCGTTCAACCCCGCGCCGGCGACGCCCGTTCGGGTGTTGCTGCCGGCCATCCGCGCCCGCCAGCCCGATATCGGACAGAATGCCTGTCGACGGTCAAAACCGGCCGGGCGACCGGAGACGCCCACTGACGGCCGTGCGGCGACATTGCGCGACATACGGGGGTGCAGGCCATGCAGATTCGGGTGCTCGGCCCGGTCGAGGTGTGGAGTGGCGGCGAGCCGGTTCCACTGGGCGGCCCCCGGCAGCGGGCGGTGCTGGCCATGCTGGCACTGAACGCCAATCACCCGGTCCGGCCCGACGCGCTGATCGGCGGGCTGTGGGGCGACCGCGCCCCCGATCACGCGCTGAACTCCGTGCAGGTCCACGTCTCGCGGCTGCGCAAGGCGTTCGATTCCGGCGCCCACGACGCGCACCCCATCCGGATCGAGCGGCAGGGACCCGGCTACCAGCTGTCGGCCGACGGCGAACGGCTTGACCTGCAACGGTTCGACCAGATCGTCGACTCGGCCGCCCGCTCGGTCGGATCGGCCCCGCAGTGGGCGGCCATCGCCCTGCGCGAGGCCCTTGACCTGTGGCGCGGCCGACCCTTGGTGGAGTTCGCCGGCATGCCGTTCGCCGAACCGCAGATCGGCCGCCTCGCCGAGCGGCAGCTGACCGCCGTCGTCGCCCGGATCGACGCGGACCTCGCGTTGGGCCGGCACGCCGAACTGCTCGCCGAACTCGACCTGCTGACGGCCATGCATCCGCTGGACGAACGGCTGCCGCAGCGGTTGATGCTGGCCCTGTACCGGTCCGGCCGGCAGGCGGACGCGCTCGACGCCTACCGGCGGCTGCGGTTGCGGCTCGCCGCCGAACTGGACGCCCGGCCGGACGAGGCGCTGCGCGACCTGGAGCAGGCCGTGCTGCGGCAGGATCCCCGGCTGGACTGGCGACCGGTGCCGGAGAACCGGCCGCGGCCACCGGCACCGACCCGACCGTTCAGGCACCCGGCCGGTCCGGTTGAACCGGGCCCGACCGGACCGCCGGCCGGGGAGCCGGCGGACCAACCAACCACGGACGCCGCCCGCCGCCCGGACGCGTGGAACGTCCCGTCCCGCAATCCGCATTTCACCGGCCGTGCCGACCTGCTGGAATCGGTCGCGGCCGGGCTGGCGGACGGCCGGCACAGCCTGGTCGTCCAGTCCCTGTACGGGCTCGGCGGGGTGGGCAAGACCCAGCTGGCGATCGAGTACGCGCACCGCTACGCCGATCGGTACCGGCTGGTCTGGTGGGTGAATGCGGAGCAGCCGGCCCTGATCGGCGAGCAGCTGGCCCGGCTGGGCCGGCCGCTGAACCTGCCGATGCGGGCGTCCGTGCCGGAGATGGTGCAGCAGGTGCTGGCCGAACTGGCCATCACGGACCGGTGGCTGCTGATCTTCGACAACGCCGAGCGGGCCGCCGACGTCGCCCGCTTCCGGCCATCGGGTCCCGGCCACATCCTGGTCACCTCGCGGGCACCCGGCTGGGGCGAGCTGGGCGGCCGGATCGCGGTCGACGTGCTCGACCGCGACGAGACCATCGCGCTGCTGCGGTCCCGGATCCCGGACATCGACGTACTGGTCGCCGCCGACCTGGCCGCCGAACTGGGCGACCTCCCGCTGGCCGTTGCCCAGGCCGTCGCCCACATCGAGCAGTCCGACATGGACCCGGCCGACTACCTGAGCCAGTTCAGCACCCGGCGCTCGGCCCTGCTCGCCCGCGGCAGCGTGCTCGGCTACCAGGGCCGGGTCGACACCGCCTGGGACATCTCCTTCGACCGGCTGCGCCTGGACGCCCCGGCCGCGCTGACTCTGATGACCTACAGCGCGTTCCTCGGCGCCGAACCGATTCCGGAGAGCGCCTTCGCCGCCCGCCTGCCCCGGTTGGCCGAACAGGCCGGGGCGGAGCAGGACGACCCGCTGGTGCTCGCCGATGCCGTCGGCGCGGCCGCGGCGCTGTCGCTGGTCCGCCGGCAGCCGGGCAGCTTCCAGGTGCATCGGCTGGTGCAGGCCGTCATCCGCGGCCACCTGGACCCGCCCGAACGGACGGCCGTGGCCGCCGATGTGGCCGCCATGGTGGCGGCCGCCCACCCGGGCGATCCGAACCTGCCGACCTCCTGGCCCGGCTACGCCGCGTTGGCCCCGCACGTCTTCGCGCTGGGGGCGGCCGCGGACGGTCAGGACGCCGCCCGGCACCTGGTGCTGGACACCATCGCCTACCTGAACACCACCGCGGACGCGCACGGCAGCCGCCTGGTGGCCGAGGGCGTCCACGACCGCTGGGGGACCGGCCTCGGACCCGGCCACCGCGACACCCTGACCATGGCCGCCTACCTGGCCCTGGCCGTGATGTGGGACGGCGACGCGGCCACCGCCGCCCGGCTGGGCACCCGGAGCCTGGACCTGGCCCGCCGGGAACTGGGCGTCGACGACCCGGTCACCCTGCGCATCGCGTCCTACCTGGTCTGCGCGCTGGCCTGGCTGGCCCAGGCGGACCGCGCCCGCGAGCTGACCCTGGACACCCTGGAGCGGGTCGAGCGGACGCTGCCGGCCACCGACGCGGACCGTCTCCGGCTCAGCGGCTACCTGTCCCTGGTGCTGGTCTGGGTCGGCGCGCCGGACGCGGACGGGATCGCCCAGCGCATCCTGGAGAACACCCGGTCGGTCCTGGGTGCCAACCACCCGACGACCCTGCTGGCCGCCACCGACCTGGCGCTTGGCCTGTTGACCGCGGCGGACGTCGGCCGGCTGCGGGCCGTCAGCCAGGACGCCTGGGCGCGGGCCCGCGAGGTGCTGGGTCCGCGGCACCTGATCACCCTGGGGGCCGCCGCCGTGTTGGGGGTGGCGGCCTGCTGGACGGGGGACCGCGCCCTGGCCGCTCAGTTGGACGAGCAGTTCCTGTCCCGGACGGCCGCCCTGCTCGGTTCCGACCACGTCATCACGTTGATGGCCGTGGCGGCGACGGCGACGATCCGGGCCGACGACATCGTGCGGCCGGGGCCCCACGAACCGGAGGCGGTCGAGCGGGCGCGGCGCCTGCTCGGCCCGGACCACCCGATCACCCTGATCACCCAGGCCGCAACGACCGGGGCCGCACCGGACGTCCGGGATCGGGTCGATCGGGTGTTCGCGGCGGGCCACCCGCTGGTGAGGGGTGTGCAGGTCCGGCGGTGACCGCCCCGCCGCGTCCGCCCGGTTGCCCGGTGTCACCGGCCCACCGGGCGGGAACTGTGTCGCAGGCGCACACACGGTCGCGGTCAGGCATGTGCCCGGCGCACGCTGTGCGGCCGCGGCGCCGCGCCTAGCGTGACCGCATCGCCGACGCACCGGAGGATCAATGACGAAAACCCCGAGCAAGTCCGAAACACCCAGCCGATCAACCATTGTCAAGGTGGTGTCGGCGAGCATGGCCGGCACCACGGTGGAGTGGTACGACTTCTTCCTGTACGGCGTGGCTGCCGCGCTGGTGTTCCCGAAGGTGTTCTTCCCGGCCAGCGACCCCGCCGTCGGCGTGCTGCTGGCCCTCGGCACCTTCGCGATCGGCTTCATCGCTCGCCCGATCGGCGGCCTGGTGTTCGGCCACTACGGCGACATACTCGGCCGCAAGAAGCTTCTCGTCATCAGCCTGCTGATGATGGGGCTGGCCACGTTCCTGGTCGGCGTGCTGCCCGGCTACGACAGCATCGGCCTGGCCGCGCCGATCATCCTCATCGTGCTGCGCCTGATCCAGGGTTTCGGCCTGGGCGGCGAGTGGGGCGGGGCGGTGCTGATCGTGTCCGAGTACGGGGACCAGGGCCGTCGCGGCTACTGGGCCAGCTGGCCGCAGGCCGGCGTTCCGCTCGGCCAGTTGATGGCCAACGGCCTGCTGGCCCTGCTGGCGCTGGTGCAGAGCGAGGACGCGTTCCTGTCCTGGGGCTGGCGGATCCCGTTCCTGATGTCCGCCGTTCTCGTGCTGATCGGCCTGTTCATCCGGCTGTCCATCGAGGAGTCGCCGGTGTTCCGGCAGGCTGCCGAGCACGCCGCGCAGTCCGGTGATAAGTCGCACATGCCGATCGTCGAGGTGTTCCGCAAGTACCCGCGCGAGGTGCTCACCGCGATGGGCGCCCGATTCGCCGAGAACGTCTCGTACTACATCTTCACGGTCGTCATCGTCACCTACCTGACCAAGAACCCGCCGGACCACACCGCGTCCAGTTCGTTCGTGCTGAACGCGGTGCTCATCGGCGCGGCCGTGCACTTTGTGACGATCCCGATGTGGGGGGCGTTGTCCGACCGCCTGGGCCGCAAGCCGCTGTACCTGTTCGGCGCGATCGGCGTGGCGGTGTGGTCGTTCGCGTTCGTCTTCCTGATCGACACCAACAACTTCACGCTGACCGTGGTCGCGGTCGTCGGCGGACTGCTGTTCCACGGCGCGATGTACGGCCCGCAGGCCGCGTTCCTGTCCGAGTTGTTCGGCACCCGCGTCCGCTACTCGGGCGTGTCCGTCGGCTACCAGCTCGCGTCGATCGTCGCCGGCGGCCTGGCCCCGCTGATCGCGGTGTCGCTGTACACCGGGTTCGGCTCCGGCTACGCGATCGCCGGCTACGTCACCGTCGCCTCGCTGATCACCGTACTGGCCGTCGGCACCTACACCGAGACCAAGAACCGGGACCTGGCCGACGACCCCGCCTTCCGCCGGGACACGGTGGCGGCGGGCGATGAGCAGATCACGAGTCGCCCTCGCTGAGCACCGACTCACGCACCTTGGCGATCGCGAAACCCCAGGCCTGGCCGACCTTCACCTTGCCGGGCACGGACACCTCGTCCGGGTTGGTCACCACGTCCAGCAGCACCGGTCCGGGATGCGCCAGCGCGTCCCGGACCGCGTCGTCCAGTTCCTCGGGGTCGGTGACCCGCACCCCGTGCAGGCCGATCACCCGGGCCAGGGCGGCGAAATCGGGGTTGTCCAGGGCGGTCCCGAAGTTGGGCAGGCCGCCCTGTTCCTGTTCCAGCTTGACCATGCCCAGGCTCGCGTTGTCGAAGACGACGATCTTGACCGGCAGGTCGTAGCCGGCGGCGGTGATCAGGTCGCCCAGCAGCATGGACAGGCCGCCGTCACCGCACAGGGCGACGACCTGCCGGCCGCGGTCGAGGGCCTGCGCACCCAGCGCCTGCGGCATCGCGTTGGCCATCGAACCCAGGTTGAACGACCCGAGAAGCTCGCGGCGGTCGGTCATCCGGACGAACCGGGACAGCCAGACCGTCGACATCCCGGTGTCCACCGTGAAGACCGCGTCGGGCGCCGCGTGCCGGTCGATCGCCTGGGCCAGCGCCTCGGGCCGGATCCGTTCGTCCGGGTTCTCGAACTTCTCCTTGATCCGACCGACCAGACCCTTGTCCCGGTCGGGGTCGGTCAGCTGATCCTGGCGCTGCACCCAGGAGGTGTAGACGTCGCGGCTGCCGGACAGGTGGGCACCGTCGGTCTTGGCCGCCACCCGGTCCAGCAACGCGGCCAGGGTCGGGCCGCTGTGCCCGACCAGACCCAGGTCGACGCCCGTCCGGCGCCCGATGTGCTCGGGCCGCGCGTCGATCTGGATGACCGTCTTGCCGGTCGGGTACCACTCGCGGTACGGGAAGTCGGTGCCGACCATCAGCAGCAGCTCCCCGCCGTCGAACGCGGCCTGCGCGCCCGGGTTGCCGATCAGCCCGCTCTGCCCGACCTGGTAGGGATTCTCCCGTTCCAGACCCGTCTTGGCCTTCAGGGTGAGCACCATCGGCGCCTGCAGCCGCTCGGCCGTCGCCAGCACCTGCGCTCGGGCGTCCCGCGCACCGATGCCGACCAGCATCGTCACGCTGCCGGCCTCGTCGATCATCCGGGCCGCCCGGTCCAGCGCGTCGCCGGCCGGCAGGGTCGGCGGGTGCTCGACCACCACCCGGGGCGGTTGCGAGTTCTTGGGCAGCTCCAGGTCGCCGACGTCCCCGGGGACGGTGAGCACGGCGACGCCCGGCCGGGCCAGCGCGCTGCGCACCGCCATCTCCAGCATGGTCGGGGCCTGCTCCGGGGTGCTGACGGTGCGCACGAAGGTGCCGACATCCCTGAACAGCAGGTCGTTGTCGACCTCCTGGAAGAAGTCTGTACCCAGTTCGGCGCGTGGTACCTGGCCGCAGATCGCCAGCACCGGCGCGTGCGACTTCTGCGCGTCGTACAGCCCGTTCAGCAGATGCACCGACCCCGGCCCGACCGTGCCCATGCACACGGCCAGGCTCCCGGTGAGCTGGGCCTGGGCGCCCGCGGCGAAGGCGCCCGCCTCCTCGTGCCGCACCCCGATCCACTCGAGGTCCTCGTGGTCCCGGATCGCGTCGATGATCGGGTTGAGGGCGTCGCCGACCACTCCCCACACCGTCCGCACGCCCTGGCGGGCCAGCGTGTCCACGATCATCTGCGCCACGGTGGTGCTCATCTCGATGTCCTCTCGTCCGGGTTCATTCGGGTTCGTTCGGCCGGGTTCATTTCGGCCGGTTTCAATCGGCCGGGTTCATTCGGCCCGGCTCCCGGTCCGGCGCCGGAAGGAGTCGGGTGACGCGGCCTGCCAGTCGTCGGCCCAGTCCGGCGGTGGTTGGGCCAGCAGCTCGCCGTCGCCCAGCCACCGGTACAGCTCCAGGTAGCTGGCCGAACGCACATGGTCGACGCGACGCATCAGCATCGCCGGCTGCAGCTCGGCCGGGTCGGACAGACCGAGGGAGGCGATCATCCGCTGCGCCTCGGCGACGGTGGCGGCCTGGTAGCGCCGTACCCGCTCGCTCTTGTCGGCGACGACCAGCGCGCGGGACCGCCGGGGATCCTGGGTGGCGACCCCGACCGGGCAGTGGTTGGTGTGACAGCGCTGCGACTGGATGCAGCCGACGGCCATCATCATCGGCCGGGCCGCGTTGGTGTAGTCGGCGCCCTGGCAGAGCCGCTTGACGATGTCGGTGCCGGTGGCCACCTTGCCGCTGGCGCCGATCCGGATCCGGTCCCGCAGACCGGTGCCGACCAGGGCGTTGTGCACCATGATCAGGCCATCGGTCAGCGGCGTGCCGACATGGTCCTCGTACTCCAGCGGGGCCGCCCCGGTGCCGCCCTCGGACCCGTCGACCACGATGAAGTCCGGGGTGATCCCCTCCTCCACCATGGCCTTGCAGATCGCCAGCAGCTCGTGCCGGTAGCCGACGCACAGCTTGAACCCGGTGGGTTTGCCGCCGGCCAGCTCCCGCATCCCGGCGATGAACCGGATCAGTTCGCGCGGGGTCGCGAACACCCGATGCGCCGGCGGGCTGACGCACTTGCGGCCCTGCGGGACGCTGCGCGCCTGCGCGATCTCCGCGGTCACCTTCGCCGCCGGCAGCACGCCGCCGATGCCCGGCTTGGCGCCCTGGCTGAGCTTGAGCGAGACGCACTTGACGGCGTCGTGGGCGGCCTTGTCCCGGAACATGTCCGGGTTGAAGTCCCCGTCCTTCGTACGCGCGCCGAAATAGCCGGAACCGATCTCCCAGATCAGGTCGCCGCCGTGCTCGAGGTGGTATTTCGTCAGGCCGCCCTCACCGGTGTCGTGGGCGAAGCCGCCGCGCCGGGCGCCGAGGTTCAACGCCCGGATCGCGTTGGCGGACAACGCTCCGAAGCTCATCGCGGAGACGTTCAGCAGCGCCATCTCGTAGGGCCGGGGGCAGTCCGGGCCACCGACCCGGACCCGCGGCTGCTCGTCGTCGGGATCCCGGGGCGCGGACGAGTGCAACACCCACTCCGTGCCGACCCGGTTGACGTCGCGCTCGGTGCCGTAGGCGAGTTCACCGTGAATGCCCTTGGCCCGCTCGTAGATGATCGAGCGGGTGTCCCGGTCGAACGGGCGGCCGTCGGTGTTGCGTTCGATGAAGTACTGCTGCATCTCCGGGCGGATCTTCTCCAACAGGAACCGCAGGTGACCCAGCACCGGGTAGTTGCGCAGCACCGAGTGCCGCCGCTGCAGCACGTCGTACCAGCCGATGACGGCGAGCACGCCGAACACCGCCACCCATACCCACCACCCGCTCCCCCACCACAGGGCCGCCGGGATCCCCGCCGCGGCCAGCAGGGTCAGCGCGCCGGGAACGAGCAGGGTCAGCATCGAGGCTCCTTCCGGTCGTCCCCCGGCATTGGTTCCCCAGGCTCACGATCGCCAACCCTTCCCTCCCGTCCGAACGAATCTCAGATTGCTGAACCAGATGACGTATAGCTCGCACAGATCGCCCGATATCGTCGCTTCTTGTTCCAATGATTGAACTTTGTTCGATATTATGGATAGACTGGATGCCTAGGGCGCGAGCCCGACCAAGACACCTCGAGACGGACGGAGCCACATCGGTCGTGAACCACCGACTCTTCGACATCACCGGGCGGGTCGCCCTGGTCACCGGGTCGTCCCGCGGCATCGGCCGGGCGTTGGCCCAGGGCCTGGCCGAGGCCGGCGCCGAGGTGGTGCTCAACGCGCGCAACCCGGATGCGCTGGCCACCGCCGCCGACGAGATCCGCCGGAGCACCGGCGCCACCGTGCATCTCGCGCCGTTCGACGTCACCGACCCGGCGGCGGTGGACTCCGCGATCGCCCGGGTCGAGGCGACCGTCGGACCGGTGCAGATCTGCGTGAACAACGCCGGCATGCAGAAGCGGGCCCCGTTCACCGATTTCGCCGTCGACGACTGGAACACGCTGCTGGCGACCAATGTGACCAGCGCGTTCCTGGTCGGCCAGGCGGTGGCCCGGCGGATGGCGCCGCGGGGTCGGGGCAAGATCATCAACATCGCGTCGCTGCAGTCCGAGGTGAGCCGGCCGGGCATCGCCCCGTACGCGGCCACCAAGGGCGCGATCAAGATGCTCACCCGGGGCATGTGCGGCGATCTGGCCGGGTCCGGGATCTGTGTCAACGCCATCGGTCCCGGCTACTTCGCCACCGAGCTGACCAGCGCGCTGGTCGCGGACGAGACGTTCTCGGCCTGGGTGCGCGGCCGGACGCCGGCCGGCCGCTGGGGCAAGGTGGAGGACCTGGTGGGCACGCTGCTGTTCCTGGCCTCGGACGCCTCCGACTTCGTCAACGGGCAGATCGTGTACGTCGACGGCGGCATGCTGTCGGTCCTGTAGGAGAATCCAGATGAAATCTCTTGTCGCGCACGGTGCCGGCGATCTGCGGCTGGACGAGACGACGGTCGGGTCCCCGGCGGCCGGGCAGGTCCTGGTCCGGGTCACCCACGGCGGCATCTGCGGGTCGGACCTGCACTACTACCGGCACGGGGCGGTCGGCGCGTTCACCCTGCGGGAGCCGCTGGTGCTCGGTCACGAGGTGGTCGGGGTCGTCGCCGACGATCCGTCGGGGACGGTTCCGGCCGGCACCCCGGTGGCGATCCACCCCGCTTCCCCGTGCGGCGAGTGCCCGGAGTGCCGGGCCGGCGTCCGCAACGTCTGCCGCAACGCCCGCTACCTCGGGTCGGCGGCCAGCCGGCCGCACACCCAGGGCGGGTTCGGTGAGTACCTGCTGGTCCGCGACGACCAGTTGCGGCCGCTGCCCGCGTCGTTGCCGTTGGGCCGCGCGGTGCTGGCCGAGCCGCTGGCCGTCGGGCTGCACGCACTGCACCGGGCCGGCGGGGTGTCCGGCGCCCGGGTGCTGGTGGGCGGCTCCGGGCCGATCGGCGCGTTGGCCGCCGGAGCGGCCAAAGCGCTGGGCGCGCAGGAGGTGTGGACCACGGACGTGCTGGAGAATCCGCTGCGGATCGCCCGGGCGGTCGGCGCCGACCGCACCGTGCTCGTCGGCGACCAGGAGCTGCCCGACCAGTACTTCGACGTCGCGATCGAGGCGTCCGGCGCCTCGGTGGCCATCGCGCCGACGCTGGCGGCGACCCGCCGCCGTGGGGTCGTCGTGCAGTTGGGCATGTTCCCACCGGGGCCGCGGCCGGCCGAACTGTCCGCGATGGTCGCCAAGGAGATCGACTACCGGGGCGCGTTCCGGTTCGACACCGAGTTCGACGACGCCGTCGCCCTGCTCGCCCGGACCGACGTGCTGGACCCGGTGATCACCCACACGTTCGACCTGGCCGACGCGGCCGCGGCGATGGAGACGGCGGCCGACCCGGCGGTGTCCGGGAAGGTCGTGCTGCGCCTGTCGAGCGACGTCAGCCGCTGATCCGCAGCTCCCGCCGGGCGTTGCGCTGGATCCGGTCCTGCTGCACCATCCGGGACACCGCGGCGGTGATCGCGTTCTGGATGTCCGGGCCGGACCGCTGCCACCCGAACAGCCGGGCAACCGCGACCGCGGTCTGGTCCTCCTCGATGACGATCGCGTCCCGGACGGTGCCCACCACCGCCAGGTCGATCTCCTCCGGCGGGATGCACAGCACGTTGCGCGCGGCGGCCCCGCCGGTCGGCACCCGCACCGCGGTGAGTTGCTGCCCGTCGATCCGGTAGAAGCCGCCGGGGTCCCGGTGCACCGGCTGACCGTCGACCCGCACCCGGGACAGCACGTGGTCGGCGTTCGCCCGGATCTGTGAGCCGAGCCGGCCGATGCCCCAGGCCTGCCTGAACCGGCCCAGCAGCACCGACTCGTGCACCGGCGCCTCGGTGCGCAGGGCCGACTCGAAGAACCGGCGCAGCGCCGGGCGCGCCTCCGGGGACCGTGGATCGGCGTGCCGCTCGGCGCCCGGGCCGGTCCCCTCGGCCGACGCCGGGTAGGGCACCGCCCAGCCGGGCACGGCCTGCGGTTCGATCTCGTCGAAGCGGATCTCCGGCGGGCCGGCTGCGGTCGCGGTCGCCGGCGCCGCGTCGTCCTCGTCGGCGTCAACGGCGCCGGCCGCCGTCAACGCCGCCTCGATCGCCGCGCGCAGGCGGCCCTGCTGGGTCGCCCGGTCCCGCCACCAGCTGATCCCCCAGATCCGGTGGATCCGCCAGCCGAGGCCGACCAGCACCTGCTCGCGCAGCCGGTCCCGGTCGCGCGCGGTGGGCGCAGAATGGTAGGCGGCGCCGTCACACTCGACCCCGAGCAGGTACTCGCCGGGCCGGTCCGGGTGCAATACGGCCAGGTCGATGCGGTACCCGGCGGCACCGACCTGGGTGTGCACGGGGTACCCCCAGGACCGGATCAGCTGGGCCACCTGCTCCTCGAACACGCTCTCCGGGCCGGCGTCGACGCCCTGTCCGCCGCCCGGCGCGTCCTGGGCGAGAGCAGCCGGACCACGGTCGGCGAAGTCCAGGTAGCCGCGCAGGTGCAGCGGGCCGGCCGAGTTCACCCCGGTGATCTGGGTGGGCTTGAACGAGCTGACGATCTCCACCCGGCGCCGGGCCCGGGTGATCGCCACGTTCAGCCGCCGCCAGCCGCCCTCCCGGTTGAGCGGGCCGAAGTTCATGGTGAACTTGCCGTGCTCGTCCGGCCCGTAGCCGACGCTGAAGATGATCACGTCACGCTCGTCGCCCTGCACGTTCTCCAGGCTCTTGACGAAGAAGCCCTCCAACCGGTCCCGGTGTTCGAGCAGTTCGAGCACCTCGGGCCGGTCGGATTCCTCGATCGCCGCCCGGACCGCGTCCTCCTGCGCGGTGGAGAAGGTGACCACGCCGAGGGACAGGCCCGGCCGGGTGTGCACGTGATGGGCGACCAGTTCGGCCACCTTCCGCGCCTCGACCGGGTTGTCCCGGGCGCCCGCGCGCCGGTACCGGCCGTCGACCAGGTAGTGCTCGACGCCCAGGTCGGCGCTGTCGAAGGAGGCGCTGGGGAAGGTGCGCAGCCGACCGTCGTAGAACCGGTAGTTGGAGTAGGTGATCAGATCCTCGTGCCGGCTGCGGTAGTGCCAGGTCAGCGGCAGCGAGCTGAGCCCACCGGCGGCCTTGCACAGGTCGAGCACGGACTGGAAGGTGTCCAGACCGCGTTCGCCGGTCGGGTCGTCGGCCAGGTCGGCGGCGCTGTCGTGGTCGGCGTCCTCGGCCCGGGCGAAGAAGTCGGTCGGCGGCAGCTGCTTCTGGTCGCCGGCCACGATCAGCTGGCCGCCCCGGTAGATGCAATTCACCGCGTCGGCCGGCACCACCTGCGAGGCCTCGTCGAAGATGACCGCGTCGAAACGCACCTGGGGGGTCAGGAACATCGACACGGTCAGCGGGCTCATCATGAAACAGGGTTTGAGCTCGGTGACCAGCGAGCCGACCTCGTCCAGCAGCTGGCGGATCGGCTTGTGCCGGGTCTTCTTGTTCGCCTCCCGGGTGATCACCTGCGCCGGCCGGCCGGTCAGCGAACGCGGCCGGCGTTCCCCGCAGCTGGCCGCGACCAGCGTGTTGGCCTGGTTGACGATCCGGCTGTCCAGCTCCCGGTACTGGGCGACCAGGGCGTCCCGCTCGGCGGCCTGGTAGCGCGCCAGCCGCTGGTCCCGCTCGATGGTGGTGTCCAGCCAGGCCCGCAGCGCCCACGCCTGGACGGCGCCGGGGACCTGTTCCGCGGGCACGCCCGCCCGGCCGATCGCGCCGACCGCCTCGCCCAGATTCAGCTCGGCCAGCGCGGCCCGCTGCTGCGCGAACGCGCACCACTGCCCGACGTCGGTGTAGGCGGTGTCGGCCATCTCCCGCAGCGCCCCGGCCGACTGCCGCAGGTCCAGGTCGAGATCGCCGGCCAGCTCGGCGGCCCGGGTGGGGGTGAACGCGGCCAGCACCCGATCGCGCGCCCGCTGCCAGTCCTGCATCGCCCCGGCCAACAGCCCGGATTCCAGGGTGAGCGACGACAGCCGTTCCGCGGTGGCCGGGCTGACCGGCCCGCCGGTGACATCCCTGACCTGGCGGGCCCATTCCAGCCCGGCGTCCAGGGCGGCCCAGTCGGTGTCGGCCCCGGCGTAGCCGGGGCCCAGCAGCGCCCGGTCCGGCGCCCGGGTGTCGTCGATGGCCCGCTCGCAGTCGGCCCGGCGGCGGGCCGCGCCCAACACCGAGCGGATCTGCCCGAGAGCCAGTGGCCGCCCGGCCAGTTCGGCCACCCGGCCGGCGGCGGCCAGTGGTTCGCGCAGCTCCGCGGACCGGTCGCCGCACCAGCGGGCGGTGTCCTCCAGGGACAGATGCTCGATCTGCCGGATCGCCGGCTGGTCCAGTGCGGCGCCGGTGGACCGGATCCAGGCCGTGACGTTGTCGGCCAGCCGGCGGGCGATCAGGGTCAGCCCCGGGTCGGGTGCGCCGCCGTCGGCGAGTTGCCGGGCCAGCCGGGCCGGGTCGACCGCGGCGCCGGCCAGGTTCACCGCCCGGCGGGCGGTCTCCAGGGCGTTGCCGACCCGGCCGAAGTCGGTGTCCAGCCGCTGGTAGGCCTGACCCAGCGGCGGCGCGAACTGCTGTTCCTTGGCCGCCAGTTCGCGGGTGGCGGCCTGCCAGGCGACCGCGTCGGGCAGCCGTTCGATCAGCCGCCTGTCCACCTTGCCGCGCACCGCCACCGCCTTGAGGGTGCGCCGGTCGGCACGGGCCTGACCGGAGAAGCGGCCCCAGCCGTGGTGCGACTCGCGGAACCGGGTGTTCAGGGCGGCGAGGTCCAGGGACAGCGCCTCGTCGGTGAACACCTCGCGCATGGACCGCTCGTGCTGCCGGACCAGGTCAGTCAGCGGACCCAGCACGGTCATCGACTCGCCGACCGCGGCCTGCACCGCCGGATTGAGCCACCCCGGTTGCGGTTTCGCCGGGTTCTCGGCGAGCAGGGCCAGTTCGGCGTAGGCCCGGGCCCGGCCGAGCGAGAGCCCGCGGTCGGGCAGGCCCAGCAGCCGGCCGAGTTGGGCGGTGTCGTCGGCGATCTCACCGAGCCGGGCCGAGGCCGCATCGAGAAACCCGAACAGGCCGGGGATTCGGCCGCTGGCCGTGGCGTCGGCCGGAGCCCAGACCAGCTCGCGCAGACCGGCGACGCGCTCCAGCGCGCCGTCGTCGAGCTCGGACCAGCGGGGGCCGACGGCCGTCGCGAGTTCGCTGCGGGCCGCGATCAGCTGCCCGCACAACGACTTCCGGGCGGTGATCAGGTCGGTCACCGGCGTCAGGTCGGCCAGGAACAGCCAGTCGTCGACGACCGCCGGCCGCCGCTCGGCGAGCTGTAGCAGCCGGACCCGTCCGTGCAGGGCGTCCAGGCCGACCGGCAGGTTCAGGCCGGTGTCCTCGTCGACGGCGGCCGCGATCACCGCGACCCCGTCGGCCGACCGAGCGGCGTCACCGACGGTCTCGATCAGCTGCCGGATCGAGTACTCGGTGTGTTCGGTCTCGGCCAGTTCCCGCCAGCCGAAGTCCTCCCCTTCCAGCGCGGGACGCCAGTTCCGGGAAAGGGTGTCGGCGTGATCGAGAATGCGGCGCAACGTCGCGTCGTCCAGACCGGCCCAGAAGTCGGAGGTGGGCAGGGTGCCGGTCGCCGCCGGCAATTCCCCGAGCTCGCCGAGCACCCCGAACACGGAGCGGCCCAGCGGTCGGCGCACCTCGTTCATCGCCGCGGCGTGCGCGGTGAGCTGCTCCCGCATGGCGATCAGCAGCCGGCGGTCGGTCTCGGTGAACAGCGCCGTCGTCACCACCTGTTGCTGCAGCGTGGTGTAGAGGTCGTCGACGACGTGCTTG
Organism: Nakamurella sp.; assembly: GCA_039812105.1. Taxonomy (GTDB): domain Bacteria; phylum Actinomycetota; class Actinomycetes; order Mycobacteriales; family Nakamurellaceae; genus Nakamurella. The sequence continues at coordinate 17,118 of JBDHZW010000056.1, forward strand.
CGGGTCGCCGCCTGGGAGTGCAGCTCGAACAGGAACGAGCCGAGTCGGGCGCCCCGCAGCCGATCTCGGACCACGTCCAGCGCGGCGGCCTTCTCGCTGACGAACAGCACCGTCTTGCCGGCGGTCATCAGCTCCACGATCATGTTCGCGATCGTCTGGCTCTTGCCGGTGCCGGGTGGTCCGTCCATCACGAACGACCGGCCGTCCCGCGCGGACACGATGCAGGCGCGTTGGCTGCTGTCGGCGTCCAGGATGCTGGCCAGCTCCTCGGCCGGGTGCTGCTGGTCCAGCGTGCGCGGGTCGGGCGGGTCGAACGCCAGGTCCGCCGAGACCGGCGCGTCCGGGCCCAGGGCCAGCAGTTGGACATGCGGGTCGGCCAGGATGGCGTCCGCGTTGTCGGTGAGATCCCGGTACATCGCCTCCTTCTGGAAGCTGAACGTGGTCAGCACGGCCCGCTCCAGCACCGCCCAACCGGGCTTGGTCGCGATGGCGGCGCCGATGTCGGCGCGTAGCGCGGGCAGGTCCAGGTCGTCGGCGTCGACGGCGGGCAGCTCGACCCCCAGCTCGCTCATCCGCAGCCGCAGGGTCGGATTGAGCACGGGGTCGTCGTCGGTGCGGCGCAGCCGGAACGCCTCGTCCCGGGCCGGGCGGGTCAGTTCGGCCGGGACCAGCAGGATCGGGCTGACGACGGTGGCGTTGTCGTCCGGGTCCACCCATTGCAACATGAGCAGGCCGACGTACAGCGTCCACAGGCCGCGGTCGGCGTACAGCTGGCGGGAGATGACATCGAGCCGGCGGAGCGAACTCTCCAGCTCCGCCGGCCGTTTGTCGGCGACCTCGATGCCGCCGTCGATGGGGTGGCCGTAGCGGGTGACCGCGGCTTCCGGGGCCGGCGTCGGTGCGTCGACGGCCAGGTTGGCCGCCTTCGCGGTGTCCGGGACCAGGGTGAACAGCCGGGTCGGCCGGGCCAGCAGGATGGGCAGGTCGTCCGGGTCGGGGCGGACGAGCTCGAGGGACGCGGTGCGGGTGTGCTTGAAGTACAGCTGGCGCTGCCGACGATCCAGCGCGATCAGCTGGCGGCGCCACACATCGAGCTGGCGGCGCAGCTTGTCCGACTGCGCCGCGTCCAGCGTCGGCGTCGGTCCGTCCGGCATGCGTCTCCCCTACTGCGGTGGCTGGGTTCCCATCGTGTCACCAGGGTCCGACAGTCACGGTGTTCCCCCGCCGGGGCGATGCCGTGAGCCGCGGCTCCGGGTGACCGGGTCGGACAAATCGGACTACGCCTCGGCCATGCTGGCCCTGCGCTGTGCCCGGGTGTTCGACGGTGAGGGTTTCACCGACGGCCCGGCCACCGTCCTGCTCGACGACGGCGTCGTCGTGGCCGTCGAGGACGGGCATCCGGACGTCGCTGCCGGCTGCCGGGTGATCGACCACTCGACGCACACCGCGCTGCCCGGACTGATCGACACCCACGTCCACCTGGTCTGCGACAGCGGGCCGGGGGCCCTGGACCGGGCCGCGGCGGCCGGTGATCTCGACGAGGCGATCGGGCGGTCCCTGGCCGCCCAGTTGGCCGCCGGGGTCACCGCGGTTCGCGATCTGGGCGACCGTGATTTCGCGGTGGTCGATCGGCGGCGGTCGTCGGCGGGCCGCGCCGAACCGGGAGTGGTCGCGGCCGGGCCGCCGTTGACCGTGCCCGGCGGACACTGCCACTTCCTCGTCGGGGTGGTCGACGGTCCGGACGCGATCGTCGCCGGGGTGCGGGAGCACGCCGAGCGCGGGGCCGACCTGATCAAGGTGATGGCCAGCGGCGGCATGTCGACGCCGGGCACCGCGACGGTGGCCACCCAGTTCGGCGACGACGAGCTGCGGCTGATCGTCGACGAGGCGCACGCTCGCGGGTTGCCGGTGACCGCCCATGCGCACTGGCTGGCCGCCATCGACCAGGCGGTGCGGGCCGGCGTGGACGGCATCGAACACTGCAGTGGCCTGACCCCGACGGGCGTCGACCTGCCGGACGCGCTGGTCGGGGCGCTGGCCGACCGGCAGATGGCGGTGAGCGGGGTGATCCCGCCGGCGCCCGCCGAGTTCCTGCAGTACGCACCGCCGGCCGTCCGGGAGATGCTGGCGTCGTCCGGCCGCTCACCGGAACAGGTGCGCGGGTGGCGGGCCGGCATGGTTCGCCGGCTGTGGGATGCGGGAGTGCCGGTGGTGACCGGGCTGGACGCGGGGCTGAACCCGTGGCTGGCGCACGGTGCGCTGGCCCGGTCGATCGATCTGTTCGCCGACGCGGGCCTGGCGCCGGCGCAGGTACTGGCCGCCGCCACGTCCGTGGCCGCGAGGGTCTGCGGGCTCGGGCGCAAGGGTCGGCTGGCCGCCGGCTACGACGCCGATGTCCTGCTGGTCGACGCGGATCCGTTGCGCGACATCGGGTCCGCGGTGCGGCGGGTCGGTCAGGTCTATCTCGGCGGGATCAGCGTGTCGGGTGGTGCGCCGGCGGATCGCGATGACCTCGGCGTCCGGCCGGGGCCGCACTCCCGGCCGAGCCTGGCCCCGTGAACCGCTGTTGCGCATCCGGGTGGCGGGAGGCGCAAAGGCGGTTCAGCCGAGGCCACCTGCCGCCAGGCTCGCGCCGGCAAGCCCCGGTCGGCCGACGGCCGGCGCGTCAGGAGTTCGTGGCCGCGTCAGGATCGGGCAGGTGCCGGAGCCGTTCCCGGACGATCGGGACGATCCCCTCCATGTCCGCCTCGTCGTCCTCGTCCTCGGGGCAGAACGGAAGGGCCAGCGCGGCCCGGATCAGCGAGCCCACCTCGGCCGCGGCCAGCTCGGCCAGGACGTGGTGGTGGGCCAGCGCGTCCTGCCGGACCTCGTGGTGCAGCTCCTCGACGTCGTCGGTCGCGTAGAGGCCGGCCAGGCACGGCAGCAGCGGGTCGACGATGAACACGAAGGCGTGTCGACGCCGGCCGTAGCCGAACTCGACGGCGAAGACGCGGGCCGCCCCGTCGTCGTAGCCGTAGGCCCGCTGGAAGGTGGCGGTGCCCAGGGAGGACACCCAGGACCGGTCCCGGATCCCGCCGGCGGCCAGGGTGTCCGCGGCGCGCACGGCCCGGTCGTGGATCGCCGGCGGCCCGAGGTGGGCGAGCATCCGGCACATCACCAGGGCCTCGGGCCGGCCGGTCGGCTCGGCCTCGTCAATGAGCCGGACCAGGCCGTCGACCAGGTCGTCCTCGCCCGCGGCGCCGTCGAACGTCCACAGGATCTCCGCGGCCGCGAGTTCGGCCTCGAAGGCGGTGATCTTCCTGTCCAGCAGCGGCTGCCAGATTCCCAGCAGGCCGGCCACCGGATCGCCGGCCATCATCGCGGTCGCGGCGGTCAACAGGCCGGCCAGTTCGGCCCGGTGCTCGTCACCGAGGGCGCGGCTCTGGTCCACCAGATCGGGGGGCAGGCCCAGTGCGGCCAGCTGGTCCAGGATGTCGTCCACCGGCAGGTCGTCCGCGGCTCGGGCCATCTCGGCCGCGATCCCCGCTCGGGCCGGCGGGGGCACGTCGTCCCCCGGATCGAACATCTCGAACAGGTCGGTCTCGTCGAACGACCTGGGGTCGGGTTCGCCGCGCCGCCGTGCCGTGGGCTGTGGCTTGGTCGGCGGCTTCGATCCCTGGCGGTGGGTCGCGGACGGGACCGGGTCGGGCACCGCACGCAGGTGACCGCGCTGGCGATTGCGTCTGGACATCGGCTCCCATGGTGCCAGCCGGCGGGACCGGCGGGATGGTCAGTCCGCGAGTCGGTGTTGCGGCCCGGCGCCGGAACCCGCCCGAGCACACCCACGGCCAGCGGCGCAAGACCGGCCCACGTGAACCGGCCCTGCGCCACTCGGCGGTGCCGGGGACCAGCCGGCCGGGTCGGCCGGACCACCGACGGCACGATGAGCCCGGCCAGCGGCGCAACACCGGCGCACGTGAACCGAGCCTGCGCCACTCGGCGGCGCGGGACCAGCCGGCCGGGTCGGCCGGACCACCGACGGCACGATGTGCCCGGCCAGCGGCGCAAGACCGGCCCAAGTGAACCGGCCCTGCGCCACTCGGCGGTGCGGGGCGGCCGTCCTACCCGGACCCGGTCGAGCGGCGCCGCACGTACACGCCCAACGCGGCCCGGGTGGCGCGCAGCAGCGGCACGTCGACACCGGCGGCGGCCGCCCGGTCGACCATGTCGCCGACGATCGCCTCGACCTCGACCGGCCGGCCGGCCAACTGGTCCTTGACCATGGACGCCCGGTTCGCCGAGTCGACGTCGGTCAGGATCGCCAGGTCGCGGGCCAGCTTCTCCGGCGGCGGGCGGTGCCCGTTGGCCAGCGCCACGGCGGCCGCCTCGGCCAGCAGGGCCGCGGCGGTCTCCGGGCCGCCGGGCACCCTCGCCGCCTCGCCGATCGACCCGCCGGTGAGGATGCTCAGCGCGGCGAAGGGGGCCAGATAGACCCACTTGGCCCACAACTCGTCGAGGATCGTGGTGGACAGGGTGGCCCGGAACCCGCATCCGTCGGCGGCCCGGTGGAACCGCTCGATGCGTTCGCTGACGCCGCCGTCGAGTTCGCCGTAGGTGATCGACGCCGGGACCGGGCCCGTGCCGATCCGGCCGGACTCGTCGAGATAGGCCGAGACGAAGGCGAAACCGCCGAGCACGTTCTCGACGCCGAATCTCGCCGTCAGCAGCTCGTAGTGGCGCATGCCGTTGAGCAGCGGGAGCACGGCCGCGCCGGTGGCCATCGCCGGCGCGATGTCGTCGATCGCCGCGTCCAGCCCGTAGGCCTTGACGGCGAGCAACACCAGGTCGAATCTTTCGCCGCCCAGCTTGTCGGCGGTCACCGCGGCGACCGGAACTGTGTGGGTCTCGTCCTGTGGCCCACCGGCGGTGCCCACCAATTGAAGGCCTCCTCGCCGGAGCGCGGCCGCCCGGGCCGGCCGGACCAGGAAGGTGACGTCCCGGCCGTGCGCGGCCATCAGCCCACCGAACAGTCCGCCCACCGCGCCGGCTCCGACCACGAGAATGCGCATTGAGACTCCCTTTTCGGTGGGCCGGTCAGCGGCGCCGGCCGGCCAGTGGCGCGAGTCGACGGTTGACGGCGTCCTGGTCGAACCGGCCGGGGTCGAATTCGGCCGCCGAACCCAGGCCGAGCCAGGCGAGCCGGTCCTCGTGTTCGGGATGACCGGGATCGGCCAGCGAATCGACCAGCTCCCGGTAACCCCAGACACCGCCGCAATCCTCGGGCGGTGCGGCCCGGCGTCCGGTCAGGCAGCGCGGGTATCGGACATCCGAGGCCGACTCGGCGACCGCCTCGACGACGATCCGATGGTCCCAGTCGTCACCGAAATCGTAGACATAGCGGAGGGTGTCGCCGACGGCTGGGGCGATCTGGCCGAGCGCCACCCGTCGCGCGTTGCGGTGCGGGGTGCCGATCTCGCCGACGGCGAACACCGCCGCCGAGTCTTCGAAGGCCCACAGGTGCGTGTCGGTCCAGCCGAAAGCGGCCTGCAGCACGTCGTGCAGCCGATGCAGGGTGATGGTGGACGGGACCTCGAGCCGGCGCCAGATCGGCGGTTTCGAACCGGTCAGGGTGACCTTGATCCGGTGCACGCTGGTCGGCGAGACCGGCGTGCGGCCGGCCGGCGTCCGGGGCGTCAGTTCTATCTCGAGTACCGGCTTCTTACGGCGCCGGCGCTTGGGGCCGGCCGCCGCCTGCGCCCGGCCGGCGGCCTGCAGCAGGGCCGCCGGGGGCGGTTCGGGCAACAGTGCCAACCGGTCCAGCAGGATCGGC